>SKXL01000190.1 GCA_007128425.1 Balneolales bacterium | reverse complement strand
TCGGCTTTGCCCTCTGCCTTCACTTCGGATTTCTCACCGGCTTCCGGTTGCGCATCGACCGCTGCTTCCTCTTCCTCTTTTTTGACTTCCGCAGCTTTGGCCTCTTCAGCTTCTAAAAGCGCCTTTTCAGCTTTTGCTTTCGCTTTGGCCTCCTGATCTTTCCTGAACTGCTCCTCTTCTGCCTTGAGCTGCGCTTTCATTTTTTCGGCTTTGGTAGAGGGCGCCTTTTTCTTCTTCTCACGTTCTTCCTTCCAGGCAGAAATAGTAGCTTCGATCTCGTCTTCGGACTTGCCCCATCTTTCCAGGTGAAGACGATAATAAATACCCTCTTTCTTGAGGATGGACTTAACTGTTTCGGTTGGCTGAGCGCCATTTTTCAGCCAATAAACCACTCTGTCTGTCTCGAGACGCAGTAGTGAAGGCTCTTGTGTCGGATTGAATCTTCCCAGATCCTCAATGATGCGTCCATCCCGTTTTGTACGGATGTCGGCAGCCACCAAATGATAATAGGGAAGCTTTTTTCTTCCGTGTCGTTGTAATCTTAGTTTAACCAATTTTTTTGCTCCTAAACAGGTTTATCGTTGTTCCTAATGAAATTTTTGTTGTCCGGTCAGGTTTTTCAACCCCTCCATTGCCCGGCCCATTTTGTTCATTTTGGTCATGGTCTTCATCATTTTTTTCATCTGGGTAAACTGCTTCAGAAGATCGTTGACCTCACGAACGGATGTTCCCGAGCCATGTGCGATTCGTTTTCTGCGGCTTCCGTTGATCAGATCCGGTTTACGCCGTTCTTCTATGGTCATGGAATTAATGATGGCCTCAACCGGCCTCAGGGCATCATCATCAATCTCGGCATCACCAATCTGTTTGCTCATTCCAGGAATCATGCCGACGAGATCTCTCATTGATCCCATTTTTTTTATCTGCTGCAATTGTCCATAAAAATCCTCCAGGTTGAATGTATTGGATGATATTTTGGATTGCAGTTTTCTTGCCTGAACTTCATCGTACTGCTCCTGCGCCTTCTCAACCAGAGAAACCACATCACCCATGCCGAGGATCCTCTGAGCCATCCGGTCGGGATAGAAAGGAGATATGGTATCCATTCCCTCGCCGGTGCTCATAAACTTGATCGGTTTCTCGACAACCGTACGTATGGAAATGGCCGCACCACCGCGGGTATCACCATCCAGCTTGGTGAGAACGACTCCATCAAAATTAATCTGCTGATTGAACTCCTTTGCCGTATTGACGGCATCCTGACCGGTCATCGAATCCACTACAAACAACACTTCCGATGGATTCACCGCCTTCCGGATGGCGGCAACTTCATCCATCATCTGCTCATCAACATGCATTCTTCCTGCCGTATCAATGATCAGGACGTCGCGGGCATTCTTTTTTGCTTCTGAAACAGCCTCTTTTGCTACACGAAGAGCATCTTTTTCTTCAATCGAGTACACCGGGACATCGATCTGACCAGCGAGTGTCCTGAGCTGGTCCACAGCTGCCGGGCGATACACATCCGCCGCCGCCAGCATGGGTGATTTTCCCTGCTCTTTAAGCAATTTGGCCAGTTTGGCAGTAAAAGTCGTTTTACCCGAGCCCTGTAATCCGGCAATGAGTATTACCGTCGGCGGCACCTGGCTGAATGCAATTTCCTCCTTCTCTTCACCAAGAACATGAACCAACTCATCATAAACAATCTTGGTGAACTGCTGGCCCGGCGTAACACTTGCCAGCACACCCTGTCCCAGAGCTTTTTCTTTCACCCTTGCGGTGATGGAGCGGGCAACTTCGTAGTTTACGTCGGCATCCAACAGAGCACGGCGGATCTCTCTTACCGTTTCAGCAACATTAATGTCACTTAAACGCGCCTGACCGGAAACCGACCTGAAAGCCAATTCCAACTTGCTGGAAAGATCTTCAAACATGAGACAAGAAACGGATAGAATATGCCGGTTGAAAATCAACCGACACGATTAATTGATTTGCAAAGTCAGGAAAAATATGCAAAACCGGAAACGGAATCAATAATTTATTTACTCATATCCTTTTCACTAAATGCCAAAAATGGAACCGGTGTTTGTTACAGGTTTTCATTTTAGCTACTTTACATCCATCCAAATCCGCATAGAGTGTAAAAACAGGAATTACGAATGACTCAAAACACCGGTTACAATCTTTTAAAAGGAAAAAAGGGTCTGATTTTCGGCGCCCTTGACGAACGAAGCATTGCCTGGAGAGTTGCACTGGCATGCAAGAGGGAAGGAGCCTCTTTTACCCTGACCAACGCACCCATCGCTCTGAGATTCGGTGCACTCAACCAGCTTGCTGAAAAAACGGGGGCTGCTGTCATCCCTTGTGATGTGTCCGATTACAAACAGGTCCTTGAATTGATTGATGCCACACGGGAGGAGCATGGCAAGCTTGATTTCATACTTCATGCCGTGGGCATGTCGCCGAACATCCGCAAGGGCAACGATTACACCAATCTCAATTACAAGCTGATGCAGCAAACTCTTGAAATATCGGCCATATCGCTGCATAAAGTGTTGCAGGCATGTGTTGAAAAAGAGGCTCTCAGTGATGGTGCAAGTGTTGTGGCGCTTTCCTACATCGGCGCACAACGTGTATTTTCCAAGTATTCCGACATGAACGATGCGAAAGCGCTCCTGGAGAGTATATCAAGAAACTTTGGCAGTCGCCTTGGTAAGAGGGGAATCCGCGTGAACACCATTTCCCAGGGTCCGACAAAGACCTCGGCCGGATCGGGCATTAATGGTTTTGATGCCATGTACGATTTCGCTGAGAAGTTGTCACCACTTGGCAATCCTACCGCTGATGAATGTGCTGATTACTGTATTTCCCTTTTTTCCGATCTCACCCGCAAAGTCACCATGCAGAATCTGTTCCATGATGGTGGTTTTTCCACGAATGGAATCAGCGAAGAGCTTATTTTTGAACTGGCGGAATTGAATACCGGTAAAAAGTAGCACATTTCCTGCTTCACCTGTTTTCTCGATCTTTCTTTTTCCGGCAATCTTTCTTGCTAATTGGATTTCCGACATTGGAACACCAGGGCATCAACAGTTTTTAAAGTCATCTTCACTATTAACATTTTATGTGATTTGGGATGAAAACACGTATTTTGGGTATTGACCCTGGTTCCAGGATGACAGGATTTGCTGTCCTTGAGTACCACGATCGACGCTTTGAAGCCGTTTGCTGTGATGTTATTCGATTGACAGGTACAGAGGATGCCCTTGACCGGTTGCGTACCCTATATTCTGAAACATCCGCACTGATCACCAGATACCGACCTGATTCCTGCGCTATTGAAACACCGGTTTACGGCAAGGATCCCTCCGCCATGCTTAAACTGGGGCGTGCGCAGGCGGCGATCATCATGTCGGTGCTTCATAACAATTTGCCACTCTTCGAGTACTATCCCAAAGCCGTAAAAAAAGCAATTACCGGTACCGGAAATGCCGGCAAGGACCAGGTTGCATATATGCTGCACAAACTGGTTTACATTCCGCAAAGCACTCTGAGTGATGATGCAACTGACGCACTTGCTGTAGCATGGTGCCATTTTCAAAAATTGCAAGATCCTGCATCAGACCACCCTGACCCTCCTGGAAAAAAGCAGAGACAACAAAACAGCTGGAGCTCTTTTGTTGCAAGTAACCCGGAACGTATCCGCAAGTAGTAGAAATACAGTCATCTATACCTATATTTTTTTATACGTGCTTTTTTACAGATATTTGTATCTGTAAATTTACATGGAACCTGTCCTGTTCGTCTATTCATGACAGGATTACAACATTTTTTTCAGACCCATTCCTTTTACATGATCGCATATCTCAGGGGAAATATTCACAACAAGCAGGCCGGCGCCATCATTATTGATGTCGGAGGCATTGGATATGCGGTCCGCATTTCCAATCACACCCTGGAACGAGTGCCTTCTCCCGGCGAAGTCTGTACCCTTCATATCCATCATCATATCTCAGACAGCGATCAGCAGTTGTTCGGATTTGCATCAACCGAAGAGCGAAATCTGTTTGAGATGCTTATAACCGTGAAAAGTATCGGACCGAGGCTGGCGCTTGCCCTGCTTTCTGCGATGCCACCCCGGCAAATTGTGAGTGCCATAGTGAATCAGAACTCCGGTTTGATCTCCAAAAGTCCAGGCATAGGCAAGAAATCTGCTGAACGGATAGTCCTTGAGTTGCGTGACAAATTGGGCGATATTGTCACTGCTGATGAAGAAACGGGTACATCAGATTCGATTCAGGATGAAACCCTCTCTGCGCTTGAAGCACTTGGCTATCATCGAGGTCAGGCGCACAAAGCCGTACAGGCCGCTATTAAGGCGGGATATGGCGCCGAAAATGTCTCAGTGTTGTTAAAGAGTGCCCTCAAGCACCTCTGATTGGTAACAATTTCATAATTTAATTCGGTTTTTTTCATTATCACAAGTGCGTAATTTTTACATAAGAATCCATTAATACTTTCAAGCCCGCACGTTGTCCAATTCTCTTATACTGGTTGTTGACGATGAACATGATATTCTTGATCTGGTTGAATACAATCTGATCAAGCACGGATATGACGTGATAAAATCAGACAACGGCCACAGAAGCATCCAGCTTGCCAAAAAGCACAAACCAAGTCTCATCCTGCTTGACATCATGATGCCCGGGATGGACGGACACCTGGTGTGCCGCCATTTGAAGCAGGACCGGGATCTCAAAGACATACCCATTATATTTCTGACGGCCAGAAGCGACGAAAAGTCAGAAGTTCAAAGTCTGGATGAAGGCGCTGACGATTACCTGACCAAACCCATAAGCATATCCAAGTTGATTTCTCACATCAACGCCGTTCTTCGAAGGGTGGGTCCGTATGGTGACACGCAGCAAAAATCCATACATTTTAACGGACTTGAAATTGACAGAGAACGATATATCGTAATAAAAAACGACAGAGAAGTTCGTCTTCCGAAGAAAGAGTTTGAAGTACTCTATCTGCTTGCAACACATGCCGGCAAGGTGCTCAGCCGCCGGGTACTGCTCAATGAAGTATGGGGAGCCCATATCTATGTTATTGACCGTACGGTGGATGTACATATTCGAAAAATCCGTGAAAAGCTTGGAGATGACTTGATCGAAACAATAAAAGGTGTCGGCTACCGGTTCCGTAAACCATGACATCAGAAGAAAGCACATATTTCCACATCGGCATTCGCCTGTCATTTCCACCGGCCATTATATCAGGAATTCTAATTGGAATGATTTCCCTGTTTTGGGTGCAGAGCTTGTATCATTCGTTGCTTTTGGGGGCCGGTACGGCTTCTACCGTTTTCATACTTGTCTATCTATTTGCACTACAATTACTAAAAAAAAGACTGGAGCAGTTGCACGATACGATACTGCAAACGCCATCCAGGTTTACCAATGTAAACGGGCCGCCGGATAACGTTGCTACAGACGAAATCCAGAGAATCCTTAATGCTGCAGAATGGTGCAAAGCCACCATTACCCATGAGTTAAAAAAAATGGATGAAACGGATAATTATCGGAAAGAATTTATCGGAGACATTTCCCATGAGTTGAAAACCCCGATTTTCTCTGTACAGGGATATCTTGAGACCTTGCAAGACGGTGCGCTTGAAGACCCGAAGGTCAACCGGGTCTTCCTTGCCAAGGCAATGAAAAATGTTAACCGTCTTATTTTTCTTACCAACGACCTTTTGGAAATCTCCCGTCTTGAGACCGGAGAACTTAAGCCTGACTTAAGTGTCATACCACTTAACAATTTGATTCACGATGCCATAGATGCTTTGCAGTACAAAGCCGAGCAAAGAAATGTAACACTGATTTTTGAGGAGAAAGAGACCAATGCTTTTGCCCTGGCCGACCGCAATCAAATCCGGCAGGTACTTGTCAATCTGATTGAAAATTCAATTAAATACAACAAAACGGATGGTAAAGTGCACATCAGTACACGTTATCATGAAAATGACAGATCCAAAATTGTCGTTTCCGTTAGAGACACCGGCATTGGCATAGATCCGGAGGATGTAAAACGGGTTACCGAACGATTTTTCCGCGTCGACAAATCCCGCTCACGTGAACAGGGCGGAACTGGGCTGGGCCTTTCAATTGTGAAACATATATTAGAATCTCATGGAGAACAGCTTGTCATCGAAAGCAATCCCGGTTCCGGTTCCATATTTCGCTTCACTCTGAAAAGTGCCGATTATCATTCGGATCTCATTTCAGCTTGGCCGTGAAAATTGGTAAATTAGCAGACTTTCATTTCAATCTGAATTTTACTATCCGGAGTTTTTCATGGTATACGCCCTGATCATGGCCGGTGGCATCGGATCCCGATTCTGGCCTAAAAGCCGTGTGTCACAGCCCAAGCAGTTCCTCAGCTTTTTTGAAAACAAGACCTTGCTTCAGACTACCATTGATCGTATCCGTCCACTTATCCCGGTCGAGCGCATTATTGTCAGCACCAACTCCGACTATGTCACCATTGTAAAAGAACAAATTCCTGACCTTCCGGTTGAAAACATCATTGGTGAACCGGTGGCCCGAAATACGGCACCTTGTATTGCTTTTGCTTCCGCCCTCGTTCATTACCGCAATCCGGATTCCACGTTGATCGTCCTTCCATCCGACCACTACATCCGGAATGACAAGGCATTCACCAAGGATTTGCAGACGTGTGTTCGGATTGCTGCGGATAGGGGTAAACTGGTCACCATCGGCATCACTCCCACACGACCTGAAACCGGTTACGGATATATTCAATACAATGACAGCTCACATATATCCAATGAAGACGACAATGCTTATCCGGTAAAAACTTTTGCTGAAAAACCGGATGTTCAAACTGCGTTGAAATTTCTGCAATCCGGTGATTTTTTGTGGAACAGCGGAATGTTTATCTGGAATACAAACGAGATATTGCGAGAAATTGAGAAGCACATGCCTGTATTGCATCATCAGGTAACATTGTTTACTAAGGACATAAAAAAACACAACGGTGAGGTAAGCAAAGAAATCCTTGAATCCGTCTACCATTCCTGCTTTTCTGTCTCCATTGATTACGGGATCATGGAAAAATCCGACAATGTAGTCGTACTTCCATCCCACTTTGACTGGAGCGACCTCGGAAGCTGGATGGCCATATACGAACTTCAGAGCCCCAAAGCTAATGAAGATGGAAATATCATTGATTCCGAACGTGTAATCACTGTCAGATCGCAAAACTGCCTCGTTCAATCTGAAAGCAGTAAATTGATCACACTTGTCGGGCTCCAGGGTATTGGAATTATCGAAACAGAGGATGCGCTACTGCTCTGCAAGTTGGACAATTCCCAGCATGTGAAAGAGGTATATGACCATCTGAAAGGCGATATCTTCGACAAATACAGGTAACTCGCAATCATGGCGCTGACAGTATCGGTATAATCGGACGTTATACCGACACTTCAAGCTGGTCGAAGGCAAGTTTTACCCTGTCAGGCAGTCGGGCTGACACCTGACCATGATCTACAAACGGTGACATGTGGATGAGGTAGGTATTTGCGATATTCAACTCTTTTGATACCTCGACAGCTTCCGGAATAGTGTAGTGTGTCGGATGAGGCGGTGACCATCGCAAGCCACTCATGACAAGTATTTTGGAACCACGAATTTTTTCGGCTGTTTCATCTGGAATTTTGTTAACATCCGTTATATAGGAAATGTCGTTTATACGAAAGCCCATGACCTCCATTTTCCCATGTCGAACCGGTAGGGGTATGATTTCGCAATCACCTTCTGTGACCGGACCATTAAATGGTTTGAAGTCGAGATCAACGGATCCCGGCGTTTTGTTTGGCGGAAACATATAGGAAAATCTGTGCCTGATGGACTCTTCCGTCTGCTTGCTGGTGTACACCGGTATTGGTTTTTTCTGTGCATAGTTGTAGGATCGCAGATCATCGAGACCAGCCAGATGGTCATTATGCTCGTGCGTTATTAACAAAACATCAATGCGGCCTATACCAGCGCGCAAGGTCTGAAGACGAAACTCCGGTCCGGTGTCAATTACAATGGAGCGCTCAGGCGTCTGAATCCAGGCAGAGCAACGATAACGATGGTTTCTGGGATCATTGGTCTCGTTTTTCGGTCCAAATCCTCCTGCTACCGGAACTCCCATGGATGTACCTGTTCCAAGAAAGGTTAGCTTCATTAAATTGATTTCTCCTTTTTTTCAATACGTTCAAACCACAAATCCAGCTCTTTCCGTACCGCAGGCTTTACATATCTGTCATCCAGATTTTGTCGCGACAGAAACCGGACGATTTGGCCTACATGAATTTCAGGTGGATACATCTTGTTGATCATCACTATGCGGTCTCCCTCGAGTACGCAAAAGTCGCCTTTGAAACTCCCCTTTTCCCTGCGCAACTGGTACCCAAGCTCTTCAACAATTTTTTCCAGCTCCGATAAAAATTTTTCTGTCTTCATTTGATTGCCAATTTCTCTACCAGACAGACACGAATATTCATTACCTGTCTGCTTTTTAAAAAGATTGCGTCCGTATTTGCCAGATTCGTTGGTCCTTATGTTGCTCCATATCAAAATGATACTCCCAAACCTACGTTGTGCCCACTGATATCATAACGAATACTTTCATTTGAACCAGAGTATCTTCTCCAAGTAAAATTATAAGACAGAACCAGACCAAACCTGCCTATCAGATGGTCAAAATGAGCTTTTGCCCGCCCATTAAGTGATGCCAACTGGCCTGAATCGCTTCCGATAGAACTTACTGTAAAGCCTATTTGCGGTACAAATTCGGTCCGTATCCTAACATTCTGCAGTGGATTATAGTAAAATCCTGCGCCCAGTCCAATCGATGCTGCACTTTGTCGAAAATGGCTGGATTCCCGTTGCAAACCACTGGTACCCATCACTCTTACATAATCTGTAGATAGCCAGAGTGGGAGGGATACGCCAATCTTTCTGTTTCTGGTCAGGGGAAGAGAACCGGAGATATTTGCTCCCAGATTTATGTAATTCAACGTGTCTGCCGTCCCAATTCTGTTCCTGAATCCCCCGTATACTTCTACTCCCGGGAGTTCCAGACGCATGCGATAGACTGGATCCGAAATCCCATAAATTTCATCCGGCAGGTTCTCACTTTCCCGGAGTGACATGTTTAAAAACTCCAGTCCGGCTGTGAAAGAGCTTGATGCAGGTCGTGTTCTTCTTTCCGGTTCTTCGACAGAGAACATTTGAGCTTGTAGTGCTAACGGCTGGAGAAACAAAACAGGCAACAATATGAGCATTTGAAGGAACCTGAATGAAACTGATTTTTTCTCCCGACGTCCAGTATGCGATTTCAACATCTTAATTTTTCGATCTGTAATCATATTATTTGATAAAAATGGATAGTAATTATGGTGATAATATTAACAACATAAATCATAATTTCACTGCCTATGGCAACGCATAAAGAGAACACTTCATTCTTCGATCACGTATTAACGAACATCCGGGATGATGAAGTCTCCAAGAATGTGTACAAAGTAAGGTAATATTAATTTTCAATACAGCATCTACTCTTTACCTGTATAATAGTACCAATAACCATCCGTAATCGGGCGATTTTAAAAAGAGAATTCGAAAAGTGTTTGAACAACCGGAAGGATGCGTTGTACGACATAGATACCATTACAGGCCACTGTGATTGAAAAAACAAAACGAAATATTGACTCTCTGACAAAAATCTGCGTATATTGGGTGTCCTTGGTCCGGTAGTTCAGTTGGTTAGAACGCCTGCCTGTCACGCAGGAGGTCGTGGGTTCGAGTCCCATCCGGATCGCAAAAGCGTAGTCAATTGTCAAGCAATTGGTTACGCTTTTTTTGTTTTGAGACAGTTATCATGATCATAACGTAACTGTTGGCCAGTCAGGTCCTTGTATTGACTACGATAATTTCCATTGTTCGTACATACTACCGTGTCGTCAATTTATGTTATTGCAATGCTGAGGGAATTAATCGATTAACCTGTTGCAAGCATCACATTTATAAAATATGAAAAGTTTACAACCCAAATACGATGTGATCGTTGTTGGCGGAGGCCATGCCGGTAGTGAAGCGGCAGGTGCAGCTGCCCGAATGGGATGCCGTACACTATTGATAACAATGAACATAAATGCCATTGCACAAATGTCCTGTAATCCTGCAATTGGTGGGGTTGCAAAGGGTCAGTTGGTACGGGAAATTGATGCGATGGGAGGAATCATGGGAAAGGTTGCCGACTCTTCCGGGGTTCAATTCCGGATGCTTAACAGAAGCAAGGGTCCTGCCATGTGGAGTCCGCGTGCCCAGAGCGATCGTATACTCTATGCACAGCATGTAAGAGAACATCTTGAACAAATACCTGAGCTTTTTTTTCGCCAGGACAGTGTTACCGGTATTGTTACAAAAAATAATCGAGCAATTGGCATTGAAACACAAAGCGGCCAGATCATCTATTCCAAGTCCGTTGTACTAACCAATGGTACTTTTCTCAGTGGTCTGATTCATATTGGAGAAAAACATTTTGGAGGAGGCCGCTCCGGGGAACATGCTTCCTTCGGCCTCACTGCATGTTTGGAAAAACTGGGTTTTGTATCCGGACGCCTGAAAACTGGAACGCCACCGCGACTTGATGGCAGGACAATCGATTATAAACAGATGGAAATTCAGTTTGGGGACGACAATCCTACCCCCTTTTCCTTTCTTACGGATACCTTGCCGGGTAAAGATGAACAACTTACGTGTTGGATTGCCTACACCTCACCAGATGTACATGACGTACTTCGCACCGGATTCAGTCGAAGTCCGATGTTTAACGGTCGAATTACTTCCACCGGTCCCCGATATTGCCCCTCTATAGAAGATAAAATTAATCGCTTCTCTGACAGAGACAGACACCAACTGTTTCTTGAACCCGAAGGACGCAACACCTATGAAATGTATCTCAATGGCTTTTCAACAAGCTTGCCTGAAGACACACAATACACTGCGCTTCGCACAATCCCCGGTTTCCAAAATGTTGTGATGATACGTCCCGGCTACGCCATTGAATATGACTACTTCCCGCCCCATCAAATCAAACGCAGCCTGGAAACAAAGCTGATTGATGGCCTGTTTTTTGCCGGTCAAATCAATGGCACAACCGGATATGAGGAAGCCGCCAGCCAGGGAATCATGGCAGGCATTAATGCTGCCAGAAAAATTCAGGAAAAAGAAGAGATAGTACTGCAGAGGTCCGAGGCTTATATTGGTGTTCTCATTGATGATCTTGTAAATAAAGGTACAGAAGAGCCCTATCGCATGTTTACCTCACGTGCCGAACACCGCATTCTTCTTCGTCAGGATAATGCCGATCTTCGCCTGACCCCCCTTGGTTATCATATCGGACTGGCATCCGAAAAGCGATTCAATCGATATCAAGCAAAAAAGAGAGAAATAGAATCGCTTTCGGCATTGCTCTCTGAATATAGCGCTCGTCCAGAAGTGTACAATGATTTTTTAAAAACCACAGATCAATCACCGCTCACTCAAAAAATAAAGATTCCAAAACTAATTACCCGTCCCCACATATCCTTGTCCGAACTGATAACTTATGATCCGGAGCTCAAAAAAAAGATAGTAAAAATTACACAAGATGAACTTGTAATTGAGCAGGTAGAAATACAGCTTAAGTATGAAGGTTATATTGAAAAAGAACACGAAATGGTTCGTCAGTTGCATGAAAAAGAAAACATGCGGATTCCGAAAAAAATCAACTACCACAATATTCAAAGCCTTTCCAGCGAAGGGCGCCAGAAACTACTTAAAGTCATGCCTGAAACCATCGGTCAGGCTAGCCGCATAAGTGGCGTATCCGCAAGTGATATATCGGTGCTTATGGTTTATCTTAATAACTGACTTCGACACACGTTTCACGTGAAACATTCTGAGAATTCAACCTAGCCCTCCCTCTTCATTTCAAACTCGCATACATTCACATATAGCTACAGATTATTTAAGCTCTAAAATACTACATCCATTTTTTTTCTCTTCGTATGAAGAAAAACATAATAGATCAATTGGTTATCACAGATGTTTCACGTGAAACATCTGAATTTGTGCAATCACTTTTTGAACAAAACCACAAATCGTATATAAGACTGGTTGAAACTTGGCTGACTTGGAACAGCAGGGTTAATCTTTTCAGTAAAAGGACTAAAGGTGAAGATTTATTCAATCATATTATCCACAGTTTATATCTTGTCGATTCAACCGGTGTTATTAATGACAAAACCTTGAAAATCATTGACGCCGGAACCGGTGGCGGACTTCCGGGACTTCCCATGGCCATTGCGTGTCCTGATAGAATATTTTATCTGGTAGACAAGGTTCTGAAAAAAACATTGGCTATAAAAGATATTATAAGATCGTTATCTCTATCCAATGTCAACGTGATCAATCAGAATATTGCCGATTTGCAATTAAATACCCCCTGCCGGGTAGTTTCAAAACATGCATTTCCTGTTCGGGATTTATTAATATCACTTGATGATGAACATGTGCACGAGATTTCCATGCTTAAGGGAGATGACATTTTTTTAGAAATCAATGAAGACATGCTAAACAACTACAAATTTTCTTTGCAACGGTTTAATTTTCATGAGAATCCGTTTTTCCAAAACAAATATATTGTCCATATTCATCGACAATGAGCCAACCTCTGTACAGGGGGTATATTCACGTTTCAAATCACGTTATGATACAAAACTTTCATGAACAGCAACGAACGCCGGCTTAAAATACTTTATATGCTGCAGTCCGGAAAGAAAGTGACATCCCGCACGCTCATGGATCGATTCGGCATTAGCAAGCGTACCGTTTTCCGTGACATTCGTGTAATTCAGGATCTGGGAGTTCCATTAACGCATTATCCGGACATGGGTTATGGCGTACTCCGGGATGGAATGATACCCGCTATTATGTTCACTTTTCGGGAGCTTTCCGTTATCATGATGGGTCTCTCATTTGTCAGATCCCAGGTAGACCAGGAGATGGTCCGTGATGCTGAGAATGTCGCCCTGAAAATCAGAAGTTCCGTACCTTCTTCACTTCAGACACAGATGAATATTCTGGAGAGCAAAACCCTGGTATCTCCCTACATTAAAAATGTCAATAAACGAGAGTCGGGGGGGGACTGGTTCACCTTGTGTTCCTCTTTTGTCGAAAAGCGCCCGGTTTCATTTGACTACCGTAATCGTAAAAATCAGACAAGCCGGCGAATGGTTGATCCTCATTTGCTGGTGCACTACACAGATCACTGGAATGTCATCGGTTATTGTCATGATCGCAAGTCACTGCGTAATTTCATGCTCTCCAAAATGAAGAATATTGCGCTTAAAGACGAACCATATTATAAGCATCACGATTTCGATATTGATGATCTTCTGTATGGCAGGGCTGAAAACAACATACCGGTTACAATTCAGATACGTCAGGAAAAAGCTTTTACCCTGTTAACAGAATTACCTGGAAAAATCACCTCACGCATAAAGCAAAAGGATCATCTTCAGGTTACCTTCCTGATCGATGATCTTGACTTTATTAACGATTGGTTACTGCGCTATGGCAAACATGTATCTATCCGCAGTCCGGAAATTCTTATCGCTAAAAGGAAAAATTTGCTTCAAAATCTGATCGACAAGATCTGATTTTTTCTCGTTTGTTTCTGTTTTTTTTCTGTTTAGCCATCCTACTCAAAGTCCAGTTGTCCGGTAGATCCGTGATCTTCACTATCCCCATTATTATCTGAACCAGACTTTTCATCACTGTTGTCGAGATCGTTTTTGTTCTTGGTCAAATCCACTTCTTCTCCGTTATCACCGACCCTTTGTGCCGTAGCGGCATCTTCTTCACTGACCACGCGTGTGATACCTGATATTTTGTCACTTCCACCCAGTCGCATCATTCTTACCCCCTGGGTATTTCTCCCCATGGATCTGATATCCTTACTGTGCATACGGATTATCTTGCCCTTTTCCGTTATAATCATCAGGTCATCATTGTCACTAACTTCTTTCAGTGCAATAAGTTTTCCCGTTTTTGGAGTTATTTTCAGTGTGATGACACCTTTTCCGCCCCTTGTCTGTTCACGGTAGTCGTCTACAAGACTCCGTTTACCATATCCTTGTTCGGAGAGAGCCAGCACTGTTGCCTCATTAGTATTCTTAATGACGACCATGTCCACAACCTTATCATTTTTATCCGACAGGTTGATTCCGCGAACTCCCCGGGTATTCCGCCCCATAAGACGAACATCGGTCTCCTTGAAGCGTATGGCTCGACCATTTCGTGCACCAAGCAAGATGGTACTTTTTCCGTCCGTCAGGCTGGCACTAAGCAGACAGTCGTCCCCATCCACACTGATGGCAAGAATTCCGTTACGCCTGGGCCGGCTGTAGGCATCAAGACTCGTTTTCTTTACTATGCCATTTTCAGTAGCCATGATAATGTTGTGGTTCTTCGTGTATTTCTCGTCCTCAAGTGTCTTAACAGGCACAAATGCCTGCACTTTATCATCTTTGTCTATTTCAATAAGATTGACAATGGCACGCCCCCGGCTGAGCCTTGTTCCCTCAGGAATTTCATACACCTTTAGCCAATAGCATTTCCCGTTTTGTGTGAAAAACAGGATGTAGTTATGATTGGTTGCTACAAAGAGATGCTCCACGTATTCATCATCCTTGGTCGTGGCACCACGCATTCCGGCTCCACCGCGCTTTTGCCGTCGATACCCACTGACCGGTGTCCGTTTAATGTACCCCGTATTGGAAATGGTGACTACCACATCCTCATCAGCAATCATATCCTCTATATTGAAGTCTTCTGCAGAATAAACGATCTGTGTGCGCCGCTCATCTCCGTATCGTTCGTTCAGATCTTCGAGTTCCTTGATGATGATGCCGTTCTGTACATCCCGGCTGGTCAGTATGCGACGATATTCCCGGATCTGCTCCAGAATGTCTTTATATTCCAGTTCAATTTTGTCCCTTTCAAGTGCCGTAAGTTTCTGGAGGCGCATGTCCAATATGGCCTTTGCTTGCAAGTCACTGAGACCGAATTGCCTTCTCAAGCGATCGTTGGCAATGGGAACATTGCTTGAAGATCGGATGGTCTGAATCACTTCATCGAGATTGTCAACCCCTATTTTGAGTCCCTCCAGGATATGAGCCCGGGCCTCTGCCTGATCCAGGTCATACAAGGTGCGACGTATAATCACCTCAATTCTGTGTTCAATGAAATGTTTGATGATCTTCTTCAGATTCATCACTTTCGGACGCCCCTTGACCAGAGCGAGGTTGATGATTCCGAACGTATGCTGCATCTGTGTGTATTTGTACAGTTGATTCAGCACCACGCTGGGAACCGCACCACGCTTGAGCATGATGACAATACGCATGCCCTCTCGATCCGACTCATCACGCACATCCGTTATGTCCGTAATTTTCTCGGTCTGGACCAGAAACGCAATTTTTTCGATAAGAGTAGCCTTGTTGACCTGGTAGGGTATTTCAGTGACAACAATTTGTTCGCGATTTCCCCTCAGTTCTTCCACAGAAGCCAGTGCCCGGAGAACGACACGTCCGCGACCCGTTTCGTATGCCTCCCTTACACCGTCATAACCATAGATAATACCGCCCGTCGGAAAATCAGGCGCGGTGATATGCTTCATCAGTTCCGCAATTTCGATATCCGAATCCTGGATGTAGGCTTTGATCCCGTTCACCACTTCGGTCATATTGTGTGGCGGCATATTTGTGGCCATACCAACAGCAATACCGGAAGCGCCATTAAGCAGTAGATTTGGCACCATAGACGGCATCACCGAAGGTTCGGTCAGTGTGTCATCAAAGTTGGGCTGAAAATCTACGGTATTCTTGTTGATATCAGACAATATCTCTTCCGATATACGCTCCATACGTGCCTCGGTGTACCTCATTGCCGCCGCCGAGTCTCCGTCCACAGAGCCAAAGTTGCCCTGTCCGTCAACCAGCGTATAACGCATGGAAAAATCCTGTGCCATTCTTACGATGGAATCGTAGACGGCGGAGTCCCCGTGAGGGTGATACTTACCAAGCACTTCACCAACAATACGAGCACTTTTCTTGTAGGCCCGGTTGTGAAGCATTCCAAGCTCGCTCATTCCATACAGAACCCGGCGATGTACAGGCTTTAGTCCGTCACGAACATCCGGCAGGGCACGGGAAACAATAACCGACATCGAATAATCGATGTAGGATGACTTCATCTCGTCTTCGAGATTGATTTTAATGATTTTATCTGACATCTGAATACGTTATTCTGTGTTATTCCAGTTTGGTTCGTTAAATATCGAGGTTGGCGTATTTTGAGTTTCTTTCGATGAACGCCCGGCGAGGCTCGACCATATCACCCATCAGAACCGTAAAGAGCTTGTCGGCTGCGGCGGCACTTTCAATTGTTACCTGCTGCAGGGTTCGTGTCTCAGGATTCATGGTAGTATCCCAGAGCTGATCGGGATTCATCTCGCCAAGTCCCTTGTATCTCGAAACATCCACTTTTCTTGTGGTCTTTTTAAGCGATTTTAGAATTTTGTCCCGGCTGTTATCATCCCATGCGTATTCTATCTTGCTGCCCTGGGTAATTTTATAAAGGGGTGGTGTCGCAATGTATACGTGGCCACCTTCAATGAGAGGCTGCATGTATCTGTAGAAGAATGTCAGGAGAAGGGTGCGTATGTGTGAGCCGTCCACATCGGCATCCGTCATGATAATAATCTTATGGTAACGCAAATTGGTAATATCGAAATCCTCGATGAATCCCACGCCGACGCCAAGAGCCGTAATGATAGCTTTTATTTCGTTGTTTTCAAGAATTTTACCGACACGAGCTTTCTCAACATTTAAAATCTTGCCTCTGAGAGGCAGAATGGCCTGGAAGCTTCTGTTTCTACCGGATTTGGCGGATCCGCCGGCCGAATCACCCTCAACCAGGTAAATTTCACAATGTGCAGGATCATTAATGGAGCAATCGGCCAATTTTCCGGGCAGCCCCATTCCGGCCATAGCACTCTTTCTCTGAACAAGTTGCCTTGCTTTACGGGCAGCTTCGCGTGCTTCTGCCGCTCTCATCACTTTATCAATAACGGCGCGAGCAACTTTCGGATTAAGTTCAAGATAATCGTTCAACTTTTCGTAGACCACCACTTCGACGGCACTTTGAACTTCGGAGTTGCCCAATTTTGTTTTGGTCTGCCCTTCGAACTGCGGCTCCTGGACCTTGATGCTGATCACAGCGGTGAGTCCCTCCCGGAAATCTTCCCCGCTGACAGTGAATTTACCCTTGATCAGCCGGTTTTTGTCGCCATAGTTCTTCAGTGCCCGTGTCAGCGCTCTTCGAAAGCCTGAAATGTGTGTTCCCCCTTCGTGCGTATTAATATTGTTCACATAGGAGTGTACATTTTCCGAATAGGAACTGGTGTATTGCATGGCCACTTCCACCGGAACATTTTCTATTTCACCTGCAAAATACATGATTTCAGGAACCAGAGGTTCCCTGCCTTCGTCCAGATATCGTACGAAGTCTTTGATACCGCCCTCAAAATGAAATATCTCTTTTAGTGGCTCTTCCTCGCGAATATCCTCCAGTTCAATGGTTACTTCCGGGTTCAGAAATGCGAGCTCACGCATCCTTTCGGCTATAATTTCAAACCGGAATTCATTGTTCTGATTGAATATGGTATCATCTGGAGTAAAAGTTATGAGTGTCCCGGTTTTATCGGTTGTTCCGGTCTTTTTCAATGGCCGGGTGGTTTTCCCGTATTCAAAACCCATTACGTGAATTTCGCCATCACGATGAATCTCCACATCAAACCGTTTGGAAAGAGCGTTCACACAACTGACGCCGACTCCATGAAGGCCTCCGGATACTTTATAGGAGTCCTTGTCAAATTTTCCTCCGGCATGAAGTTTGGTGAGTACAAGTTCCACAGCAGGCATACCAAACTTCTCATGCATATCAACCGGAATTCCACGTCCGTCATCGACAATGGTAATGGAATTGTCTGTATTGATTTTAAGTCCAATAAAACTGCAATATCCTCCAAGCGCTTCATCAATCGAATTGTCAACCACTTCATTGATCAGGTGATGAAGACCCCGCTGGCCGGTATCTCCAATATACATCGAAGGGCGTTTCCTTACCGCTTCCAATCCTTCCAAAACCTGAATATTGGACGCTCTGTATTCCGGTGTAATTGCTTTACTCATCTGAATATTTGGATTTCATGTCTGAGTGGGATTGTCCAGGGAAGGACTCCCACATTTTTCTTCCATTTTAATTACGGAAAATACCCCTTAATCGTGCCTTTTCAAAACAACTTATGACAATTATCGGCTTTTCTTATAAAATGATTCCTGGGCTGATTTTGACTCTATCATTAAAAAGAAGATCCGGTACAATTTCTACCTGTATTATTACAAAGAGCAGGACTTCAGGTGTTGTTCCAATTTGTATATTATTACAAATCAGTTTATATTTGGTGTCTGTCTTATATATGAAATAATCACCTGACTTAAGCAAGCCATGTCATTGCGAGACGACATATACGGAACCAAGGCCCTGAACGGGTATAGATCATCCAAATCCAATAACAAAACCAAGCACCTCTTCAAGCTCAACCTTCAAAAGAGGCGGTTTTACATACCGGAAGAAGACCGGTGGATTACGCTACGGGTAACGGCAAAAACGGTACGCACTATCAACCGCAAGGGAATAAGTGCGGTACTCAAGGAAGCCCGGGAAAAAGGTACACTAACCCAAAATATTTAACATCGGTTATGGCGAAGGCAAAAGGTAATCGAATTCAAGTGATTCTGGAGTGCACCGAAGCACCGGGCACGTCACGTTATGTAACAACGAAAAACAGAAGAACTACTACAAACCGTTTGGAATTGAAGAAGTTCAATGCCAAACTCAGAAAGCACACCCTTCACAAAGAGATTAAATAAGGTACAGAATTATGGCCAAGAAACAGGTTTTCGGGGAACAGGTCCTCGCTGCAAAGGCTACTCAGAGAAGAATGGTCAAAGTCATTCTCTCAAAAAAATCTGCAAAAGGCAAAGTGGCCTTTCAGGAATCCACAATAGAGCAAGACCAGGTAAAGGACTTTATTGCCCGTCAAAAATCCTGATTTTTTAAACTTTCCAAGCGCTATTAAAAGGTTATACATTCGGTGTATAGCCTTTTTTTGTTTGTTGAAACTATCTAATTTACATGAAGTAGACAAAACAGGGGGTCTCCGGGCTCCGTTGATGTATAATGCCATCCGATAATAGTATTACCTAATCACGGCACATTGTCATGAGCACAACATACGAGAAAATAGCACAGGATCTTAAAAACGCCATGCGTTCTAAAGACGCCCCTCGACTTCAGGTACTTCGATCACTCAAATCCAAGATTCTTGAAAAGGAGATAAGTGAGCGCAAAGGAGGTAATGTGGTCCTCAGAGATGAGCAAGTTCATGAAGTATTGATGAAAGCGGCCAAACAACGAAAAGACTCAATTGCGCAATTTAAAGAAGCGGGCAGGGATGATCTTGCAGACACCGAAGAGTATGAGTTGAAGATCATTGAAACTTACCTGCCGGAAATGCTTTCTGAAGAAAAATTACGTCGGCTGGCCAAAGAAGTGATAGAGGATACCAAAGCAACGTCCATGTCCGACATGGGAAAAGTCATGGGTTCGCTCATGCCGAAAGTCAAGGGTAAAGCAGATGGAGCCCTTGTCAATCGCGTGGTTCGCGAACTTCTGGAAAAACTATGAGTCTTATTGACGCCATTTTTCTCCTTTTTATTGGTTTATTTGCCTGGAAAGGATTCCGTAATGGTCTTGTTAAAGAGGTTTTCCGGATAGTGGGATTGGTATTGGCCGGTTTTCTGGCATTCCAGTACGCCAAACAAGTCGCCTATTTATTAGGCACGTTTATTGATATACCCGAATTCTACCTTCCATACATTGGATTTGCCCTGATTTTTATCTTCACCTTCATCGCCATTCAGGCAGGCATATATTTTCTGGATACACTAATTCAACTGTTACTGCTCAGTATTCCCAATCGTCTTTTCGGCGGCTTGTTCGGTGCCATCAAAAGCAGCCTGTTTATAAGTATTCTTCTTATATTCCTGGCCGGTTTTGAAATGCCTGATAATGAAATAAAAAAAGAATCCTTATTATACAAACCCTTGCTGAAAGTGGCTCCCGCATCCTATGATATCGTCGCCAGGGTGCTCCCGGGTGTTAAGCCCTACCGTGACTCTGTTGAGCGGTATCTTTCTGTACCTGTCGTAAATGATGATTAATATGTCCATCCCATCTGTAAATGAACAACTGGAAGTTATTGAGAGGGGAACTGTAGAGATTGTGCCCCGCGTTGAGCTGATTCAAAAACTTGAGCAATCCTACAAGACACAAACACCTTTGAGAGTGAAGCTGGGCTGCGATCCAACCCGACCCGATCTTCACCTCGGCCACTCTGTTATTCTTCGGAAAATGCGCCAGTTTCAGGATCTTGGTCACCATACAATCCTCATCATAGGTGATTTCACTGCAATGATCGGTGATCCATCCGGAGCAAACAAAACGCGACCTGCCCTTACTCGTGAAGAGGTCGTTGCAAATGGAAAATCATATTTTGAACAGACTTCAAAAATTCTAAATCCTGATAAAACCGAGATCGTTTATAATTCAGAGTGGCTGTCTCCCATGAATTTTGAGGATGTGATCCGCCTTGCATCACATTATACGGTGGCGAGGATGATTGAACGGGATGATTTCACCAGGCGATACCAGAATAACGACACCATTTCTCTGCACGAGTTTCTCTACCCTCTGGCTCAGGGCCAGGATTCGGTCCATTTGAAATCGGACATCGAGCTGGGTGGTATTGACCAGAAGTTTAATCTCCTTGTAGGACGGCATCTACAAAAGGAGTTCGGACAATCACAGCAGATCTGTCTCATGATGCCACTATTGGTAGGAACCGACGGTTCTCAGAAAATGTCCAAGTCATACGACAATTACATCGGCATTGATGAAAAGCCGGAGGATATGTACGGGAAAGCCCTCTCAATTCCGGACGACCTGATCTATCCCTATTTTGAGCTTGTGACCGATATCGCCCATGAAAAACTGCCTGATATCAGAAAGCGCGCGGTGGCTGACCCCCGCAACACAAAACACGAACTGGCCTGGATCCTGACCAGGATGTATCATGGAAAAGACAAGGCAGATCAGGCGCGTACCTATTTTGAACGAACAGTCATTAGAAAGGATGTGCCGGATGACATGCCCGAATTCATTTTGAAAACCGATTCAAATCACGGTCTACTGGATGTAATAAAAAAAACCGGATTCGTTCCGAGCAGCAATGAAGCCCGGCGGCTGGTCACTCAGGGTGGTGTGACCCTGGATGGTGAAAAAATAACAGATCCTCGCTATCGATTTGATATACAGAAAGACTCTGAAATGATTCTGAAAGTGGGTAAGCGAAAGTTCGGCAAACTGATTTTTCGTAACTGATACTGAGCAAAAATAATCGCAATACGTCCCCTACCTCCGATCCTTCTGCCTGCCGGCGATGTAAATGCACATGGGAGGCAGGTTGAGGTACTCCATCTCAGTTTCTACACTTGGGAAGTGTTCGGAAAGATAGGGTTTAAGATGTGAAGATGTCTGATATCCCAAAAAACGTCCATCTTCAGCGAGCATGTCTGCAGAATCCTTTAAAATCCGGTGTTTTAACTCTTCATTTAAAAAAGAAAACGGAATTCCGGAAATGATATAGTCTGCCCTCTTCCAGTTCTTCGATTCCAGAATCTCCCGAACATCCTCAGCGCTTTTGTTGACTACCGTTAGCCTATCATCATGGAGACCATTTAATGCATCGGCAAAATTCCGATTGGTCTCAATGGCAATGATTTCCGAAGCAGGCGAGAGCTTTTCCAGGATGAATCTGGTGAATACTCCGTCGGCCGGCCCAAATTCAACGATCCTGATATCTCTGCTGAAATCAATATATGCGCACACCCTGCCAATAGTAAATCGGGAAGTCGGGGTTATGGAAGCAACCTGCCTGTCTTTAATAAAGTTTTTAATGTATGAAAGAGTACCCATGATGTGTACTTCCTGGAAATATTGCTACGTTCTGAACAGGAAGCATACGAATCACTCCGTTTAATTGGAAATTATTTTATCTCTTTTTCCACGGTTTCGATCTGATCACGGATTCGCGCTGCTTCCTCAAACTCCATGTTTTTTGCCGCCGTACGCATCGCTTCTCTGAGATATTCAACAAATTTGCTCTTGTCTTCAAATACCACCTCTTTCATAGCCGGAGAAGCTTTGTAACGAATACCATCATCCGCCACTTTTATATGTTCCAATGCAGCCGAATCCGACTCTCCTGGCTCAATATCAAATGACCTGGCTCCAATCAGGCCCGGATCTACCAGCGGTTTGAGTTCCTTGGCCACTGTAGCGGGTGTAATTTTGTGTTGCCTGTTGTATTCATCCTGGATTTTTCTTCTGCGTTTTGTTTCGTCAATAACCCGTTGCATGCTGCCTGTTATATGATGAGCGTACATGATCACACGTCCATCTACATTCCGGGCCGCCCGGCCTGATATCTGAAAAAGTGATGTATCAGACCTTAAAAAACCCTCTTTGTCTGCATCAAGGATGGCAACCAGTCCCAGTTCCGGTATGTCAATGCCCTCCCGAAGCAAATTAATGCCGACAAGTACATCATAATCACCGCGACGATAGCGGTAGAGCACCTCAACACGTTCCAGTGCATCGAGTTCACTATGCATGTATGCCGCTTTTATACCCAGATCCTTCAGATACTGTGACAGCTCTTCGCTCATTCTCTTGGTCAGGGTAAGACACAGGACCCGCTGTTTTTTCTGAACCGCTTTCTGTACCTCCCCAACAATATCGTCAATCTGATATCTGGCTGGTCTGACTTCTATTTCTGGCTCCATAAGACCTGTCGGTCGGATAACCTGCTCCACATAGACACCCTGGCTCATCTCAAGTTCATAGTCAGATGGTGTTGCGCTCACAAAAATACACTGGTTGATCATCGATTCCCACTCCTTAAAGGTAAGCGGACGGTTGTCAAGCGCCGATGGAAGTCGGAAACCATGTTCCACCAGATTAATTTTGCGGGATCGGTCTCCACCATACATTGCTCCTATCTGAGGCACTGTCTGATGCGACTCATCCACAAAGAGCAGAAAATCTTTTGGAAAGTAATCGAACAGGCAGTATGGTCGCTCTCCGGGCTTGCGTCCGGCCAGATACCGGGAATAGTTTTCAATACCCGGACAGAATCCGATTTCCTGCATCATTTCGATGTCAAACATGGTTCGCTGCTCAAGTCGCTGAGCCTCCAAATATTTTTCTTCGGCCCTAAGTACACCCAGCCTTAGATCCAGCTCATCGCGAATCTGGTCTATTGCGGTTTTGAGCCGACCCTTCGTGGTTACATAGTGGGATGCAGGGTAGATGAAAAACTGTGTCACCTCTTCCAACAGCTCGCCGGTGTCAGGGTCAAAGAGTGTGAGCGATTCCACTTCATCTCCCCAAAATGAGATGCGCAGTGCATGTTCGGAATAGGCGGGAAACAGGTCCACGATATCCCCCCGAACCCTGAATTTGGCCCGCTCAAACTGATGATCATTGCGACTGTAATGGAGATCCACAAGATCATAGAGAAGCTTGTTTCTTGGTATTTCTTCACCGGTTTTCAACCGGATTATCAGTTGCTCATATTCACTTGGCGAACCGATGCCATAAATACAACTGACCGACGAGACAATGATAACATCACGACGGCCGGACAACAGCGAGCTGGTGGCACGGAGACGCAGTCTTTGGATTTCATCATTGATAGACAAATCCTTCTCGATATATTTGTCCTGTGCAGTAATGTACGCTTCAGGCTGGTAGTAATCGTAGTAGGAGATGAAGAACTCTACACAGTTACCCGGAAAGAAGTCACTGAGCTCACGATAGAGCTGCGCAGCCAGTGTTTTGTTGTGGCTCATTACAAGTGTCGGCTTGCCGGTACATTCGATGACCGAAGCCATGGTACGTGTTTTTCCCGATCCGGTAATTCCCAGAAGCGTCTGGTGCCGCTCCCCTTTCCGGATTCCATCGACGAGTTCACCAATGGCTTTTGGCTGGTCACCAGCCGGTTTGTAAGGGGAAACAAGATTGAAATCGGACATTCGCTCTTTTTCTATTCAATAAATCATTACATTTTACAGCCTGGCCGGGCGTTTGCCTGAGTAGATCTTTTTTTACAATGCATTTGTACAATAGATCAGCAAGAATCCGAAATATTACAAATGTGACAAAAAATGACGACTATTTTCAACCATTTCACAATTTTGCCGGCTGAACGTTTTTCAAGCTAATCATTTACCAGACTGAACCATCACAACGCAACCATGAATCAAAACCAGGACAGCCTGAATTTATTTCGCAACCGCATTGATGAAATCGATGATGAGATCCTGCGGCTTCTTCGTGAAAGAAACGAAACGGTAAAACAGGTTATATCCACAAAAATACAAAATAAACTGCCCATATTTATTCCTGACCGTGAAGATGAGAAAATTGAAAATTTTCGCACCAGGGCCTTGGAACGCGGTATAGATTCAGATTGGGCGGAGGATTTTCTTCGCATGATCATGAGTTCTTCACGAGCTTATCAATCGGGTAAAACATTTCCACAAACCTCCGCAGGAAGCAAGAACATTCTGCTGGTCGGTGGACGTGGAGGAATGGGATCGCTTTACGCACGAATCGCCGAATTATCGGGTCACCGCATCTCCATTCTTGACAAGGACGACTGGGACACGGCCGGTGAGCTGGTATCAGGAAAAGACCTCGTGATCATTACGGTACCCATCAATGTAACCCAGGATACCATTGAAAGAATTGGGCCCCTGCTTGACAGAGAGACCATTTTGGCAGACTTCACCAGCAACAAAACACATATTCTGGATGCCATGATGAATGTGCACAAAGGCCCCGTAGTTGCACTTCACCCCATGCACGGTCCGGATGTAGCCAATGTCTCACGCCAGCTGATGATGGTGTGTCATGGACGTTATAAAAAAGCATATGACTGGCTCCTGGAGCAGTTTCGGCTTTGGGGACTGCGCATCAAAGTAGTGGATCCGGAGCAGCACGATCGGGCCATGCATCTGATTCAGGGTCTGCGGCACTTTGTAGCGCTGCTTCATGGCTCGTTTATGCGTGAATTTGACCTGAAACCTGAGGATATGGCCGACTTTTCAAGTCCGATCTACCGTGCCGAACTGATGATGACGGGTCGTATTTTTGCCCAGGATGCCGAGCTCTATGCCGATATCGTATTTTCAACTTTTGAACGCCGCACCCTGTTGATCGAGTTTCTGGAGCATCACAAGAAACTGGCCGTTCTCGTTATGAATAACGACAGGAAGGGTTTTATCCGTGAATTTAATAAAATCAGTCAGTTTTTTGGTGATTTTGCGGAACAAGCGCTCGCCGAAAGCAGCTATATGATTAACCGGCTGGCCGACCGTTTCGGCTGATCAGAATTAACAATCTTTACATCTGAGTATTATGACGAGCCCCTTGTCAGCCCGCGAAACACCAATTCGTTACTGACTTTACTCCGATACCATTATTTAAAAACCAAAGTGATAAGAACATGACATTTTCAACCCATTTTAAGCTATTTTTCCGGTTTTATTTGAACGATGACGTGAACAGCAACCCGTATGCTGTTGATTCAAAAGCCGGAACCCGTCCTTTCAGGAGCCTCGTGTTTGTGCTGCTGTTGACATCGGCATTGCTCGCCGGGACCGCTTCAACACCCGGCGCGAAAGACAAGAATCCGATCACAGCCGAAGACCTTTGGAACATAAAGCGAGTAGCTGCAGGAGATGCTTCACCGGATGGAAACTATGTGGTTTATCCCGTTACAAGGTACAGTATCGAAGAAAACCGTTCCTACACGAACCTCCACCTGTATCATCTGGATGGGCAAACGGAACGGCAGTTCACCTCGCAAAATTCTGATCGTCAGCCGGCCTGGAGTCCCGATGGTCGTCAGATCGCGTTTGTATCCGGCCGAGACGGCTCCCCTGCACAGCTTTATCTGATCCCTGTTGATGGTGGTGAAGCGACACGCCTGACCGACCTGCCCGTATCTGTTTCGGCGCCTAAGTGGTTTCCTGACAGCAGGCACATAGCGTTTGTGGCACACGTGCTGCCGGGATACGATGGCGATTTTGGTGCCCTTGGTCAAATGATCCGGGAGCAAGAAGAGAACAAAGTGAGTGCCAAAGTGACCGAAAACCGGATTTACCGCCATTGGGACCGATGGCTAACCGACGGTCGTTATCCACGCATTTTTAAGTTGAATATCGAAACGCAGGAAATTACCGATCTTATGCCGGGATCGCGCCGGTATTTTGCCATGATGGGATCCGCGGAGTACGATATTTCACCGGACGGACAGGAAATTGCCGTATCCGCCAACAGCAATCCGCCTCCTTATGAATATCTGAACTATGACATCTTCCTGGTTCCAACAGACGGCGGCGGTGAGCTTGTAAATATTACCGAACACAATCCTGCCAACGATCTGAGTCCGGCGTATAGTCCGGATGGGCGAACACTATTCTATCGAAAACAGCTCCGAACAGACTTTTATGCGGACAGGGCGCGCCTTGTCTTTTACAACCGGGAGAGCGGCGATCGCAACATCATAGAAACCGTGATGCACGGGGAAATAGATATATCACCAGGCAGCGCCCTCTGGTCGGCCAACAGCCGTGAAATCTACTTTACTGCCCAGGATCGTGGAAAAACATCCGTTTTCGCCTATGAACTGCGACAGGACCGTGTGCGAGAGATACATCGCGGCGGAACCAATTCAGGTCTCACTCTCGCGGGGGATGAGCTCGTTTTTGTCCATCGTTCGCTTTCCCATGCCCCGGAGCTGTACCGTATCAGTACCAACGGTCGAAGACTTGCCAAAATGACCGGCTACAACGATGCCATTATGTCCGATGTTGATTTGGGCCGGGTCGAAAATGTGACCTATAAGGGTGCAAACGATGCCGATGTTCAGATGTTTATCGTTTACCCGCCGGATTTTGACGAGGATAAAGAGTGGCCGCTACTGGTTCAGATTCACGGCGGACCTCATGGCATCTTCGGCGACGATTTCCATTTCCGCTGGAATGCTCAGTTGTTTGCCGCCCCGGGTTATGTTGTGGCCCTGCCCAACTTTCATGGATCCACAAGCTTTGGGCAGGAGTTTGCCGAGTCCATCCACGGAGCGCACTCAGAGCTGCCCTATCGTGATATCATCAAAGCAACGGATTTCATGGTAAATAAGCCCTATATCAATCCGGATCGCACAGCAGCAGCTGGAGGCAGTTACGGCGGCTACATGGTGAGCTGGATTGCGGGTCACACCGACCGTTATCAGGCCCTGATCAACCACGCCGGCGTGTACAATATCATGACACAATTCGGATCCGATGTCACCTACCATCGGGAAGCAGCCTACAGCGGCTCCCCCTGGGAAGGTCTTGAAAGCATGCAGGAGTGGAACCCGGCGTTGCATGCCGAAAATTTCCAGACCCCGATGCTCATCATTCACGGCGAGCTCGACTATCGTGTGCTGCTTTCCAATGCACTGGAGGTGTACGGTGTGTACAAAGGCAAGGGTCTGGATGCACGCCTGGTCTACTATCCCGATGAAAATCACTGGATTTTAACACCACAGAATTCCATTCACTGGTTTGGGGAATTCCATGACTGGCTTATGCGTTATGTAGGTGCAGGCCCGACAGAGTAGAATAAACAATCTTCTGTAAATTCAAAGTTCTACACAATAATACGGACCCTGAACAGTTTTTAAAGCATACCATACCCTCCCCTCATAAGCCCGTCCCTGACCGGACGGGCTTTGATTTTTTTA
>SKXL01000130.1 GCA_007128425.1 Balneolales bacterium | reverse complement strand
TGCTCGTAGCGGATTCCTGCCGAGACCGTCACATCCAGGGCGGTGCGTTCAGAATGATCAGGACGGTACACCGTCTTTCGACCCATCCAGGCAAATCCGGCACGCATGACATCATAATAATAGTACCGTTCCTCCCATTTTGAACGATCAAACCGGGTCTCATTGCCAATACCAAAAAAACTGTCGTATGGATTTCTTTGGGCATTGATTGTCCAACTGGACCGGATCGGCCGGCCCAGCGTCTCGGTGTGCTCGTACATTACCCGAAGATCAAGATAAGCTCTCGTGGATGCCTGCAATCGAATTCTCGTTAAAGACCTGTATGGCGTGAAATCGGGGTGATAGCGAAATCGGCTGATTGCGACAGCGCCGATAAAACCGAGATCCGACGCATAGGCAGCCGCAGGGACGATCGCTGTGACTACGGTATCTTGCGGTATCTGCTGGATTTGGGGTTGGGTCATGACCTGCCCCATGGCAATATTGGCTGCCAGGGTGAGACCGTAACACACGAATAGAATTTGAATTGATTTTGCCACTTCGGGGATTTGACTACAGGATGGAGACCTGTTATTGATGATTTCACCGGTGCAATACGAGCCGGAACGATCAGCGGGAAAGTTACGGCATGTCGGCAAACTCACAAAGCGTTTAGGGAACGACCATTTCAGCCATTTATTTGCCGGGTATGTCTCCTTCGATAAAAATGTTTAAAAAAGAGGGCCTTTTATTTAGATTAAATTCAAATAACACTTGCGAAAATGTTACTGCCTTGTTATTTTCGTTCATAATAATTTGAATTTAATGGACTAAGCCGATATTATTTCCCGCTGGTCTGGACGAAATATCGTAATGAACAGATCCGTGGATCATTGCATCCTGATTCATACAACTCACCAAGCCGAAACTTGATCAACCATGCTTTCTTTATTTATCGCGCTGATTCTGATGGCAACGGGAGGATCTGCTCTTGCAAATTCCAGCCTGTCAACCGGAAGCCCTCCTTCCGAAAACTATATCTCAGACTCAAGACTATCAGAATCCGAAACGGATGAATCCAAGCCGGCCGGCTCCCTGGAGGGGATTGTCATCAGCGATGAGAACCGATATTTGCCTTATGCACATGTGGCGCTTCCGCAGATCAACAAGGGTACCATCACCCGCAAGGACGGTACCTTCTTACTTAAGAACATCCCGACGGGTGAGTACACTATTGTTGTCAGTCATGTCGGTTATGTCAGTGATGAAAAGCAGGTGGCCATTCACGAAGATGAAACTTCCCAAATACAGGTATTGCTGTACTCAAGCAATGAAATGCCTCAGATTGAGATCGTGGGGCGCAGTCCGGAGCGTTTGGCCCGCATCCCCGGGTCGGCTGCGGTTGTAACGGCACAACGGCTGGAAGAGACCGAACCGATCAGTGTTACCGAGATTTTCCGGGAAATTCCCGGCGTGCATTCGGTCAACCATGAAGGGATCGGTCTGCGCACCAACATCGGAATTCGCGGTCTCGATCCCGACATGAGCCGCAATGTTCTGATGCTGGAAGACGGTGTGCCGGTAGCTCTGGCTCCCTACGGCGAACCGGAGATGTACTACACCCCTCCCATATCCCGAATGGATGGCGTGGAAGTGATCAAGGGAAGTGGATCGATCATGTTCGGCCCCCAGACCGTCGGTGGTGTCATCAATTTCATCACCGCAGATCCGCCGGCCGAGAGAACGCTTAATGCCCATATAACCGGTGGAGAGCGTGGTTATTTCGCCTCCCGTCTGGGTTATGGCAATTCATTCGGAAACAACGGTTTTCAGATAAACTATCTGAGACGGCAGGGCGAAAACATCGGTCCTCTCAACTTCCGGCAGAACGATTTGAATACCAAATGGAAACTGGTCATGAGCCAGAGGTCCATTCTGGGCATCAAAATGGGTATTTACGAAGAGCTTTCGAATTCAACCTATGTCGGACTCAGCCAGGCCATGTTTGACAGCGGAAAGTATGACTTCATGGAAATCGCGCCCGATGACGAGTTGGAAATCCGTCGTTATTCGGCCAGCCTGACGCACGACTACTTTTTCAGCGATCATGTCCAGTTGCGAACAACCGCATACGCCTATACCACACGGCGCAACTGGTCACGGCAGGATTTCGACAACCAGCCCGTATCCGGCCGCGAATACAGCCACATAATCGGCAATGAGGATGAACCTTTCGGAGCCATCTGGTTCCGACCGACTACCGGCAACCGAAACCGTGAGTTTGAAGTGATCGGGGTCGAACCGCGCCTCAGTGCACGTTTTCACCTTGGCGAGCATCGCAACGAACTGGATGCCGGCTTCCGCTATCTCTATGAGCGGGCATTTGAGCAGCGGGTAAACGGCTCGATCGAGAGTCCAACCAGTGGTAATATCAGAGATGACGAGATTCGGTCCGGCTATGCCACCAGCGCGTTCATTCAAAACAGGTTCTACGCCACACCCCAACTCACTGCTACTCCGGGACTGCGGGTTGAATACTATCAGTTTGACCGTGAAATCCTCCGAAACAATTTTGAGAATGTGCACCGAATTTCAAGTGACGAAGTGCTTGCCTTCATACCCGGACTCGGGTTAAACTATCAGATCGGACCGGAATCGGCGCTTTTTGCCGGTGTGCATCGGGGATTCAGTCCGCCCCGCATCAAGGACGCCATCACCGCGACCGGAAGCAGCGAGGAGCTGGATGCGGAATGGAGCTGGAACTACGAAACCGGATTCCGCCTTCGGCCCCTGTCCTTCCTGAAATCGGAAATCACCGCCTACTACATGTCCTTCAAAAACCAGATCATCCCGGTTTCCGAATCTGCCGGCGGGCAGGGCATGCCGAATGTCGTGGGGCTGACCAACGGCGGTGCCACTCGTCACTATGGTCTTGAATTCCTGTTTAATGTCTCTCCCGACCTGTCCGGTCTTTCCTTCTCCCCGGGCTGGGAGCTTGGCGGTACGTGGAACCAGGCACGATTCAGCGAAGACCGCTTTCTATCTTCCGGTGACGAGATGGTCAATGTCAAGGACAACAAGCTTCCATACGCTCCTGAATGGTCCGGCTTTTCCAGGATTTCCCTGGCTCACGACTCGGGATTCTCGGGTTATGTAAAAGCGACCTACACGGGCCGGCAATACGGCGATGTCCTGAACCGCACCGAGCCAACGGGTAACGGCCGCGAAGGAATCCTGGACAGCTACACCGTCGTGGATGCCGGTCTGCGCTATCGATTGCCGGTTGCCACCAGCGCTTCGCTGTCCCTGTCGGTGAAGAATCTTACCGACGAACGCTACATCTCCTCTCGGCGTCCGCAGGGCATCCGACTGGGATTGCCCAGAATGTTGACATTCGGACTCAACGTCACGCTTTAGGCCTGGCTTTTTCAGCATCTCCTCCCGGGTTCCCGCCAGCCGGCACGACAGGTTTCGTGAAGCGCACTGTTTGCACAGACACAAAACACTGTTCTGCAGTGCACGACATCAGTACGATTGTATTTTAAAAACTGCGCTCGAAACAGTAGATTGAAGGTGCGGATCATGTAACCGCACAACACTATTATTCCACTCAAGCGCAAGTATTTATGAATACTGATCTTCCCTATTTCGAAACCAGGCCTATCGCCTCTATCCAGGATATGCTGATACAGTCGGCCAGGGATTTCGGAAAACGCCGGGCCCTCACCGACCTGAACAAAACTCCCATTTCCGAGGTCACGTATGAGCAGCTGCTCTATCATGTGCGGATATTCGGCACCGCGCTCCACAAACTCGGACTCAAGGAGCGCTCGCATATCGCCGTGATCAGTGAAAACCGGGTGCAATGGTGCATAGCTTATCTGGCTGCAGCCTGCTATAACTATGTTATCGTTCCGGTAGACCGCAACCTCGGCAAGACGGAGGTGCTCAATATCATCCACGAATCGGATGCCCGAGCGATTGTCTTCTCCGCCGGTGTGAGCGCACATTTTGAAACCGCCCACAGCTCGCTGAAAAAAGTCAGGCACTACATCCATATGGATATTGAATCCAGAGAGGGCGATTTTCATTCGATGACCGAAGTGATGGGCGAGGTGTCATCCGCCAAAATCCGTCCGATGCCTCGCATCGATTCCGAGGAGATGAGCATTATCGTTTTCACATCCGGATCACTCGGACGCGCCAAGGGGGTTATGCTGTCACACAAGAACATATGCGCCAACCTGATGGGAATGGTGCAGATGATCCGGCTCTACCCTGAAGACCGGTTCCTTTCTGTGCTGCCGATCCACCACACCTACGAATGCACCTGTGGATTTCTCTGTCCGCTCTACAAAGGATGCTCGATTTACTACGCCCGGTCACTGAAAACCATTCTGGATGACCTGCAGCAGAGCAAAGCGACGATACTGCTCGGTGTTCCGCTTCTGTTTGAAAAAATGTATCGGAACATCCGCAAGGGCATCCGCGAAAAAGCGGTGACCCGCATGCTGGTCCCGCCGCTGACCGGCATCGGAAAAACACTCAACAAAATGGGACTGGAAAATGCCCAGAAAAAACTTTTCGGATCACTCCACCGGAAATTCGGCGGTCACATACGCCTGTTCATAGCGGGTGGAGCGGCACCTGATCCGGAAATTGCCGCCGGCCTGCGAGGACTCGGATTCATGTTCGTCCAGGGATACGGCCTCACCGAGACGGCACCCATCCTGGCCCTGAACCGCCTTGATGCTTTCAAGGATGAGGCAGCAGGCCTTCCCCTTCCGGGGGTAAAGCTCAAAATCCATGAACCCGGAGAGGACGGTGTCGGCGAAGTCATCGCACAAGGCGACAATGTGATGCTGGGTTACTACAAAAACGAGCAAACCACAAAAGAGACCTTTACCGAAGATGGGTGGTTTCGCACCGGCGATCTTGGCTTTATTGACGACAACGGGTTCCTGCACATCAGCGGTCGGAAAAAGAACGTGATCATCGCCGCAAACGGAAAGAATGTCTACCCCGAAGAGCTGGAAGATATACTCAACCGGAGCCCCTACATCCTGGAATCCATGGTCTACGGTGAAGCGACAAACGGATACACCGAAAAAATCGCGGTCCAGATCGTCGTTGACGGTGAGGCACTCATTGCCCTTGCCGAAGCCAAAAAGCAGGAAATCACCAGGGAGTGGATGGAAAAAGTGATCCGCAGGGAAGTTGACAAGGTGAACAAGCAGGTCTCCTCGTTCAAGCGAATTCAGAACATTCTGATTCGCGAAAATGAATTTGAAAAAACAACCACCAAAAAGATCAAACGGTATACGGTCAGCAAAGATCCCACACCCGTCAGCACCGAAGAACATTGATGCCGGACGGATTGATTGCCTCAAGCCTCAGTTTTCGCTGACGTAGAGATAACGTTTGATCTTGTGCGTCGGTGTTTTTTCAAACGGTTCGGTCTGCTCAAACACCTCGGATATTCGTGAAAAGGAAGCCACGTTGGCATTGGTGTCATCGCGCAGCCGGGCCAGCAGTTCCCTGACGAAATCTCTTATTTCCGTCTGAGAAAGCCCTTTTGCTGCAAACTCCTCATCGAGCTTCTCATAATTCAGGTGCACCCGGGCAACAAGCCTGTTATCCTGCTTGTACACCAGTGACTCCAGTACATACTCGGATCGGAGCAAAATCGATTCAACTCCCTCCGGGTAGATATTTTCGCCGCTCGGTCCGAGAATCATATTCTTCCGTCTGCCCCTGATATAAAGATACCCATCCTTGTCAAACTCACCCAGATCGCCGGTCCGCAGCCAGCCATCCTTGTCGATCGTCTGTGCCGTCAAATCAGGGTCATTGTAATAGCCTTTCATCACGCCCGGACCCCGGACAAGGATTTCACCGACTTTTTTTCGTGAGTAAGCATCTTGAGAAAATTCCGTTTGAGAAGATGCGGCTCCGGATGCTTCACCACCCCGATTCCCGATCCCGGCTTCGTCCATATCACCATTACTTTCAAAATCGATCCGCACTTCGGTTCCTTCCAGCGACCTGCCGACCGAATACAGCCGGGTATCTTTTTCGTTGCTTCCCGTGACAATGGGTGAAGTCTCCGTCAAGCCGTACCCGACCGCATACGGAAAACCCGCTTCCTTCATGAACCGCTCCACTTCCGGAGCGATAGAGGCCCCACCGATGGGGAACATGCGCAATGATCCTCCAAAGATCTGTTTCAGTTTGCGACCGGCTTTCCGATTGATCATTCTACGCAGCACCGGAATTCTGTAGGCGGTCCGAACAACCCGTTTTTTTTGAATTTCCGGCATGATCCGGCTCTTATACATTTTTTCAATAATGAGCGGAACCGAAAGCATGACGGTGGGCCGCACCTGCTGAAGCGCCGGCAACAGCACCGGTGCCGTCGGGGGCTTATCCACATAATACACCGATCCGCCGATCATCATGGGCATTACCAGTCCGACCGAGCACTCATACACATGTGCCAGCGGCAGAATGGAAAGCAGCCGGTCGTTATGGTCCACAGTCACAATCTTCTCGAGGCCGACAGCATTGCTGACAATATTGCCATGGGTAAGCACCACACCCTTCGAATGACCCGTCGTTCCGGAGGTGTAGATGATCGATGCCGGCGCATCCTCCGGTACATCGAGCAAGGCCAGTCCCACCTTCTTCAGCGCCATGTGCTTGATACGCTTCAGTTCGCGGCTTCCCTCGGCGTAGAGGCGGCGCAGGCGGTCCTTGCCCCACTCCGGCGATATCACCGACAGGTTGTCAATCAGAATGACAACATTGAGCTTGTCCAGGTCAAACTCCTCCACTTTGTGATACAGTCGCTCGGAGACAAACAGCGCCGATGCTCCTGAATGCCGGAGTATATGATGGATCTCTGTGGGATGAAAATCATTGAGGATCGGCACGGCCACAGCCTTGAGTGACGTAATCCCGAAAAATGCCGCCCCCCAGTTGGGGCTGTTTTCACTCAGAATGGCCACACGGTCACCTTCATCGATCCCGTTTTCCTTTAAAAAAGAAGCCACCCGCGACACCTTCTCTTCAAGCTGCCGGTAAGTTGTCGCATTCTTGCCGGCATAACCGAGTGCAGGCCGATCGCCAAAATGTGTAATGGACCGATGCAGCAGGTCCGGCAATGTCATTTCCTTGAGGGGCGGTAAACTCATAGCGGAGGATTTTAAAAATGGATCAAAAATGCAACAAGCAGTTATTATTGAGAAAATAACCAAAAACCGTGGTCTTGTGAAACAGCCCGGACTCATCCAGCGGCACTCCCCATTCGTGAATGTAAAAAATCGATCGAACCAAGATCACCGGATGAGGTATTGTGAAAAAACACGTACCTTCCGGTGGAAAAAAATCTGGTACAGAACATGGCTCGTATTGGCATCATTGGCGCCGGCATTAGCGGACTGACCCTGGCACTTCTGCTCAGGGAGAAAGGGCACTCGGTACGCGTCCTTGAAGCATCGGATCAGCCGGGCGGTGCCATAAGGACGACGCGTGACCATGGCGGTTGGATAGCCGAATGGGGACCGAATACCATCATCGAGTCCTCCGGACGCATCAAACGGCTGATCGCCATGCTCGATCTGGAAGGCCGTCGTCGCTATCCGGACGTTTCCGCAAAAAAAAGATACATCGTAAGGGGCGGGAGGATGGTGGCGGTACCCGAATCACTATGGGAGCTTGTCCGCACCCCGCTTTTGAGCCGATCTGCAAAATTGCGCATACTGCAGGAACCCTTTCGGCGACGCAAGCGGATCGTTCCGTCATCGCAACAAGGCGGATCTTCGCTCCATTCCGTTGCCAATGCAGATTTCCATGCCAATGATGAGTCACTGGCCGGCTTTGTCCGTCGCCGGCTCGGGGATGAATTCCTCAAATGGCCGATCGACGCGCTGGTGGGTGGTATCTATGCCGGGAATCCAGAACGCCTATCGGTGCAACATGCGTTTCCGAGACTGGCGTTGCTGGAAGAACAGCACGGATCTCTCCTTCTCGGACAGCTGAAGGGCGGAATCCGTCGTCCCCCCGGTTCCGATGAAATCCCGCGTAACAAAGCCGAGATATTTTCATTTGATGACGGACTTCAGGTGCTGCCCGAGACCATCAGCAATCGGCTGGGTGATTCGGTTTCCCTGAACAGCCGCGTAGCGGGAATTGAATCCGCACACGCTGCCCCATCCGGCAAAATTTTTTCCCTCAACGGCCGCTGGAAGATCACTTTCGCCGATCCGATGGAACCGCCGCTGACATTTGATTCTGTTATCTATGCCGGTACTTCCCACGGCCTGAAAACAATCACTATGCCCGACCGGCTTTCCGAAACGGTTTCCCCGGTGGCCGAAGTCCCGCATCCGCCAGTGGTGTCGCTGACACTCGGATTTCATCGCCGGGACATCGGCCATCCGCTCGACGGCTTCGGCGTACTCGTTCCCGGCATCGAGGAATTCCCGATTCTGGGCACCCTGTTCATATCCACCCTGTTCCCCAATCGCGCACCGGACGAGGACCATGTCACACTGACCACATATCTGGGCGGCACGCGCCGGCCCGAAATCGCTGAAAAAAGCGAGGACGAGCAGGCGAAGTTGGTGCTGGATAGCCTGCGCACCTTGCTGGGGTTGCGAGGCGAACCGCTCTTTCTCCACCGTATCCTGTGGTCACGCGCCATCCCTCAATATGAGACCGGTTTTGGGCGCTATCTGGCAATGATGGATCGGGCCGAACGCGACCACCCCGGCTTTTACCTGGCCGGAAACTACCGGACCGGCATTTCCGTCGGTGACACCATCAACGCAGCCTTCGACCTGGCCGACCGGATTGATCGGGATATTACGGGCAACCAAAAAACGTCACTTTTATGACATATCAACGGATCAGCATTTTGGGTTGCGGCTGGCTCGGGTTTCCGCTCGGAATCCGGTTGCTGGAACAGGACCATTTTGTGCGCGGAAGCACAACCACCAAGGACAAAATTCCGCTGTTGGAGGAATCCGGCATCGAGCCCTATTATCTGCAGCTCAATCCTCGCATCAGCGGCGACGATGTGACCACCTTTTTTGATGTGGATTCGGTGGTTTTGAATATCACGCCGCCTCGTGTGCCGAATCGAATTACCTTCATGCAGCAACAGACGGATGAACTGGTGTCCCGTATCAACGCGTCACCGGTCAGACGGCTGGTGATGGTCAGCTCCACCGGTGTGTATGCGGCACGCCGGCAGGACGCCGACGAGACGGACCCGCATCCTCCCGAAACCGAAAACGGAAAGGGACTCGTTTCGATGGAAAAAAGACTGCTTGATGATTTGGATGCCCCGGTTGCAGTGGTGCGCATGGCCGGACTGTTTGGGCCGGAGCGCAACCCGGGCCGGTTTCTGTCCGGCAGACAAACCTCGGGCAATGGCGAGGAGCCTGTCAACATGATCCATCTGGAAGATGCCATCGGGGTGGTCACGGCACTCATCGAACAACCGGAGCTGACCGGAGTCTACAACGCCTGTGCCCGGGAGCATCCCACCCGCAATGAGTTTTACCGGAAGGCTTCCGAGTTGACCGGTATTGCCCCGCCGGTACTGGACGCCAAAGAGCCAAGACCCTGGAAGCGCATTATCAGCGAAAAAATCCGACAGGACACCGGCTACCGTTTTGTTTACGACAACCCGATCGACGGGTTGCAGGCGCTTTAAACGCTGTTTCCAATACCGCGACTTTTTAAACGGTTGTCTTTATCGAATCACCGCCGGTACAACCTCCAGCCGATCCATATCGTGATGGTGAGTATCAGAGCTGTTGCGTAAAACGGCAGGAAAACCATCATCCCGTACAGAAAACCGCCCCAGGTTGGGCCGATTGCCCGGCCAAGGCCTGACAAACCCTGGGCGATACCCATCATGGATCCGTAGCTTTTGGAACCGGCTTCCTTGGAGATCAGGCTGTTTATGGTGGGCAGGTTGAGGCTGTGCCCGAGCGCCATTATACCAAGGAAT
>SKXL01000069.1 GCA_007128425.1 Balneolales bacterium | reverse complement strand
TCCAGTTCTTCAAGCTGATGATGCAAACCTCTCAGCAGCTGCTCCAGGCGTGGTTTGAGTTCTTGCAGTTCCAGGTTGATCAAAATTTCGGAATACGACATGTGCAGGGCATGCAGGATGGCATCGCTGGAGAGATAAACCGGCAGATCGCGCTTGTAGATGGTGAAAAAGGCTTCGCCGAAACTTTCGTATCGGATCCGGTCCGTCACAAGGAAACTGTGCCGCTCCAGCAACGCGCGTTCCTCTTCATTGAGCCGGTAATAGCGTTGCAGGGTGTCGGCATACAGGGCGTTGCTGAAGCGCACGGGCGACTCGCTCAGCAGATCGTCGACGGGATAGAGTTCCAGGAGTCCGTCAAATGAAAGGTTTTGATGCTGATTCAGAAACTGAGTGTACGCATCCAGGTCGAATTCGGCGGATTGCTGTGCCATGAGATAGATGGGGGCAGACACCAGGAACAGCAGGAGGGCAAACAACGGCATTACAGTTTTCATGGCTTAGCAATTAGGGATTGCTGATGTAATTTTAAATATGTAAGGCCTTGATGTATAATTTATTAAAACTTCAGCTTCCCGGCAATATCTTAATGCTCAACTCAAAGGCTTAAAAACACGGAAATCAATCTATTTGAAAAAATATTGAGATCCAGCACAACCGAATTTAGAAAATTGGAATTGAAGCCAATGCTGAATATCAGAATACCATACAGGGCATGTTCTATGGAAACGGCAAGCAGCGATTTCGACTCCGCATAGGTGCGGACAGACCAGCCGATGTAGCGCCTTTCCGGGTCAAAGTATCTGGAACCCATGGTCAGGTCTTGAATGAAAACGGTATGCATTCATTTAGCGGGATACTGCGGAATCCTGATCTTCAGTATAACAAAATTTTTGTTGTTTGACCTGTTTGCGTTTTGCCTATAGCAACCGTCGAAGCAGATTGATTGCAATGGTCAACAGAATGCTGAGCAGTAGCATGGTAGTGATAGGGATATACACCCGGGTATTGCCTGACTCGTGGCGGATGTCTCCGGGCAGCTTTCCCAGCCAGTTGAGCAGACCGGGAAACAGCTGCAGGATGATACCAATGATCAGGAAAATGATTCCTGTTAGAATGATGTATCGTGCCATATTTTGCAGCTTGGTTCAGTTACATTTCAGACAGCAGGACTCCGCCCGCACCCGGTTATCGCAGCATCGGTTTCAGTATTTCCCATACATTTTCTGCAATAATGCGATGGCCCTCCGCAGTGGGATGAATACCGTCAGGTTGGTTGAGATTCGGCTCACCCGCAACATCCTTCAGGATAAATGGCATGAAGGTCACATCGTTTTCATCAGCAAGATCCTTGTAGATTTTACGAAAGCTTCGGATATAGTTTTCGCCCATATTTGGAGGGGCTTCCATTCCAGCCAGCATGATCTGCACATCAGGTCTCTCACTGCGGACCTTGTCCATGATCTGCTGCAGATTTTCGCGGGTGTGATCCGGATCAACACCGCGCAATCCGTCATTGGCGCCGAGCTCCAGGACGAATATGTCAAACGGACGCTGAAGGATCCAGTCAACCCGGCGCAGACCACCCGCTGATGTCTCACCGCTCACCCCGGCATTGACAGCCTCAACACTGTAACCCAGCGAATCGGCTTTTGCCTCGATCAGGGCCGGGAAAGCCTGCTCCATATCAAGACCGTATCCGGCTGTGATGCTGTCGCCAAAAAAAAGAATGGTAATGCCGCCAGATCCGGAGCTCTTCGTATGAAAATGTTCGTGTGCGACATGGGTAGCACCTTTGGCCGGTGAAAAACCGGTGCTGATCCAGGCACAGAACATAAATGACATAAGTATGGGAATGAGTGACCCTGAAAGTAAACGATTCATTGTCCGTTTTTTTTGGTAATGTACAAACCAAAGCAACGATTTTTTAGCAAAATTAGTTTTAGTCGAACAAATGCCCCGTGCGAATGTACCGTATCAACCATTGTTTCGCTTTGCAAGCGGACAGTGACAATTACATCAGATCACCCATACTGATTTCAGTCAACGTTACAGGCTTTACATTATATCTCACACATGCTCAAAGTTGAACAGCTTACGAAAACATACCAAAGCGGTAACCGCCCGCTCACCGTACTCAACCGCGTCTCATTTGACATTGATCCCGGAACCACATGCGCGATTGTGGGTCCGTCAGGGAGCGGAAAGACCACTTTGCTGGGATTGTGCGCCGGACTCGACCAGGCGACATCCGGGGAGGTGTATCTGAAAGACCATGCTTTGCAACAACTTGACGAAGAGCGCCTGGCGGTCATTCGCAATCGGCATATCGGTTTTATCTTCCAGTCATTTCAATTGATCCCGACGCTGACTGCCCTCGAGAATGTGATGGTCCCGGTGGAGCTCCGCGGTGTAGCTTACGACGAGGTAGCCGGCGAGGCCGAACGATTGTTGGAGGAAGTGGGACTCACCGGACGCATGCATCATTATCCTGCCCAGCTTTCCGGCGGTGAACAGCAGCGCGTCGGCATTGCACGGGCCTTCATCCACAAACCCGATATTCTGTTTGCCGATGAGCCTAC
>SKXL01000149.1 GCA_007128425.1 Balneolales bacterium | reverse complement strand
AGTTCCGATTTGGTAAGGTAATCCCATATCCGTTCTGCCGGACCGGGAAGAAGCCGCTCGAACCGGATAGTGCCCGGTTCCGGGAAGATTCCGTTTCGCTTGTTCATGGTTCTGGCTTTTTCACAGATCAGTTGTGGTTACAATGGGTTTGCATACCGGGTCCGGTCATTCAAATTTCAATTGCCCGTCGTTCAGCTGCCAGGAGACTCCGAACCGGTCGCTGACCCAGGCAAACCGGGTGCTAAATCCATAATTGTCGAGGGGCATCATTACCTGTCCGCCGTCGCTCAGCTTATTGAACAGTGTTTCAAGTTCTTCTTCCGAATCACATTGCACGAAAAGTGATATGGATGGAGTGAACGAAAAGTTGTGTCCAAAGCTGTCGATTGCCATGTACGGCTGTCCCTTGAGGGTAAACAGGGCGTGCTGCACGGTTCCCTCGGCCCGGGGTCCACCCGGACCGTCGGGGCCGGCTTTTGTGATGCGCACGATTTCGGAGTCTTCAAACAGCGATGTGTAAAACGTGATCGCTTCTTCTGCGTCGCCTTCGAACATCAGGAAGGTGGTGGTTTTCTGGATCATGTCTTGTGCATTCATTGGTTTGGCGATTAGTGTGGCGAGGGCCAGTATCATCAGGAGCGTCGAATTTTTCATAGAGTACTTAATGTGTTTGGACTTTCAGGTTTGCCCGGAAATCCACCCGGTTTTACTTTTTCATCTGTTTATAATTTTTCAGATTTATAATGTCAGATAGAATACCCATGGGTTTTTAATCATCCACCTGTATGTCCGGAGCTATGCCCGGTCATGGACATTTCATGGCTGGCCTTCAGAAAGTATCTGTTCCAGCGCATCCAGTCGCTCGTTCCAGAACCTACGATACTGTTGCGCCCAGGCAATCACTTCCTGGAGTTTTCGGGTGTCGGCCAGGCAAAAGCGCCGCCGTCCTTCCTTTCGGATTATCACAAGTCCGCATTCGTTCAATATCTTGATGTGTTTGGATACCGCAGGACGACTGATGTCGAACCGCCCCGCCACATCATTTACGGGCAGGGACTGGCCGGCAAGAAGATCTATGATCTTGCGGCGGGTTGGATCGGCGATGGCATGAAAAATCTTTTCCGGCATGATTTACTTGAATATGTAACCATTTTGTTACGAATATAAATGTGACTGATTGGTTACGCAAATATTTTCTTGAGGTCAGTGCTATAGCTTCTTTTGCATCCGGTATGTAAATTGAAACTTTACTGCTTCCCGCCATATCTGCCGGTGCAAAAACATGGAGACTGTGCCCTCATCGTTCGAATATGAGGAGTTGAAGTTACTTAAGGTGCTTGATGAAGGCACGGCTTCATCAACTGGTGAGCGTTTTTTTGCCGATCTTGTGCGGAATCTGGCTCTGGCACTGGGAACCAAAGGGGCGTGGGTTACGGAATTGGACCGGGCCGCAAACCGCCTGCGGGCACTATCGTTCTGGATGAACGGCTCCTATATTGAAGATTACGAATACGCTGTGAAAGGGACTCCATGTGAAGCGGTGATTGAAGAGAAACGATTCCATCACATAGGTGATAATGTGGTAAAGCTCTACCCGGATGACCCGGATTTGAAGCCATTCAATGCAGTGAGTTATCTCGGGGCACCCCTGATCGATTCGGAAGGTCAGGTACTGGGTAACCTTGCCATTCTTGATGACAAGCCGCTGCCGTCCCGTGAGCGTATCCTGTCCATCTTCCGAATTTTTTCTTCAAGGGCGGCAGCCGAACTGCAGCGTATCCGCAACGAACAGGCCATCCGTACGCTGCGCGCAGAAACCACCTACCTGCGTGAGGAGGTGTTTGATACCCAGAGAGAAAAGCGGATGCTTGGAAACAGTGCGGCAATCCGGCAGGTACTCCATCTTGTCGGTAAAGTGGCGCCCACCGATGCCACCGTGATGATTACCGGAGAGACCGGTACGGGCAAAGAGCTGCTGGCGCTATCCATCCATGAACAAAGCCGGCGAAGCGGTCAGCCGTATATCAAAATAAACTGTGCCACCATTCCGGCAAACCTGCTGGAGAGCGAGCTGTTCGGACATGTTAAAGGAGCCTACACCGGTGCAACAGCCGGCAGGGAGGGCCGGTTCAAGGTGGCCGACAAAGGCACGTTGTTCCTTGATGAAATCGGGGAATTGCCTGTGGGTCTCCAGGCTAAATTGCTACGGGTACTGCAGGAAGGGGAATTTGAGCCGGTGGGCAGCTCGCAGACACTTAAAACCGATGTGCGCATTATTGCCGCAACCAACCGGGATCTAATGAAGATGATCAGGGAGGGCGCCTTTCGCGAGGATCTCTACTATCGGCTGAATATTTTTCCGATCCACATGCCTCCGCTGCGGGAAAGGGGGGAGGATGTGATCCTGCTGGCCCGTTCGTTTGCCGAATCGTTATCGAAACAGTATAACATTCCCTTGTCAGGTCTTGGTGACAAGGACCTGCGTCCGTTGACAAAATACCACTGGCCCGGGAATATCCGGGAACTTCGGAATCTGGTCGAACGCGCTGTGATCAACGCACAAAATGGCCGGCTGAATGTGCT
>SKXL01000150.1 GCA_007128425.1 Balneolales bacterium | reverse complement strand
TTTTTTTCGATTCCATCTTGTCAACCTCGGTTTTTATTTTTTTTACTTGATTGGTTACAGATTTTTTGTCATAGAAAATCATTTAAGCATTGGCACACCCCTTTTACACAACTGCAGCGGAAAACCCCATGGATCGCGCAGCATCACCAGTTGGGTACCGTCATCCAGATGATCATCGCTTACCAGGCTGGCCCCTGATTTGAGCAGCCACTCTTTATCCTCGGATGGATTTTCTGATACAAATGCGAGATGTGCGATCAAAGGGTTCATGTTGCGGTAATCAGGAACCTCATCCACCGGATTATGATAGATTTCTATCATAACCTGATCACTGTCATCGGATAAGAAGGTCATGTATGGCGCCTCCTTTACCTGTTTGACAATCTTCATACCCAGATTGTCAACGTACCACTGAGCCATTTTTACAGGGTCTTCAACATTATATGCAAAATGTTCAATTTTCATAGCAATTTATCTTAAGTGGTTATTCTTGAATTGATTTAATCACCGATGGATGACCTCGGAACCATGCTCCTCTGTTCCGTTGAAACGATAGCTTATGGCATCACACTATCTCTCAACCCGTCCGGATCCACCGCTTTCCATAAGTTTCAATACCTCTTCCGGACTCACAAGATTGAGATCTCCGGCTATGGAGTGTTTCAGGCAAGAAGCCGCTACAGCAAACTCCAACGCTTTTCTGGAGTCGTCAAACGCCATCAACCCATAGATGAGTCCGGATGCGAAGGAGTCACCACCGCCAACACGGTCCACAATCTGGATATCGTATCTGGTTGAGCGAACAGGTTCTTTGCACTCTGCGTCATCATGCAGCATGGCACTCCAACCGTTTCTGCTTGCCGAAAAACTCTCGCGCAAGGTAATGGCAACCGTTTTAAAACCATATTTCTCCCGGATGGATTTGGCCAGCTCTGCATACCCGGATTCATCCAGTTCAGCCGATTCGACATTGGTCTCACCTGCTTTGAATCCCAGGCTCTTTTCAATATCCTCCTCATTGGCAATACATACATCCACATACTCCATCAGGGGATTCATAACATCCTGCGCCTGCTTCTCGGTCCACAGCTTTTTTCGAAAGTTCAGGTCGCAACTTATGGTCGCTCCTGCTTTGCGTGCAGCTTCACATGCTGTTTTAAGGCAATCCCGGGCATTTTCACCCAGAGCCGGTGTGATGCCGGTCCAGTGGAACCACCGGGCTTGCTTGAAAACGGCATCCCAATCCACCATCTCGGGTCGCATTTGGGTAACAGCGGAATCTGCACGATCATAGATTACTTTCGAAGCGCGCTGACTTGCACCGGTTTCCAGAAAGTATATTCCAACACGGTTGCCGCCACGGGCTATGAAATCTGTTTTTACACCGAACTTGCGAACAGTATTTACAGCGGCCTGTCCCAATTCATGTCCAGGCAAGCGGGTTACAAAGTAGCTGTCGCAACCGAAGCCTGCAAGAGCCACAGCGACATTTGCCTCGCCACCTCCATAGGTTGCTTCATAGTTATCCGTTTGCACAAATCGCAAATGACCCGGCGTTGCCAGCCGAAGCATTATTTCACCAAAGGTTACGGTTTTATTCATATGTTTGCTTGTTTTATAAGAATCAGGTAAACGTATTGTTTTGCATTCGGCCAGGAAAAAATTTCCGACAAACTAACAAAAGGCACTACCCTCTTTTGTATTTTTCAACGGCCTCCACCAGTTTTTTTGCTTTATCCCGGATGATATCAAACCGGCGCTCTCGTACAGCCTTCATATCCACAAGTGCGCTGCCCACACCAAGAGCAAAGGACCCCGCTCCAAGCCACTGCCCGACATTGTCAACAGAAACCCCGCCTGTTGGCAAAAGCTTGAGATGAGGCATTGGCGCACGGACTCCCTTTATGTATCCCGGTCCCAGGGTATCGGCCGGAAAGACCTTCACCACGTCGCTTCCCAGCTCCCAGGCCGTCTGAATTTCTGTCGGCGTATAGGCGCCCACGGACACGGCACAACCTGATTTATGAGCTGAATCGATGATCTCTTTTTTCATTATCGGGCTCACAATAAACGAGGCGCCGGCATCGGCTGCCTGTTTGGCCATCTCCTTATTTAATACCGATCCAATTCCGAATACCATTTCGCTTCCGACCCGCTTGACCAGGTCGGGCACATGGTTCAACAACCCGGGTATGGTCATGGTAACTTCAATGACTTTGACACCACCTTCCAGTAGCGCATCCACGGTTGGATCCATATCGGCAGGATCATCCAGCCTGACTATGGACACGAGTTTCAATTGTTCAATCTGCTGTAATACCTGGTTTTTATCCATAAGACATATTTTTTTCGATTTCTGAAATAGTATACTATCAAAAAGATGACAAATTGTAAATTATCAAAATTGCTTTGAAAGGTTTTCAAAGTACGGCAATTCAAAAGTGTCTGAAGATTTTCAGAGCCATGGGGTACAACGTATACAAATTTATGGTGTCAATAAATGTTCGGGGATCACCCCGATGTCAATGCCCAATATGAGTGTAAACAGGAAATAGGTCAGCAGTGTTATCAGGACGGCAAAACACACATTCAG
>SKXL01000040.1 GCA_007128425.1 Balneolales bacterium | reverse complement strand
CTTTTGGAACACCGATTACATAGTCATAATGTACTTGTGGCGTAAAGTTGAAGATGCAAACCAGCGTATCATAGTCTTTTTTACCCCTTCTTATGAAGGCCAGAATTCCGTTGTCTGCATCCGAAAAATCGACCCATTGAAACCCGCTCCAGTCAAAATCAATCTGGTGAAGCGGCTTCTGCTCTTTGTAGACTCTGTTCAGATCTCTTATGAGGGTTTGAATCCCCTTATGATTATCATAATTCAACAAACCCCAGTCAATCGACTTCTCGCTGTCCCACTCTCCCCACTGTGCAATTTCCGAACCCATAAAGAGCAGCTTTTTGCCGGGATGGCAATACATATAGGTATACAGCAACCTCAGGTTTGCAAACTTCTGCCAATCGTCACCCGGCATTTTGGAGATCAGCGATCGCTTCATGTGCACCACTTCGTCGTGCGAGAGCGGGAGCAGGAAATTCTCCGTGAATGCGTATATCATCGAAAATGTAAGCTGATTATGATGATACTTCCGGAAAATGGGATCGATTGCCATGTACTTGAGCGTGTCGTTCATCCAACCCATATTCCATTTGTAATCAAAACCGAGTCCGCCGACATAGGTCGGCCGTGATACCATTGGCCAGGACGTAGACTCCTCGGCCATGGTCACGATGCCTTCGAACTCCTCATTAACCACTACATTAAAACGTTTGAGAAAGTCTATGGCCTCAATGTTTTCCCTGCCGCCAAATTTGTTGGGCACCCACTCCCCATCCTCCCGGGAGTAGTCAAGGTAGAGCATGGATGCGACCGCGTCAACACGGAGTCCGTCGATATGAAATTTGTCACACCAGTAGACGGCGTTGGATATCAGGAAGTTCTGGACTTCTGTTCTGCCAAAGTTGAAAATCAGCGTTCCCCAGTCACGGTGTTCGCCCTGACGGGGATCCTCGTGTTCGTACAAGGCCGTTCCATCAAAAAGGCGCAGTCCATGATCATCCTTTGTGAAATGGGCTGGTACCCAGTCTACAATTACACCTATTCCGACCTGGTGGCACCGATCAACAAAGTACATCAGATCTTCGGGCGGTCCAAATCGTGAGGTGGGGGCATAATACCCCGTAATCTGATACCCCCAGGAAGGATCATACGGATGCTCGGCCACAGGCAGCAGTTCAATGTGCGTATACCCCATCTCCTGGACATAAGGTATCAAATCGTCTGCAAGTTCTCTGTAGGAGAGAAAACCGGAGGGATCGAGACCCTGTTTTTTCCATGATCCCAGATGGACTTCATAAATGGACATCGGGTCGTCAAAACCTTTGGTCCGCGATTCCATCCACTCGTTATCCTCCCATGCATATGAATCGAGCTTCTTGATGATAGACGCATTTCTTGGGCGGAGTTCGGAATAAAATGCATAAGGATCGGCCTTTAACAGTGGCAACTCCTGTCCGTGTACAGCAATCTCATATTTATAGGTATCACCTTCTGTAAGAGCGGGAATAAAAATTTCCCAAAGTCCCTGATCGTGGTGTTTGCGCATGGGATGGCGGCGTCCGTCCCATTCATTAAACGAACCTACCACGCTTACTCTCTTTGCCGCGGGTGCCGATACAACGAAACGCGTCCCGGCAACTTCTCCGATTTTCATCAAATGGGCCCCCATCCACTCATAAGCCCTGCGATGTGTTCCTTCTCCCCAAAGCTGAAGATCATAATCCGAGAGCGTAGAACCAAAGGAGTAGGGATCGGCAATAGTATAATTGGCTCCTTCATAGAGAGAGATTTCAAAGTAATAATCAGGTGCTTCCTTCATCCCCTCAAAAAAGTACTCAAAAACACCTCCTTCACTTATTTTGATCATCTCCTGGTAGGATGTCCCGTTTTCGTACCATATCTTAACGGACTCTGCGTTGGGTTGTAAGGTACGGACGACGATTCCAACCTTTTTGCCTTTTTTGAACAAATGCGGACCAAGAACAGCAAAAGGATCTGAGTGATCGGCCCGTTCCAGAGCAGAAATTTGAGCTCGGTCTAAAAACTTCTGTATTACAGACATATTATCGGACCATGATTTTGAATTATCGGGTAAAATACAAAGAATTACGGAAAAGTTTACCTATATCAGATCAGGTGCCGCTGCGTTGAACAATTTCACAGTACCACAAATAATTTTAGTTTTTAATTCCCTTGAAAGCCAGCAAACTACTAGCAGAAAGATACCTTTTTTCGAGAAAAAATGTATCCCTGATTAACACTTTAACATTGATCAGCGTGTCAGGAGTTACTGTTGGTACTGCTTTGCTGATCGTGGTACTATCCGTATTTAATGGCTTTTTTGACATCATCAAAAGCATGCTGCTTTCCAATGACCCCGATCTTCGTATCGAAGTTGCAGAGGGCCGATCATTCCAGATCTCGGAGAAAATGGATCAGGTGCTCGAAAATACCTCTGAAATCGTAATTAAGTCGCCCTATATACAGGGTAAGGCTCTGGTCGCGCACCGCAGCAGACGAGATCAGGTGGTTCAGGTCAAGGGGGTCTATCCGGACAGATTTGCTCAATACGCCGACCTTGACGCTCTGCTCTATGCCGGCGGACTCGATCTCGATGTCCGCAACCGTATGCCTGGCATTTTGATATCGGAACCACTCAGTCGAAGTCTTCGGCTTAATATTGGTGATGATATATCACTGCTCAGTGCAGCCGGAATGCGGAGATCGCTCACTCACTTTACAGGACCTCGAACAAGTCGTTTTGAAGTACGCGGGATTTATGACTTGCGACAGATAATCGATGATCCGGTTATATATATCGACATCGCCGCTGCCCAGCGACTTTTCGACCTCAAGAACGAAATTTCCGGTATTGACATCCGCTTGCATGAGCATGACGACGCCCAGGCCGTCAAACTGCACCTGCAACGCGAACTGGGCGACGGTTACCTCATACAGACATGGTATGACCTGCAACGTCCGCTATACGATGTGATGAATCTTGAGAAATGGGGTGCCTATTTTATTCTGATGATTATTGTTCTGGTAGCGGTGTTGAATATCGTGGGTTCATTGACCATGATTGTCATACAAAAGCAGCGGGATATCGGTTTGTTGCGATCCATCGGTTTCCGCAGAAAGGATATAATGTCCGTTTTTCTGAGACAGGGTTGGTATGTCGGCCTGATCGGATGCACACTGGGCGGTGTCGTCGGTTTGACTTTGTGCTATCTGCAGGACACCTATGAAATGGTGAAACTTGCAGGTGCCGAGGCGTTTATAATTTCAGCCTATCCCGTTCAGGTTCAGTGGCTTGATGTAACTCTTGTGCTGGGTGGAAGCCTGGTTCTTTGTGTGTTGGCCAGTTGGTACCCCGCGCTTCGGGCGGCTTCTATACAGCCAGCCGATGCCGTTCGCAACGAATAGACAGGTGCAATCGACCCATTATCCTTCCGAATAACTGTCCGGCAGATCGTTTTCATAAAGCACCACATCACCGTCGGACAGTCGATCACGGAGAAGATCGTTGGCCTCAAACAGACTGGAAACCACCGTAATGTCCTCTTCCGGGTACCCCCCCTCCCTCAAACCTTCATAGATCGGCCTGGTCTGGCGTTCACCTACGAGGTAAACATGATCCGGGGCGTTATTCGCCATATGAAGCCCAAACTGACGATTTGCTTCATCCTGAAGATCACCCAGTTCGATCATGCCGGGAGTGACCACGAATTTTTTCCCCGTTTTGAATGCGGAGAGGACCGATACCGCATTTTTCGCGCCAACAGGGTTTGAATTGAACGCATCATCGATGACCAGAACCCCGTTTTTCTTTTTAAGTTCCAGGCGGTGTTCTACGGGCTGCGCTTTCTGAAGAGCCACTTTTATGGTTGCAAGTCGCAATCCCATCACAAGTCCAGCTGCAGCTGCAAGCAATGCATTCTGCACGCTGTGTTCCCCAAGCAACGCCATGGTTACGCGTTCGGATCCGCCCTGAAGCAACGCATCATTTTTATTATTTGCCACCGGACGAGCTTCTTTCCCATGAAAAATATTATCTGTTGCAGCCGCGCTTTCGTTACCTTTGCCTGAAGTCCCGGGTTTAGCTACCAGTGTGAATGAACATCCGTTTTCATCGTATGTGATATCTCTTGCGTAAATTTGATTGTTTTCCGGAGTGATTCCGGCAAATATGACCGAGTGGTCGTTCCTTAATGCCATTCCCCGCACGAGTGCATCATCTCCATTCAGAAGAGCAGTGCCGCCCGGGGGCAGATGCCGTATCAGCGCCCCCTTGGTATGTGCAATAGCCTTCACAGAGCCAAAACTCTCCAGGTGCGCCACACCGACATTGGTTACCACCGCAATATCCGGCCGTGCGATGCGACAGAGTTCGTCGATATTTCCCGTGTATCGGGCGCCCATTTCGAGGATCAGTATCTGGTCTCCCGGCTGAAGGTCGTTGTTGATCACCTTGCAGATCCCCATGGGCGTATTGTAACTTCCCGGCGTTGTACACACGCGAAAACGCTCTTTCAATACTGAATTGAGCAGAAATTTCGTACTTGTCTTGCCATAACTTCCGGTGATGGCGATCACCTTTAAGTCGGGCATGGACGCGATTTTTTTGCTCGCCATGCGCTTGAACCGGTACTGAATCAGCATCTCAACCGGATAGACCATCACCGCAGCGAGTGCCAGCAGATAAGGCAGCATCAGGTCTGCAATTACCCAGGTAACAACCAGAATGTACATATCGGGAAAAAGGGTGCCGCTGTAGAAGGAGTATGAAGTACCGGCAACGGGAATCCATACTCCCAGCAGTATTAAAGCCGTGGCAAGCCGGATCATTCTGGGAGTGAAGACCAGCGGTTTTTTTACCTGGATGGAGTTGTATTCGGCTATGCTGCCAAACCAGAATACGGTAAAAATAAATAGCATCACCGAAATGGCCGATGTAGTTAACAGCGGTTCCAGGTACTGATTGGCAACCAACACCAGCAGAACAAGAGCAAGGTGCGGAACCGGCAGCAGAACGGTGCTCCAGCGCCGAACCAGCCAGGCGGAGAATTCATTGAGCTTGTATCCATTTTGCTGAAAAATGTGCAGTAAATATTTGCCCCGAAACAGTGCGTGTCGCAGCATCACAAAGATGACAATCCAGCAAAGTGCCTCTATTGCAGCGTAATACCAGCTCAATGTGTACCCTTGTTTTTAATATGGTGCATATATTGGAAAATCTTGCGCGTAATATACCAAGTTCTTTTATCTTGTCAGGCTATTGTTTTGGGTTGATTTCCGCTATTTCTGACACTCTGATACTACAACAATGAAACTGATCATACCTATGGCTGGTCGCGGCACACGACTGCGCCCCCATTCCATCACTACTCCCAAGCCCCTGCTTCCTGTCGCCGGTCCAACCCTTATCGAGCGCATTGTGTACACGTTTGTTACCTCTCTGGACAAAAAAATCACAGAAATAGCTTTTGTTCTGGGTCATTTTGGCGAAGAAGTAGAGAAGCAGCTAATTGATACTGCCCGACGCTTCGGAGCAAAGCCTGTTCTTTACTATCAGAATGAGGCCCTTGGTACGGCACACGCAGTAAACTGTGCCGCCCCTTCTCTGTACGGTGAAGTTATCATCGCATTTGCCGATACCCTGTTCCGCATGGATGGCCCGGTCGATCTTGAGGGTGCCGACAGTGTCATCTGGCTGAAAAAAGTGGACGATCCTTCCCGTTTCGGCGTTGCCGTTCTCGAAAATAACCGCATCACACGATTCGTCGAAAAACCGGACGTACCCGTATCGAATCACGCCATCATCGGAGTTTATTACTTTCGCGAGGGAGAGCGCCTCCAGCGCGAGTTGCAGCATTTGATGGATCACAACATTCGAGGCCATAAAAATGAATTTGATCTGACCGATGCCATTGACCGGCTTCTGCAACAGAAAACCGTATTTCGCTCTGCAAATGTGTCGGAATGGCTGGATTTCGGGACGATCCCCGCCTGGCTCTCGTCAACCGAATCGGTATTGGATCGACAGTACGATGAACAGGATGCGAATGAAAAAACTTTCCCGGATACGACAATTATTCCGCCCTGTCATATCGGTAACAATGTCCGGATTTCCAACAGCACTATCGGGCCATATGCCAGCATTGGTGACAACTGTACCATCAGCGGAAGTGAAATTTGCAATAGTATCATCCGGGATCATGCCGATATTGCAAACGCTACTCTGAAAGATTCAACTGTGGGACAATCATCTGTCGTTCGTTCCTGCAGCCAAAAGATTCACATCGGTGATTTTTCAGTCGTTGGCTCTACAGTTTAACATCTAATTACCCATTGAACCGGGAGTGCTGTCGTTTCACATACAGAAAGACAATTGGATCGAAAGACCTTGCTTCTGCATCACTTCATGCCATTGTATGCAACTCTCATCGGCCTGGTTCTCACCCCTGAATACGCTTCGGCAATGACTCAAGCATGTGACGAGTCCCCGTCACGGTACTTTTTATGATGACGGATATGTACTTCTTCGGGCTCCAGATGCACAGTTACCACGGTATTCTCCCTGAATTCATCCATGATTTTCTTTTCAAGGATGGTTGCTGCACGGTGGGCTTCTTCCAGGTCAATTCCCGCCCGAAATAACGCATGAAACTCAACCCACATGGTGTTCCCGGTATTTCGGTATCTGAGATCATGCCATCCTTTCAACACTTCGCCAACTTCCTCATCAAGGACTTTCCTGATACATGCGTCGGTGTGATCATCGCCCTGATCCATAAGTCCGGTCGTTGCGTACTTGACCAGCCGGTATCCTTCCAGAGAGATATATGCGGCCAGGACCATGGCAACCACGGAATCCAGAAACAACAAACCGGTATATGAGACCAGGAAGAGGGTCACCAGTACGCCCGTGCTGGTGTATACGTCCGTGAGCGTATGCTTTCCGTTGCCGATGACGATCATATTGTTCTCCTGCCTGCCGGTGCGAACCAGCCAGCTTCCCAGAATGAGATTGATCATCGCCGAAATAAAAATGATGCCGGCGCCCGCTTCCAGATTGAATAATTCCACTCCAACTATCAGACTCTTGATAGATTGATAGCAGATGGTGACCGCAGCTATTAGAATCAGCATGCCTTCGGCTCCTACAGCAAAAAACCCTATTCTTTCATGACCATAGGGGTGATCCCGGTCAGGCGGTTTCTGACTCAAATAGATGCCAAAAGCGGAAAAACCGACAGCAAACACGTGAACAAAGCTTTCTGCCGCATCTGAAAGCACGCTGTTTGCACCGGTATAAATCCAGGCAGAAAACTTGACCAGAAATACAATGACGGAAACCAAAAGGCTGATACGGATCGCGCGCTCACTTCGGGTCCGGCCTGCAACTCTCGCTCGTTTTATTTTTTCGGCGCTGTACAATGGATCCACCTGTTTCACCTGCTCATATAAGTCACAAAATTATTCCTGTCTGAATTATCGGACGCTTCACAGCCAACTGACTTGCAAGTCTTTTTCGGTTTGCCGGACAGTTCTGTGTTCCGTCTTTTCGACAGGCTGTTAACATCATCCATAGACTTACAGGATATAATAGCAAGATCGCATCACCTTAAAGTAAAATGATCGTTATCTTTTAAAGATACCCAATTTAAAGAATACAAACCTTTGCACCCTTTTTCCCGGTTTTTCTTTTGCACGATCTCCAGCCCACATATCAGCAGCTGTTCAGGACCATCTCCGATGCCGTATCAGAAACAGGACAAAAAATTTACGTCATTGGCGGCTTTGTGAGAGATTACTATCTGAATCGTCTGCCTTCAGATCATGTTTGTGATATTGACTTTGTAACGGTGGGATCCGGCATACACGCTGCGAATGCTGTAGCCCGAAAACTCGGAACAAGAAAAATAGCGACCTATCGTCGGTTCGGTACTGCACAGGTGACCTGGAAGACGTTTTCACTTGAATTTGTCGGTGCCCGGAAAGAGAGCTATCGTCCTGATTCCCGAAAGCCGGCTGTTGAAGACGGCACGCTTGAAGATGATCAGCTACGGCGTGACTTCACCATTAACGCCCTTTCCTGGTCTCTCAATCCCGATGACTATGGCATATTGAATGATCCGTTCAATGGACTCAACGATCTCAAAAACAATCTCATCCGTACACCCGTAGAACCGGAAAAAACGTTTCGTGATGACCCGTTGCGGATGATGCGTGCTGTTCGCTTTGCCACTCAACTCCATTTCAGCATTGAATCGGCAACCAGAAATGCAATAATCCGGATGGCCCCGCGGCTCGAAATCATTTCGCGAGAGCGGATCATTGAAGAACTGAACAAGATCGTGATGAGCGACCTGCCGTCCAGCGGATTTATCATGCTAAGGGAAACCGGGCTTCTGGAGCTGTTTTTACCGGAATTGTGTGAACTGGAGGGCATCGAGGAGAAGCACGGTATTCGCCATAAGGACAATTTCCATCATACTCTGAAAGTACTTGATAATGTAGCGATGACTTCTGACAATCTGTGGCTTCGCTGGGCCGCCATTATGCACGATATTGCCAAACCGGCTACAAAACGCTTTGATTCCAGACAAGGATGGACTTTTCACGGCCATGATGCCCTTGGCGCACAAATGGTTCCCCGGCTATTCCGCAGGCTCGGCCTGCCCCTCGACGAGCGGATGCGCTTTGTAAAAAAACTGGTACGACTTCATCTGCGTCCTATTGCTCTTGCTGATGAAATTGTAACTGACAGCGCCATCCGACGCCTCATTTTCGAAGCGGGTGATTATCTTGAAGACCTCATGACGCTTTGCAGGGCGGATATCACCAGTAAAAATCATCGAAAAATCAGGCAGTTTTTGAAAAATTTTGATTATGTAGAACAACGTGTTTCTGAAGTGGAAGAGAAGGACCGTATTCGGAACTGGCAACCCCCGGTTGATGGAAATGAAATTATGAAGATTTTCGGCATCGCACCGGGTCCGGAGATCGGACGTATCAAATCCGCTATTGAAGAGGCCATCCTTGACGGCAACATTCCCAATACCCGTCAAGCCGCACTTGAATATCTTTACTCTTTGAGAGAATCATCTCAAAAAAGCTCACCAGCAAACGACATCTCTTCATCCAAAGAGATCACCTCAAAAAGTCCGAAAAAACATAAAACATCCTGGCAAAACAGTGGTAAGCAGTGAACCAATGCAAACGGCACCCTGTTACATCGGAAAACGTTATTAACAGCAACCCCTCATGAAATACACGCGATTTGATTACAACTGAAGATTCCAGTGATCACACGGTATGGGTCTCCAGATCCTGGGCCAAAATTAATCTCGGCCTTCAGGTACGGAACAGACTTCCCAACGGATACCACGAGATTGCAACCGGATTTTGCTTCATCAACTGGAGTGATCGATTTGAGATGAAAAAAGCCAGTACTTTTTCTTTGGAACTGTCCGATAAACGTCTTCCGGCGGATCATAACAATCTGATTGTTAAAGCTGTGCAAACACTTAAACGCTATGTCGATTTTGATGATGCGTGGAGCGTATTTGTGGATAAAGTCATCCCGTTTGGCGCCGGCCTTGGCGGAGGCAGCAGCAACGCCGCAACGATGCTGCGTATGCTTAACAAAGTGGTGTGTCCTGACCTCCCCCTGAAGGATATTCATCAGCTTGTCTCCGGTCTGGGCGCCGATATACCGGTGTTTCTTCATGGCAAACCCGGAATCGGTTCCGGCATCGGCACCGAAATATCGTTCCGGGACATTCAACCGGACACCTGGATACTGACCATCTTTCCTGACATTCATGTATCGACTGCCGATGCCTATAAAAACTGCATGCCTGATGAAAACCCGGAGTTCCCGCTGGAGCACATTCTGCTGAACGAACCGCTTGAAGAATGGCGCTACCTGTTGACGAACGATCTTGAACCCTGGGTCATCCACCAGAACCCGATGATCGGTGACATCAAGGACCAGCTGTACGAGCTTGGCGCCGACTATGCTGCCATGAGTGGTAGCGGATCCTCGGTTTTCGCATTATTTCAACAGGAATTTGTTGCTGTAGATGCATTCAACCAGTTTACAGACTGGAAAATGAAGGCCAATATCACACCACCTTCTTTTATTCCTGACACCGGAGTATACCGTTCCTCATGAATTTTCATTACATTTAGCCTGATTTATGACTGTAGAAACAACTG
>SKXL01000201.1 GCA_007128425.1 Balneolales bacterium | reverse complement strand
TTATAACCATGCATCGCAATATGACCTGAATCCATTGAAATTCCTGGATAAACAGGAATTTTTCCGGACGGATGAAACCGGGGATTTCACATCGCAGAGTGGATGTGGAAACGATTTGTGCACCGAATCACCCCACATCCGTGAACTCATTATAGAGTCCGTTACATGGTGGATGCGGGAGTTTCATATCGACGGTTTTCGTTTCGATCTGGCCAACCTCATCGATCGCCAGACCATTGCCGAAATTCTTGAGGAAGCGCAGAAAATAAACCCCAACGTCCTGATGATTGCCGAGCCCTGGGGCGGCGGTTACGACCCCACCGGATTCTCGGGTCACGGCTGGAGCGCATGGAATGATCAGATCCGCAATGGCGTCAAGGGCATTGACCCCGTCCACTCTCCGGGGTTCATATTTGGAAAATGGCATTATGAGTCCAACCGTGAGTCACTTGAAAACTATATTCGGGGCACGCTGCTGCACGAGAGCAACGGCCGGTTTCACCATCAGGAACATGCCCTGAACTACCTTGAATCTCATGATGGGTACACGCTTGGCGATTTCATCCGCATTGCCCTTGATCCTGCTAAAAGCGATACCGTTTTCGATGACAAATCCGCGCTGATCGCCCTGAACGAACAGGAGATGAAATGCGCCCGTCTGGCTGCACTGTTTCTACTGACGGCACAAGGGATTCCCATGATCCACTCCGGGCAGGAATGGGGCCGCTCCAAGTGGATCGTTCCCGTAAACGATCGAGACCCCAATTCGGGAAAACTGGATCACAACAGCTACGAAAAAGACAACGAAACCAACTATCTCGATTTTACCGAGATTGAAGCAAATTCCGACTTGTTCGATTACTACTGCAACCTGATCCGCCTTCGTAAAGAGAATCCGTTGCTTCGCCTTGCCCAGCCGAATGAGATCCATTTCCATCCGTTTCAGGATGCGCTTCACCTGACGTTCGAAATCCACAGTCAGCAACAGCCGGGACAGCGTATGCTTATAAGCATCAACGGTAATGCAGACATGGACTACTTTGTCACTCTTCCCGAGGGACGATGGGAACTCATCGCCGATGCAACCGATATCTTCCCGGACAATCCGCGCTCTGTTGCCGAGACGGAGATCATTGTCCCCGCAACATCCGGCATCATCCTGCGACAGTTGCTTTCCTGATTGCGATAAAATTTCTCTCCGGGAACAACCTTTGAAATCCACTGCTGTTAAATCAGATTTTTTTATTGCTCTTGAGTCCCTGTTGCGTTATACTCAAGCTTTTACCTCGGCTACCTGCGGCAATGGACTGCGCAGTTTGTAAACGGAGAAAAAATTGGCAGATCACAGGACTGAAAGAGGAAACTGGAATTCAAAACTGGGCTTTGTACTGGCTGCTGCCGGTTCAGCGGTCGGACTCGGAAACATCTGGGGTTTTCCCACACAGGTTGCCGACAACGGCGGTGCTTCATTCATCCTTATCTATCTGATTTGCTGCCTGATCGTGGGATTGCCAGTGATGATTGCCGAGTTTGCCATCGGCCGCAACACACGGCGCAATCCCGTCGGTGCATTTAAAAAACTCAGCAGCGGATGGTTTCCGCCACTTATCGGCCTGTGGGGTGTGATGTGCGGGGTCATGATTCTCTGTTTCTACCTGGTCATAGCAGGCTGGACCTTCGGTTTCATTTTCGAGGAGATTTTCTATTACCTGGGTCTTACAGCCGCTTCCAACTGGGTTGCAGATCTTGGCAACGGCTTCAAAAACGCTATCTTTGCCGTACTCTTCATGCTTGCCACCATGGGTATCATTACCGGCGGTGTCAGCAACGGCATTGAACGGGCAACAAAGACACTCATGCCCATCCTCATCCTGGTATTGATCATTATGATTGGCTATGTATTTACATTTGAGGGCAGCATGCAAGGTCTTCGAATGTACCTGCTGCCTGATTTCTCGGTGATCAACACCAATCTGGTCTTCTCGGCTCTGGGTCAGGCTTTCTTCTCCCTTTCCCTGGGAATGGGCGCCTTGCTCACTTACGGCTCTTACCTGAAAAAAAATCAAAATATTGTCGAGTCGGCGGCATATGTTACGATTGCCGATGTCTGCATAGCCATTCTGGCCGGTCTGCTGATCATACCCGCCATGTTTGTCGCCCAGTACAGCGGTATCACTATTATGGATGAAGATGGCCGGCTCTTCGCCAGCACTACGCTGGTTTTCGATGTGCTGCCCAGCCTGTTTAAAAGCATGGGCGGGTTTTTCGGGCTTGTTTTCGGTACTTCCTTCTTCATTTTGCTAAGCATGGCAGCATTGACCTCCACTATCTCGCTGCTGGAGGTACCTGTTTCCTATTTCATTGACGAACATAAAATATCCCGGAAGAGATCAACCATGATCGTTGGCGGGGTGGTTATGGCAGCTGCCATCATCGTATCCTACAACATCAACTTCATTGACATACTTGTCGTCATATTCAATAATGTCGGATTGCCGCTTGGCGGTCTCATGCTTTGTATTTTTCTGGCCTGGTACTGGAAATCGGAAAATGCAATCGAGGAAATAAAACACGGCTTTGAGAATCTTGAGGATGGATATTTTCCCGTAATCTGGAAATTTTTTATCAAATATATTTGTCCCCTGCTCATCGCTCTTGTACTGGTAACAACACTGTATAACATGATTGTCTGACCGTAGCCGTCAGCACGGTTCCCGAGCGGATAAAATTGCGAGATATTTGTCTGTAAGCTTCAACAGTGGTATTTTTGTGCTTCGATCATAACCATTTGTTAGTTAACAATCTTTATGCCTAAAATAACCACATCAGATTTTCGCAACGGTCTCACCATAATGCTTAACGGTGAGATCTACAGTATTACCGAATTCCTCCATGTTAAACCCGGCAAGGGCGGAGCTTTTGTCCGGTCCAAACTCAAAGGTGTAACCAGCGGCAAGGTTCTAGACAAGACATTTCGTGCCGGTGAGTCGGTCGAAGCCGTTCGAATTGAGCGCCGACCCTATCAATATATCTACCGGGAAGGCGACATATACCATTTCATGCACAAGCAGACATTCGAGCAAATTCCCATCCCGCATGAAAAACTGGACCGTCCGGATTTCCTCAAGGAAAACCAGGATGTCCAGGTTGTCGTTCATGCCGAAAATGAAGAAATCCTGTTTACCGAGTTGCCCGATCATGTTATTCTGGAAGTGGTCGAAACCGAACCGGGAGTAAAGGGGGATACGGCGCAAGGAGGGTCTAAATCAGCAAAACTTGAATCTGGTGCCACCATTCAGGTACCGCTGTTCATAAACGAAGGTGATCTGGTAAAGGTTAACTCCAAAGAGGGAACCTATCTGGAACGGGTCAAACTCTAAATTTGAAAATTGATATGGATTTAAAAACAATAAAAAACCTGCTCAAGCTCATTGCCGATAGTGATGTCAACGAGGTGGAGCTCGAAGAGGGTGATTTCAAAATCAGGGTCAAGAAGCGTCCCGACTCCATCATGAGGGAGAGTTCGTTCCCGGCACATTCGGGTTATCCACAGTCAATCGAATTTCATCAACCTGCCGGTTCTGCCAAATCCGAAGCAACCGGCACATCGGCACCCGGATCTGCCGCGAGTGATTCTGCCCAGGCTCCCGCTGCAGCCGGGGATCAGCAGGACGAGAAGTATATTACCATTCGTTCTCCCATTGTAGGCACGTTCTACCGATCCCCTTCACCAGAAACGGATGTATTCGTAAAAACAGGTGACTCTGTCTCCAAGGGCAGTATACTGTGTATCATAGAAGCCATGAAAATCATGAATGAGATCGAATCGGAATACTCTGGTAAAATCGTCAAGATCCTGGCTGAAAACGCGCAACCAGTGGAATTTGATCAGCCTCTTTTCCTCATCGATCCATCCTGATATCCATTATGTTTGACAAAATACTCATTGCCAACCGGGGCGAAATAGCGCTGAGGATAATCCGCACTTGTCGGGAAATGGGGATCAAGACTGTCGCTGTATATTCTACTGCAGATGAGAAAAGCCTGCATGTAAAATTTGCCGATGAGGCAGTCTGCATCGGTCCGCCTGCAGCTCGCGACAGTTATCTCAAGATTCCCAGACTGATTGCCGCAGCGGAAATCACAGATGCCAAAGCCATTCATCCGGGTTACGGTTTTCTCGCTGAAAATGCCGAATTTTCTCTCATTTGTGAGGAGCACAACATCAAGTTCATCGGTCCCTCAGCCAAAATGATCGATACCATGGGCAACAAGTCCATAGCCCGTGAAAACATCCGGAAATTCGGAGTACCGACCATTCCCGGAAGCGAAGGTATCATACGGTCGGCCGATGAGGCAAAGAAAATTGCCGCAGAAATCGGGTATCCCGTCATTTTCAAGGCTTCGGCCGGGGGCGGTGGACGCGGGATGCGCATCTGCTCCGAAGAAAGTGATATCGAGCGGCAGCTTGTCGCCGCACGCAACGAATCGGTAGCATGCTTTGCGAGCTCCGACATTTATTTGGAGAAATTCATCGTAGAGCCGCGCCATGTCGAAATACAGATTCTCGGAGATCGGCACGGTCTGGTCAACCACTACGGCGAACGCGATTGCTCCATGCAGCGGCGTTATCAGAAGATGGTAGAGGAGTCACCATGCCCCGTCATGACCCCGGAACTTCGCGAAAAAATGGGACAGGCTGCCATTGCCGCGGGTGAATCCATTCAATATGAAGGCGCCGGGACCATTGAATTTCTGCTTGACAGGGACCATAATTTCTATTTCATGGAAATGAATACCAGGATTCAGGTAGAGCATCCGGTCACCGAAGAGGTTACCAATGAGGACCTGATCAAACGGCAGATTGAGATCGCCGCCGGTATTCCACTTGATAAAAAAGAGCTGAAAATGCGTGGACACAGCATCGAATGCCGTATAAACGCCGAAGATCCGGAGTACAATTTCCGACCATCTGCCGGCAAAATCCAGGCGTTTCACCAGCCCGGGGGACACAGCGTACGCGTTGACACCCACGTATACTCCGGATATACTGTTCCTCCTTATTACGACTCCATGATCGCAAAACTGATTGTGAGTGCTCCAAACCGTATGCAAGCTATCGCGCGCATGAAGCGTTCCCTGAGCGAGTTCGTAATCGAAGGAATCAAAACCAATATTCCCTATCAGATGCAATTGATGAACGATCCCCAGTTTATCAGCGGTAATTTTGACACCAAATACCTTGAAAACCATTTCAAGTTCCAAACTGACCCTTCTTAATCCTGCACTATTATGAATCATCCTAAAGAACTCAGATACACACGTGAACACGAGTGGATTCGTGATAACGGAGACGGTACTGTAACTGTCGGCATCACAGATTTCGCCCAGAATGAACTTGGCGACATAGTTTTTGTCGAAATTGACAAAGTTGGTGAAATGGTGGACAAGGATGACACCTTTGGCACCGTGGAAGCTGTCAAAACCGTATCCGAACTCTACATGCCGGTCTCGGGTGAAATCCTTGAATGGAACGAAGACCTGGAGGACGAACCCGAACTGATTAACGAAGATCCCTATGGAAAGGGATGGATGATCAAAATCAAAATGAGTGATTCCTCACAGCTGGAAGAATTGCTCTCTGTCGGTGACTACAGTGAAATTATTGCCTGATCACATGTTCAACATCCCAGAAGGAGCTATTGCAGCATGACCATACCGGAAAAAGAATGGATCCTGATCCTCGATTATGGCTCCCAGTACAATCAGCTCATAGCCCGCCGGGTGCGTGAAAGTCAGGTCTATTGTGAAATCCATCCCTTTAATGTTGATCTGAAACAGTTCGAATCGAATCCGCCTGCCGGCGTGATCCTTTCAGGCGGACCCATGAGCGTAAATGAGAAAGGAGCTCCGGAGTTTAACCGTGCTGTTCTGGATCTTGACGTTCCCGTTCTGGGCATATGTTACGGACTCCAGGTCATGATCCACACTACACTTACAGGATCTGTTGCCAATGCTGAAAAGCGTGAGTTCGGTAGGGCACAAATTTCCGTTATCAAACGCAATGCCCTGTTCGCCGGAATTCCGGACACAAGCACGGTGTGGATGAGTCACGGTGACCACATTATCCGTCTGCCGGATACTTTCGAAGTGATAGCCCGCACCGACAATGCCCCCGTGGCTGCTGTCAAGGACAGCACACGTCCGGTTTACGGCGTGCAGTTTCATCCGGAAGTGATTCACACCGATCATGGCCGGGAGATACTCCACAATTTTGTGCGTAACATATGTGGACTCACGGGTATCTGGACTCCCGGCTCCTTTATTGAAAGCACAATTGACCGGATCCGGGAAACCATTGGCAACGGTAAAGTGATCTGCGGACTCTCAGGCGGCGTCGACTCGACTGTGGCGGCTACCCTCATCCACCGGGCGATTGGTGACCGCCTGCTCTGCGTATTTGTAAATAATGGTGTGCTCAGAAAAAATGAGTTCCGGGACGTTCAGCATCTGTACACCGAAAAACTGAAGCTCCCTGTAAAAGCGGTGGATGCATCCGATCTGTTTCTGGACCGGCTCGAAGGAGTCAGCGACCCCGAAGCCAAGCGGAAGATCATCGGCAATACCTTCATCGAGGTTTTTGATGAAGCCGTCTCCGACGATGACGGATTCACCCATCTGGCTCAGGGTACACTCTATCCCGATGTCATCGAAAGTGTATCGTTCCGTGGTCCGTCGGTTACGATCAAATCGCACCACAACGTAGGCGGACTACCCGACAAGATGAACCTTGCCCTGCTTGAACCGCTGCGTGAACTGTTCAAGGATGAAGTACGGAAGGTTGGTCTGGCACTTGATATCCCCAGGGAATTCATCGGACGGCACCCGTTTCCCGGTCCCGGACTCTCTATCCGAATCCTTTCGGATGTAACCCGTGAAAAAGTCCGTCTTCTTCAGGATGCCGATGCGATATTTATCGACGAGCTGCGCTCGCAAAACCTTTATGACTCGGTCTGGCAGGCTCTGGTGGTACTTCTGCCGGTCCAGAGTGTGGGTGTCATGGGTGATGAACGAACCTATGAGTACGTTGTGGGATTGCGTGCCGTTACCAGTGTGGACGGCATGACGGCCGACTGGGCGCATCTCCCCTATGAATTTCTGGCAAGGGTATCTAACCGGATCATCAATGAAGTCATTGGGATAAACCGGGTCGTTTACGACATAAGCTCCAAGCCGCCCGCAACGATCGAGTGGGAATAGATCGGAATAGTTATTCACCCTCTCGCTTCTGTATTATATAATTAAAAACATATATGAACGCTTCACTTCATCTTTTGCAGGTCAGCTTTTTTTTGTTGATTTGCCTCAATGCGATCACTGCGATGGCCGGCTCATCGTCCGGTCGTACGATGCCCGTTACCTTGATCGGAGAAGCTGTTCTTGTAAACAGTCACATATCCGACCGGTTGGATGAGGCCGCTTTATTTCCGGATGAATTGTTCGAACAGGCCATGGGGTTCTACCGGGAGACACAATTCGACTCGGCTGCAATCTATTTTTCAAAAATAGACTCACCGGAAGCCCGTCTTTTTGAAGGAAAGAGTCTGTTTGCGATCAGCAGCTATCCACTGGCCAAAAACCGTTTGCGTCAGCTTTCGCGAGACAACGACCCCCGGCTGTACGACGAAGCCCGCTACACACTGGCCCTCTGTGAATTCCAGACCCGTCAGTTCGGTCAAAGTCTGGACATACTGCATAACCTGAAATCACGTCCCGCCTACCAGAACCTTCACCGTGATGCAAACACACTGTACCAGCAGATCCTGGGCTATCTCACCACGGAGCAGCGCAAGTCGGCCTTCATGCAAAGCGAGAACCCGAGGGTACAGCTGGACCTCATCCGTTTCGGTCTGGACAACATGAATCGTGCTGAGGCCAATCAGCTTTATGATGCTCTTATTCCCTTTTTTGAAGCCACCATTGACACCAACATTTTGGGTGCACTCAGCCGGCGGATCCAGAGTCTGCCTACGCAAAAAGGATCGGTATCCCAAGGAAGAGCGCCAGATGGCATCGTGTACAACATCGGAGTGCTACTTCCGGAGACCGCAGCCGAAACCAACGAATGGCGAATTTCAAGATCCTTATACAACGGCTACCTGCTTGCCGTGGAAGAGTTCAACCGGGCACAGAATGACAAGCACATTCGACTGCATCTCCTGGAAACATCCGATACCACCCTTACCCTTGAGGCTGCCGTTGCCAGATTTGCGTGGCAACATCATGCCGATGCCATCATCGGACCACTCTTTTCCGATGCCGCCTATCGCATACGTGATATCGCCGAGTATTATCAGATTCCTGTTATCCCACCTCTTGCCAATGCCGACACGATCAACATCAGCAATCCATATCTTTATCAGATTAATCCCACGTTTGAGACACGAGGCCGGGCCATGGCCGCCTTCGCAGTCAATCAACTAAAACTGGATACACTTGCCGTAATCACCCAAAGCAATCAGCCTGTGTCGCGAGAGGCACGCGCATTTCGAAATGAGGCCGAACGCCTGGGAGCCACCATCCTCCACTACTTCAGTGAAGATTTTGAATCGCTGGCATTTGAAGTCGGGCACATCACTCCATACCTTGCCGGCAGCCGGCGCCATGTTGAACGCTATTTTGATGACGAGGATTTCGAAATCATACCGGTTAAGGGGGTCTATATCTCGGTCACCGGCAGCGGCTCGGAGCAACTGATTGACCTCATCCTGAACGATATGCAGGCATTTCGAAGCACAGCCGTGGTGCTGGGTAACGAGGAGATGGCTCACGTTGACCTCAGTGATGCCAGAAGACGCAATTTCGATATCTATTACAGCAGTTTTTTATACCGTGATCAGGACAGGCGGGATACGTATCAGTTCCGGAACAATTTCGAGTCATTAGCAGGGTACCAACCCGACAATTTTGCCTTTCTGGGCTACGATGTCGCCACGTTCCTTGCTCGCTCCATTAACGAACTGGAAAACCCCGCTCATATCAAACAAAGATTGCGTCACCGTCCGCTGTATGATGGTATGATCACCAATATCGACTTCCGGGGTACGCACATCAATCAGCATCTGCATTTCATGCATATCGAACGCGATGGCACCATGCTTTACCAGCTAACTGATGATGATGAAGAGGACTACGAGGATGAGAATCCGAATGATGAAACGGCAAACGACGGTTAATCCGGTTTCATTTATCGTTGCTGTTCAACAGCTTCCGACCGGTACCCTGCGGCCTGCTTGCTACTTCCTCTTGAGTGGCAGCCGGGAAAATAGTCCCAGACTTTTCTGTGGAAAAAACCCTTCGTTGACCGATCTTACATCCTCAATAGAGATGAAGGCTTTAGGCATTTTTTCCTGAATAATCTGGATCATACGCCTGAGGTCCTTTCTTTTTATGATGCTCAAAATCAGACGAACCTGACCGCTGATTCCACTGGCTGACACGGAAGTGACTCCAAAATCATTCTCTTTAAGATATTCAATAAGCTCGGTTGCATCTTCGGTTGTGATGGTCCGCACACAAAGCAAGCCCATGGCAATTTTTCCCTCAATATAGATTCCGATGTAGTTGCCTACAGAAAAGCCGGCGGCATAGGCGATATATAGACCTGCGTTCGTCAGATGCTGAAATATCTGTCCTACCGCCAAAAGCCATATTAGCGCCTCAAAAAAACCGATCATCGGTGCAAGTACTTTCATGCTCCTTGAAACAAAAATAATCCGCAAGGTACCCAAAGTCACATCCACCACCCTGGCAGCAAAAATCATTAGCGGAAGAACAATATAGTTGAACCAGTCAAATTCAAATGTTATGGACTCAAGAAATCCCATGTCACCCAGTCAATACGGAAATTAAAAAGTAGTTTTTTCCAATTTATACTCTTTTCTTAAAGGAATTGCGAATTATTTAGCTCACAGTGACAGATTTTCTCTACTTTCAAACCACAAACAAACTCATCTGACCGTTAATCCAACACCCCATCTCTTCGGGCCTCTTCCCGCTCCATCTCCACCCGAATACGTCGCTGCTCCCGTAGCCAGTCCGTCCATTCCCTGCTTTTCCTGCGATGTTCAGCATAGGTTTGTGAAAAAGCATGCCGGCCTTCAGGTGTAGCCACCATGTACATGTAGTTGTGCTCTTCCGGAAAAATAGCGGCATT
>SKXL01000094.1 GCA_007128425.1 Balneolales bacterium | reverse complement strand
GAGACCAGCATTTCTATCGCTATGACGACGAACGGCGGCTATGGGAGCATGTGCTTGACACCCCGCTGCTTGATGGACGCGGTGAGATGAGTGCCTATGTATATGGCAGCGGTTTGCCGATATCCGGTCCGGACGGGCGATGGCATTTGCTTTGGATGTGGCGGGATACCCCCGATCATGCCACCAACCACTCTTTATCATATGCCCGGACCGTTGGCAGCGATCTTAATCAATGGGAATCGGCGGCCGGAGTTCCGGTAACGCCTCCCTTCACCATCGACAATACGGAGCTGCTGGTGGATGGCGCACCTCCGGGCGGTGGTCTGAGTAATCCGCTGCAAGCCATGAGCTGGGATTCCGGGCAAAGGGTTGTGATCAGCTACCACAGATTTGACGAAACCGGCGCCAGCCAGATTTACAATGCACGGTTTGATGGTGATGGATGGAATGTGGTTCCGGCTACCCGCTGGGCCTTTGTCTGGGGCGAATCATACTCCGGAACCGGTGCCCTCAACATTTTCGGCACAGTTCGTATGAGCGGGGTCACATCAGCCGGAAATGGCGAACTCACCCAAACGGTGTGGAACCGCGAGGAAGGAGGGGGCATTGTGGTACTTGACGAAGAGTCCTTGCAACCGATCAGGCTGGAAACTCCGCAAAAAACAGAGTGGAGGCAGAAGTTAACGATGCCTGAATCCGATTTTCAGATCGAACCGATTCCTGATTTGCGCCGGACCGGCGGGCCCATGCAGGTAGAGCTTATTCCCGAAACTCATGGATGGGATGAGGATGGTGTTTCCTGGTATCTGCGATGGGAGCACGGCGGTGCAAACCGTGACCGGCCAGTCCCGGAACCGTGGCCCGAGCCCACTATGTTGCGAGTTTACAAAATCAGCAATTCAGAGTGAGTCGTAGCTGGAATACAAGAACCAGCTGGACAAACGGGGAGGCAACTCCTTCACCAACTGGAATGATGCCAACAAGCATTATGAGCTGATGCTCCGGGCTATACTGTTTTCCATGATCCATGTCATTGCCTGCATGAGATCCAAGATGGAATCTGTGCTCGAGCAGAATGACAAGGGAAAGCATGTGCCACAGAAAGTGGGCATGGCCCCTATCATGAGAGATGGTGTGGAATATGAGTTCACCACCGTCTTTGATCTGGACAGCACTCATCAGGCAGTTGCCAGCAAAGACAGGACTCAGCTGTTCCGTGACAAAATTTTTGTCATTACCGAAGAAACCGGATCACAACTCAGGAAATTGGTAGCTATCCGGGCATCAAACCAGATTTTGAACGATTAATTCCATTTAATCATTATAGTTAAGTAGAATAAAATACCAAATTAATTAAACGGTCACTATTTATGAAGAAAGTAAAGAATTTCTTGCCAGCAGTCCTGATTTTTCTGTTATTCTTGTTGAATTTCAATCAATCAGCAAATGCACAACCGGTAACTCATGGACAACCGGTAACATATGTGGGTGATCTTACTCTAGGAGCGGGCCTCAGTTATGGAACCAGTGTAGGACATCTGGGCAATAGCGAGATCGGAGTTACACTGCAGATGTATTACGGCATTACGGAGGAAGTGCGAGCCGGGGTCCAATACACCTATTATTTTATAGGTGAAAGTGGACTCGGTGCGTCCGAATTCAATCTGAATGGTCATTATTTCATCCGAAACAGGGATGATCTCATTATTTATGGGCTGGGCGGGGTAAACCTCTCCAGGATTAATGCAGATTCGGATGTTTGGGGAAATGTGAGCAGCAGCAACATCGGGCTCAATGCCGGTATCGGATTGGAATATGATTTCGGCAATTTTTCAGTATTCGCCGAGCCCAAATTCACGCTGGGTGGATGGAATCAACTTATGACTACTGTTGGAGCAAAATTGCGAATCTGATGACTCGTTCATGCCTGGATATTACTTATTCAGTTAGCTGTTTAAAGCGCTATCGTGCTGCATACTAAAAACGTCCGGGTATCGGCTCTTTCATAAGAAAACCCTCACCAACATCTGGTTATAAAGAAAGATCGCAGAGTATTTTTTAAGCAACTGGCGGGGCTTACGGCCGGGGCGATGTTTCCACATGAAGCGTTTTCCTCGATACATGCCGGTAAAGCAGATAACTGAGACGAATTGCTCTCGCTGAGGAAACCGGGCCATACAGGTTAGTACGTTACCATTCTCGGTCTTGGCGGATATCCTGACTTCCGCACTGGGACACCCTGTTAAAAGTCGAATAGTTCAGAAAGCCTCTTTTGGTCTTCATTCAAGATCAAGGTTTGGTTGATTTCTTCCTTGTTCAAAGGGGTTACCACCTTAATGACGGATATGGCCTTGCCGGTTTCAATGGCTTTTCCGGACTCAGATCCGAGTGTTTGTCTTTAAGCTGCCTTTCCAATCCTTGTACACCTTGTAAGCCACAAAAGCTATACAAATGTGAGCCTCTATTCTTCATTGCAGCCTGTGATAAACAGGCCTGATTTTTAAATCTGTTTTCGATATTCTAAAGAACTTATGGAAAGCTTTTCATAATGTGTTTAACTCCTTGACAACAAATAATATATGTATGATTAATAAGTGACCCTACCAGGACTCGAACCTGGATCTAAAGCTTAGGAGGCTAT
>SKXL01000244.1 GCA_007128425.1 Balneolales bacterium | reverse complement strand
GAGATCTATGAGGGCCGGCTCATCTTGTACGGGTGCGGGGACCTGATCAACGACTATGAAGGCATCGGCGGATACGAAGACTATCTTGACGATCTCTCGCTGATGTATTTTCCCCGAATTGATGCAGCAGGTGCTCTGGTTTCCCTTGAAATAGCACCCATGAAAATTCATCGCTTCTCGTTATGTTACCCCTCTGAAGATGAAGTAGCGAATCTGGTAGAAATATTGAATAATGATCAGCATTTACATACATGGATTCAACTCGGTGTTCGATCCGAATGGGTACAAAATCGCAGCGCTGATAAAGATCGGAAAGGTCACCGGTGTCACTTACGATTCATTCATGGAACATCATGATTTCTCTTTTGATGCTAATCACGTCCTTCTCCTTTGTCATGATTCTCGCCGCATGCGCTTCGGATCCCCCATCCATAAATGACAAAAACCGGCTCTTCGCCATGGATAACCTCGTTGCCTGGTGCATCATCCTGTTTGACAACCGGGACCGCAGCCCGCTGCAACGGGCCGGCATGCTTCGCGAGCTCGATTTCACAAAAATGGGCTATGACTGGAGGGGCCTGCACGAAATACTGGAGGAACTGGATAGGTGAACCACTTCCGGAAATGGATTTTGCGGCTGATGCCGGTCCTCGCCGTCGTCATGGTGGCCGGACTTATCCTGTCGCGTGTGTATCAGCCGGACTCCCGCGAAGCAGAACCGGACCTGCGGATTACGGCTTTTGACGCATCGGATCACATCGGCGAGCGCGCCGTTGTGTGTGGCATCGTGGAATCGGCCGACTACATTCCCGACATCCGCGGAGAACCGACCTTCCTGAATCTGGGCCGCCCCCACCCCGACCAGCCGTTTACCGCCGTGATCTGGGGAGAGGACCGCGGCCGTTGGCCGGTGCCACCCGAAGAGCGCTATCTCACCCGCCGCATCTGTGTCACCGGGACCATCCGCGAGCACCGGGGCACCCCGCAGATCCGCGTCAGGGAGCCGCGCCAGATAAGAGAGCAATGATTCCCACGGGCCGGTGATTTCGGCATGATGAGGGTCATCGCATTCCCTTTTTCTCACTATAAAAATTTTAGTCTACGATTACGTTTTTGATTCCGGAATTCGACATTTTTATACTATTATTCCACAGAAAACAGACGAAGCCCCAACCAGGTCATCCATCGTGTCCAGAAGATCACCATCATATATCGTAATGCAGCTTTACCGGCAAGGTAGCCGCCGCACCGTTTCGGAACAGTGCCATATCCACCCTGGACTGCCGGATGTCATATCTGTGTATTTGCGTCACGTTTCGAGACCTGTCGTTTTGGTGCTGGTGTTGCTTTTCCTTGTTGCGGCCGGGGCGCTTCTTCCGGCAAGCACCGCATCCGCCCAGATGCGCAACACCCTTTTCGGCTGGGAAGAGTGGACCAAGCTGATGATCCTCGACCAGTCACACAATTTCGGCGGACTCTTCTACGACCGCGGACTTTTCCGGTATACCACCCACGACATGACCAAAGAGCACGATCTGGATCTGCTGACCTACGAATATACCTCACTCGACCATTACGACTGGTATTATTCGGATGATGACGGATTTCGAGCCTATACCGGCAGCATGGATCTGGGTAAATTCCTGACCCAATTCGAGTTGCGCAACCGTCGCGAGCTCACCGACCGACTGAATATGAATATCCGCATCCTGCGACGTTACGACATGAGGGCCGACCGCGCCCTGCTTTGGCTTGGTTTTGACTACCGGCTGCGGAAAAACCAGACCATCGGCATTCGGCAGACCCTGACCGAACAGAAGGCAGACCTGGATTTCACACTTTTCTACCGCTACGGCACCCTTGCTTCCGGCATGATACAGCTCGAGGCCGGCGTCCTTGATTTCGGCAATAACGCCATCTATGCCCTGAGCGAAAGCCGGGATCGCGACTTTGAAGAGAGTCGAAAATATCATCGCAACCCCTTTCTGTTCTCGTTTAAAGCGACATCACCCGAATGGAACGGATTCCGTGGTGAAGCCATGGGAGGCATCCTGACAACATCGGATGCGCAGGTCGGCCTGCAGAGCCAAATTGATGATAACACCCGTGACCGGCAGTACGGCCGTTATGCCGGGGCACTCGTGGAATGGTCACGCGGAATGTTCACCACCAGCGTCAACTGGCAGTACCATTACGCCCGGTTTCGGCGCGAAAACTTCACCGACAACTTTGATGAGCCGACAGACTACGGGAACATGCAATTCCAGAACCGTATCGGTGGTTTTATCGGACTGGAACGGGGTCGCATACAATTCCACAACTGGATCTGGTTCGCTCGCGTACGGGACAGGCAACACGATGAGCACCGGGAGGATTTCTGGCGTGACTACCAGACCTATCCGTTCGATTTTCGCGAGAACCGGACCATGATGAAAAACCGCATCCTGTATATGCCGCAGACAAGAGGCACGATCGTCGGCCTGGAATGGAGCGCAGATTACCGGAATTTTCTGAGCAACCCGTTGCATCATCCCGACCTCGGCGCCATCTATGCTTTCGACTATCGCAACACCTACCCTCACCAGCTCGACAGAAGAAACGAACGCTTAACGCTGCTCTTCGGATACCGATTCAATGAGCGAACATATCTTCTGATGGGCGCATCCTATGACATCGACGGAGACATGTACGGGGGAAGCTTCGATAACAGGATACATGATCGATCCTATTTCGATGGCGGCTTTGGACGGCTGATTATGAAGTGGTAAAAAAACCAGGCAGCCCCGCAGCTCATTGAACTGGTGTGTATATCGAATGACATACATAGCAGGCTTACCTGTATCGTTGATCCTTTGAAGAAAACAAGCTCACCTTGTTCATCTTTTCGGGAAAATTTTCGGGAAAAGCATTATCCTGTAATAGATACGTATTTACCATTAAAGGAGAGGCCAGGATGATTGAGATCAATGAAACCGTCGGATCGGTGCTGAGACAGGTCGCCCGAAAGTATCCGCAAGTGCAAGCCGTCAAATACACCACCATCACCTATGAACGAACCTGGTCCGAGTTTGACGAGGAAACGGACCGTATTGCCCGGGGGCTCCTCTCACTCGGCTTAAAAAAAGGGGACCATCTTGCCATCTGGGCAACCAATGTGCCGGAATGGCTGCTTACGCTGTTTGCGACTGCGAAAATCGGTGTCATCCTGGTCACGGTAAACACCAATTACAAAAGCTTTGAGATGGAGTATCTGATGAAGCAGTCCGACGCCAGGGCGCTGGTACTGATCAGCGAGTACAAGGACAGCAACTATGTCGATATCATCACCAGATTGTGTCCGGAGATCCGGAAATCGAAGGATGGCAGCATCAAAACAGACCGCTTCCCGTACCTCAGACACATTATCCACGCCGGAGAATACACCCCGCAAGGATTGCTTGCATTTGACAGACTGGCGACGCTGGGTGAAAACATCAGCGATGAGGAATTCCAGGCCGTGCAGGACAGCCTGAATCCCGGTGATATCATCAACATGCAGTACACATCCGGTACCACCGGGTTTCCCAAAGGCGTGATGCTCACCCATTACAACATCCTCAACAACGGCAAAGCGGTCGGCGACTGCATGAAGTTCACACATGAGGATCGTCTCTGCCTGGCGGTACCGCTGTTCCACTGCTTCGGACTGGTACTGGGCGTGATGGCCTGCCTGACCCACGCCACATCCATGGTGGTTCTGCCCTATTTTCGTCCACAGGATGTGCTCGATGCCTGCCAGAACGAGAAATGTACGGCATTGCACGGTGTGCCGACCATGTTCATAGCCGTGCTCGAACATCCGGAATTCAAGAACTATAAGTTCCATCTGCGCACAGGTATTATGGCCGGTTCGCCCTGTCCGGTCAAGGTGATGAAACAGGTGGTCAATGACATGGGCGCAAGCGAGATCACGATTGCATACGGACTGACGGAAGCATCCCCCGTCTGCACTCAGACCACCGTCGATGACAGCATCCGACACCGGGTCGAAACCGTTGGGCGGGTTTTACCTGGCATCGAAGCCAAAATCGTTGACCCGTCAACGGGTGATGAGCTGGGACCCGGACAGCCGGGAGAATTCTGTGCCCGGGGTTACAATATCATGAAAGGATACTACAAAATGCCCGAAGCGACCGAAGAGGCCATCGACAAAGACGGATGGCTGCACACCGGTGACCTTGCGGTAGTTGATGAGGACGGGTACTACAAGATCGTCGGCAGGATCAAGGACATGATCATCCGGGGCGGTGAGAATATCTATCCCAAAGAGATTGAGGAGTTTCTCTATACGCATCCGGCCGTTTCCGATGTTCAGGTGATCGGTCTTCCCAGCAAGGAATATGGTGAGGAGATCTGTGCTTTCATCATTCTGCGAGATGGAATGACCCTCACCGAGGAGCAGGTACAAGAGTTCGTAAAGCAAAATCTGGCACGGCACAAAACTCCAAAATACGTACGTTTTGTCACCTCATTTCCAACCACGGCAAGTGGCAAGATTCAGAAATACAAACTCCGTGAAAAAGGCATCGAGACCTTCAATCTGCACGAAGATGCCGGTATAGAAACGGCATGACTTTTTTATAGTGACGCAGGTATCGCACCTGTTCACGGTCATGGATTGCAGGTTTCACAATTGCAGCATTGACCAACCTTCATTGCAGTGGCGTAATTTCATATTATTATTCATATTTACTGCCAAGTAATCCACACTGCTTGTGTACATTCAAATAACTGTCAATTATCATCAATAGATCTCAACACAAGAACATGATAAAATCACTCATTCAAACAGATAAGGACAAAACAACGATTCTCATTCGATTACTTGTCGGGGTTGTGTTTTTTTCAGAAGGAATACAAAAATTTTTATATCCGGATCTGCGTGGCCCCGGCCGATTTGAGTCTATAGGTATACCATTCCCGGAGTTTTCCGGATACATGGTTGGTGGTTTGGAAGTTCTTTGCGGACTACTTGTTCTGGCAGGTATACTAACCCGATTAGCTGTTATTCCACTTATCATCATTATGATAACCGCTCTATTTACAACGAAGCTTCCCATTTTATTGGGTACCGGATTCTGGGGGTTCAGTTTGAGAGAGCTTGAACATTACGGTCTGTTAAGTATGCTTCATGAATCCAGAAACGACATGGCCATGTTGATAGGAAGCATTTTTCTCTGGATAAAAGGGGCCGGTTACTGGTCGATCGACTTAAGGTTTCATCGAAAAATCAACTGACCGGCGGATTTACTCTTACCCGGTCACTACCCGTTCCGGTTTTTATATGCAGGCGGATACCCTTTATGTGACCCAAAAGATATCTGTATGTCAGGCATTTGTTGTGCCGGAGTGCCTATTTTAGATTTATTTCCATAACTGCAATTAAATATTGTGTTTTATTTGCAAGTTATTATATTGTAATCTTATTGTCTTGGCCGAGCCATTAAAAAGATCTCCAAAGGACTGTATACTCAAAAGACTGTAACTGCACGCACAAGCGATTGCAGATAGAAAGTTTAAGCCAGGAAGCAAGAAGCCAAATAATTATGTCAAAAGACAACAGGATAGAGCCACTGTCCCAAACCTTGTTGAATAATCTCCCCGCCGTTGTAAGAGAAGAACTTGATGAATACGAGCAGAAAATCCGGGACTACAGATCCGGCAGGATAGGCGACATCAAGATGCAGAAGTACCGGCTTCAGCTGGGAACGTATGCACAGCGTCAACCCGGGGTGCAGATGCAGCGGATCAAGATTCCCTATGGAGAACTGACCCCCGCCAAACTGCGTCGACTCGCCGATGTCTCGGACAAATACGCCGACAATTTCATGCACCTGACCACCCGGCAGGATGTCCAGCTTTATTACATCATGCTCGAGTCGGTGCCCAATATGATGCGTGAGCTGGCCGACGCCGGAATCACCACGCGAGAAGCTTGTGGAAACACCATCCGCAATGTCACCGCCACCCCGTTTTCCGGCACCTCGCCAGATGATGTGTTCGATGTTGCACCCTACGCTGATGCCTTTGTGAACTTCATGCTTCGCAACCCGATTTGCCAGAATATGGGACGAAAGGTTAAAGTCGCCTTTGAGAGCAATGCGTTCAAGGACGATGCCGGACTTCGCATCCATGATCTTGGATTCCGGGCACAGGTAAGAGAGGTAGATGGAAAACCCAGACGTGGCTTCCAGGTATATGTTGGAGGCGGACTTGGCTCAAATCCGATGCTTGGTCATCTTTGGTCCGATTTCCTTGCGGAAGAGGAGTTGATCCCGTTCTCGGCATCCGTAATCCGAATTTTCGACCGGCACGGCGAACGCAAAAGCCGGATGAAAGCGAGGATGAAGTTTTTGGTCAAAAAGCTGGGTATGGATGAGTTTCGCCGCCTCGTCGAGGAAGAACGCGAGGTTTTACAAGTAGACCCCAGCTGGAATGATTATCTCGGTGATGCCCATCGCATCGACACTCCCGAGACCGAAGTGACGAAAGTGCCGCCGGCTTCCAACGGCATCGAAAATGACCCCGGCTACCTGCTTTGGAAGGGGTCGGCGGTAACCACGCAAAAATCGGGTGACCATGCACTTGTGCAGATAAAAATCCACAATGGGGATCTCTCATCCGACAATGCCAGAAAATTGGCGGATATTGCCGAAACCTACACAGGCGGGAACTTACGCATCACCATCCACCAGAATCTCGTACTTCGCTGGGTGCCGCTGAACGTCCTGCCATCACTGTACGATGCCCTGCACAATGCCGGTTTCGCCGACCCGGGAGCCGAGACAATAACCGACATCACCGCCTGCCCCGGTGTGGATTCATGCCGGCTGGGCATAACCTCGGCCAAGGGCCTGGCAACGGCGCTCGAACAGGAATTTAGCAACGGCCTGGCGGAATATGCTGATCTGGCCCGCCATTTGAAAATCAAAATCTCGGGTTGCCCCAACTCTTGCGCCCAGCATACGGCCTCAAATATCGGTTTCCAGGGTGCGGCTACCTCCAAGGACGGTAGACGGGTACCTTCGGAAATGGTATTTGTTGGTGGATCCCTCGCCGGGGACGAAACCCGGCTGGGCCAGTCTGTCATCAAGATTCCGACACGCAATGCACCGAAAGTGGTTAAGAAACTGCTTCAAATTTATGAAAGCGAACGGAGTAATGGAGAACACTTTGACTTTGTCATGAAGCGACTGGGGAAAAATTACCTGAACGAGCAGTTGCAGGAGTTCACTCATATCCCATCCTACGAAGAAGATCCGGAATTTTACTGGGATTGGGGCTATGAAGGAGAACAATTTGACATTATGACCGGGATAAAAGGCGAATGTGCCGGTGCCACCGTGGAGGACAAGGAGCCCTCATTCGAAGAGGCCGAAGCTTCCCTGCAACAGGCCGAAGCCCTGCACATTCACAAGGATTACAAGGTGGCTGTCCTGGAGTCCTTCAAGGCCATGTCAGAGGCCGCACATGTACCACTTTACAGCAGACTGGTCGATCCGTTCACTCCTGCCCAGACTATCTGGCAATTTGAAAATCTCTTTGTCCGCACAGGTGAGGTTGATATAAAGTGGCTGGACATTTACGAGCGGATGAAAGACACCATGGAGATGGAAGCAAATGAAGAGCTCTCCACCGAAATTCTGGCGCTGGCCCGTGAGTTTTACTCCTTGTGCCGCGAGGTGGAAACCGATTTGCATAAACAGGCATCCTGACAACCCATTATCGATTCACCGTTGAATTGACTCCGCACGACTTTAGCGTTGAAGTACCTGAAGATCGACACCACCCGTCTGCAGCTATGATCCGGGTGTCCTACAGGTGTACCGGCCAGCCGAAAACATGCCCTTTGGGTGTCCTGTAGGTGTACCGAAGGTGGCTGACATGTGCCACATTACATCAATAAAAAACGGTGAAATCAGCCCGAATGAGACCAAAATCACCGTTTTTGTGAGCGTGGGCCCGGAGGGACTTGAACCCCCGACCAATCGATTATGAGTCGACTGCTCTGACCAACTGAGCTACGGGCCCTGAAAAACCAGAAATGGTTTTACTAAATCAAATTTTGCTCAAGGAAATAAATATAACTGTATTTTTCAGTTTATTCAATCGCCGCTTGTGATATCATTGCACGTTGTTCGTTATCTATTATTTATTTCCGTACATGGCTCAGCAGCATCAGGCAGCCACATAAACACCACGTTCTGCACAGGCCGAATGGATATGTTTGTTTGCAATCCGGAATGTTATTGTTACCGCTCACGTTTTGAATCCAAGCCAATGCAAGATCGACAAAATCCAATTTAACATTTACAGCACTTTGAGTTACATGTACATTAGCGCCAGACATCACGCAAACTTGATCAGATCAGTATCGCTAATGCTGATGTTCGTATTCCACTTCCCAGCAAGTCCGCTCAAAACAGGATCGAAGGCCTTCGCTTCGGTGCCATTATCACACCCGTTATCCATAAAATCATGTTACGACTACCGGTGTGTTGGTTCTGTTGGTGAACCAGACATGTCGGTTGTTACCTCTTCGCCTGGAAATCCTGTAACCACAGGGTACGAGAAAAGTGATGCACAGAATACAGCTGATAACAATGCCAGGTCGGTATTTGAAGAGCTCGACCGGAGAAGAAGCTCTGCTGAATATGAGTACGCCACGATGATCATGACCATTCACAATGCTCGCGGCCGAACCCGCACTCGTGAACTGAGCACATGGAACGTTAACCGTGATGAGGCCACCAAACAGCTCATATTTTTTGAATCACCCGCCGATGTGCGGGGGACGGGACTGCTTACCGTTACTGAAAACGGAACAGAAACCCAACGAATTTATCTTCCTGCCGTTGGCCGGGTACAAACCATAGGAGCATCCCAGCGCAGCGACCGTTTCATGGGCAGTGATTTCACGTACGAAGACCTGGGTCAACAGGATCCGGACCAATTTGATTTCACCGAATTGGACCGGAACAGCGAGCGCATTTTACTGGAAGCGATTCCACGGCGCAACAGCCAGTATGAACGTATCCATTTTTACATTGATCCGAATCGGTATCTGCTATTGGAAGCAGAATACTTCAACCCGGAGGGCAAAGTATTCAAACGCCTTGAGCTGCATGACTACAGCAATATCATCGACGAACTTTGGCGGCCCGGACTCATGGTCATGTTCGACCTGGAAAATGGAAGAAAAACCGAACTCCTATGGACGGACCGGACTTTAAATGAACCCATCCCCGACGATTATTTCACGGATCGCCAACTTCGACGTGGCAACCCACGATAACCATCAGAAAAAAACGAAGCTCGCGTTCGTCCAAAATGACGTTATTTACCCGAAATGGGGATCATTGACAGCCAGGTCATATCTCCGACTCGCCGGACTATGTGCAGCCATAATCCAGAAATAGGAGCTTTTTACACCCGGCATGCCACATGTGGGATGATATCCTTCCGGTATTACGACGCAGTCACCGGTCGACACGGGATGAACGTGTTCGAATTCGCCCGCTTTTCTACTGGAATAATGAAAGGCCGCTTGGGGTTTGGGAATGTCAAAGAAACAATACACTTCTTCCAGATCCCTGGTGTGCTGGTGTGGTGGCCAGCTTGTCCATTTCCCTTCCTCTCCAATGGTGATGCCGCAAATCAGCCGGGATCCCTCATCCTGTTGCGCGAGCGTCATAAACACTTCTCTTTTGCAAGGAGGTTCGCCATGAATCTGATGGATGTCTCCGAGCGGAAGGGAAAGATCGTATTTCCTGGTAAAGAAAATCCCCTTTCCCTCATCAAGGCTGCCGCCAATAAAAAGAAACGCATCTTCACGAGCCTCAATCAATATTCTTTGGGTTCCGGGAAGAAAAAAAGAGTCCAGTTTATCAAGCTGATATGTTTTGTCCTCATGGATGAGTTTTACGCTTCCTTCCATCACGGCACCATTGAGTTCAAGATCCGGCTTGTACAGCTCATAACGGCTATTTTTGGGAAGATTAAGCCGGAATACCCAGGTCAGTTTGCAAGGTGAGTTGTCCGGAGTTATCACTTCGTGCATTCCGGCGGTATCGGGACTACCATATTTCCATTGTGATGGATGGGACGTGTCAGCCATATATCTTTTCCTTTTTCTTTGTGACTTTATGTGAAGCTTGAATGGGTTATTTTTTAACTCCTTAGTGCAGAAAAAAAACCTTTGATTT
>SKXL01000113.1 GCA_007128425.1 Balneolales bacterium | reverse complement strand
GGAACCAGGTGTTGTTGAACGGCATCAGCAGACGGATTCCGTAGGTGTTCAGCCAGTCCAGCAGGGGATGGCTCCAGACGCCCAGGAACGCGATGCCGAGCAGCACGCCCGGCCGCATCGGTGGGCTTTGGGTCATTCCGTGTAAAAAAATCGGGCCGTTTGTCCGGGTGGATGCGGTTGGCGCCTGGTCCCGACGGCCCCGCCAGCGCTGCAGCAGCCGGTCCACACCCAGCATGGCCCCGGTCAGCACGAAAGGCCAGACCATGAGTGCCAGGATGCCGTGCGTCCAGCCGCGCCTTACCTGCAGAGCGTAATCCTGGCTGATGAGCATGGCCACAGCGTCCACGTCGGGGATGTTCGCTCCGATGATCAGCGTAGCAGTCGCCAGTGCGGTTTTCCGCTTGAGCCCGGCCTCGGCCATGGTGGCCCCGAATAGGGTATGTGCAAGAGGATCCATTGAAATTATGTCCGGTTTGTGCTGTGGGATTGAATTCGGGTGATCAAATTCCTATGGTTGAATTCTTATCCATCAGTCAGAAAAAAGTGAAACTGCCTGCAGGCCACAATGCCATCATCGATACGAAAAAAATTGAGGATTACTGTCTGAACTCAAATCACCCAGTTGGCAAACATAAGGCAAAAGTATTTCATTCAGTCCTTGGTCTGACATCGGAAGATTCCGGATTACTGATCAGGCAAATGCTTGAAAAACTACCAGAAAGCGAGGCGAAAAAGCGGTACGAAGATGAATTTGGCCGAAAATACATGACTGCCCATACGGCAAGTTGAACAGATAAGTGGGCGGATAGGTTAGAGGGAGAGGCGGCAGGCTCACGCGCCTGCAGTGGAGTTCAGGCATGTGCTGGCGGCATGCCATTTTTCATGCAGGATATCCTGTTCGGCTTGCTCTCCCTCGCGGCCCGGATCACAGGAGAAGCCGGAAACATCGCGCCCAAACCATAGCAGCATTCCAAGCACAGTGTCTCGTTACATGCGCAGTACAATGTCGAAAATACCCGACCTTAGGGAATGCCAAAGGTGCTGAAAAAAGGGCGAATCAGGTTCGCGGACGTGATCTATGTCTCCTGTGCGTATTTCATCATTGGAATCCGCCAGATTTTCGGGTCTCAGAAGTGCTTCTTTCACAATAATACTTTGAATGAAACCCGAAGGAGTTCCGCCATGATCATCTCTGTCAATGATTTTCATTTCGAGGTCTTCATAAACAAGATGCATTCTGCCTGAGCTGGAATCGTCAATCATTTCTAAATAGAAATCGATTTCATGGGCATATCCGCTCAAAATTTCTATCCCTTCAAGATCCATGAAGATGGAATTCAGCTGCTTTATATCGAATGACTCCAGCTTGCCGGTTCCAGTCAATAAAAAAGGTCCGTCATCCAGGGTAAAGTTCAATTCCGTGTTGAGTTCAGAGTGGTTTTGCAGATACGTGGATGCAACAAGGTTTGCGGGTGCAGGGGATAGCGAGTTCACATCGCGGATCCGGATCGTGGAATTCATGAAAGAGATGGTGCCGGGACGGGTTCCTGTTTCATCCTGTTCGGAATACTGTATGTTGGTGTTTCGGAAGGACAGGGAATCGAATTGAACGGCAAATGGCAGTTTCTGGATACTTCTATTGATCAAGGTGGGATCTTCTTTGTCCGGTCTTTCGGGCAGCTGTTTGTTTTTGGCCACATGGATGCGGAAGGCGTCAACATCCATCGACCCAACCTTCAGGAGGTTATGTTTGCGGTATGCTGCCGGATCAATTCCGGAGGCCGTGAAATCCCTTATTGCGATTTCATACATATGATCATCGTACTCCAGGGAACTCATATACTGGAAGTATCCGCCCACAGGTGTCAGTTGCATTAAGGACAGGGTCAGGAGACCATCCTGATGATCGTAATCAAATCCGAAAAGGGAAAGCCGGTACCGGTCATCTGAAAACAGGAACCCAAGTGAGTCGATGGCAATGGTTCGCCGCGGAGAAACCAGGGAGTCCGCTTCGGGCACAAATTCGTAAGAAAAACCCGCTTTCAGATTCAGTGTGTTGATACGATTGCTCTCTCGTCCATCATCCCTCACGATGACGGTACCGTTGACCAGATCAAGAGATTTGATCTCCAGCTTCCTGACAGTCATGTCATCCGTTGATTCATCGTAACCTCCCAAAAGCGAATCGTCCCAGTCGATGGTGAACGTATCCATCATGAATCCGGAAAGGGCAATATTCCTGCGAAAAACAAGGCCCGGGCCTATACCGGAAATGTGGAGCGTGTCGGTCCTGAAGATGACGCGGTCATCCGTTGTTGACGAAACGGTCATGTGACCGATGGAAACGGAGCGTTCCAGCGGTGATATGCGGGCGGATGCTATTTCCACGTTGTAGTCGGGCCCCAGCGCATGGCTCAGAAAGGATTGGAGCCGGCTCTGGTCAACTCCGTAACGCAACCAGATGAGCAGCCCCGAAAGGATGATCAATACAGCAACTATCAGGAACAAGAGTACTTTTTTCATTTGTTTATAATGATTGATTCAAAAAGTCACATAGCACTTCGTGACCTTCGGTTCATCTGATATCCCGGATTCTATTTTTCAAGGTGGCAGAATGTATTCTATAGTAACATTTGATATGAAAAATCATTGCCAT
>SKXL01000212.1 GCA_007128425.1 Balneolales bacterium | reverse complement strand
GATCATGGCCGACCACTGCCGTGACGACATGGCACCGGTGCCGCTGTCGGTCAGCAGATCGATCTGCACATCGGCTGCTTTGAGAAGAAAAGGGTTCCAGTATGCGTTCTGGAGCAGTTTTTCGCGCTCGTCCATGGTGGTGAAGCGGATCGGTTCAACGGACCGGATCCGGAACGGCTCGATGATGACGCGGCTTTCAAGCGACTTGAGTTTCATAGAGGAAATGGTTTATGCAGACAAGGTTGCTTGCCACGACCCCGGAGTTTGCCCGGAACCGGGACGGACTTCCTCTCACGTTCTGGGTTCCACCACCGGGCGGGTTGCCGGCTCTGCCAAATCCCGTGCCCGCACCGGAGTGCTGACCGCATTTCGTGCTGCCGTTATCGTAACAGTGTCATGATAATGATTCGTCAGTTCTCAACACAGCGCACCGAAAAACCGTACCGTTTGTCGTAATTCATTCGGTTTACACTTTCCCGACTGTTGAAAATGAGCCTGCGCCAGGCGGTATTGATATCCGATTCAGTGGCCGTCCACCAGTACCCGAAAAAGCTCAGGTAGGAGAAGGTTCCGCTTGTAAATCGATATCCCCCTGCCATGGCCGAGAAGCCGCTATCGTTGTTTGCACCTACATTGGGTCCACGCCAGTAATCGGTTCCGGCGGTTTTGAGTTTTCCGCCGACGTTGGCGTCAGCGCCGCGCCAGCCGGTTGCACGAGCCTGGGCAGCCGGCATGCCCAACTCACTCTCAAGTTGTTGCCAGTCATAATCGGTGGCTACCCGCCATCCTTCCGGACACAATCCACGTCTGTCGTTCACGGCGTACCAGTTGTACAGTTTACCGTAAGTTGCATTTTCTGCCCGGTTGTTGTAGTAACTCCAGGCGCCCGTCTGGTGCTCGCCAAGGTTTTGCCATTCACTGTTTTCGATTACATTTTCAATCTCATCACCATTCCGGTAATGAGAAGTTCTCAGATTCTCGGCCATCCAGACCAGGTTTCCGATCTGCACCGTTCGGTACACATTACCGTCAATGTCGGTTACCGTGTCGGCATCGGTTTCCGGAGGTGTGGTGAAAGAAACGGCATCACCATAAGTAACACCTCTGTCGGTGGCGGCAAAAGCCCTGACATAGTATCTGGTTTCCGGCACAAGGGGAGAAATGGTACTTTGAAACTCACCCGGACCGGACCCGGAAAGTTCTATGCCGTCGTTGGCTTCCAGCTTCGGCTCTGAAGCGGTGCCCCAGACAAATCCACGATGCGTGACAGGGTCATCTCCCTGATCAGTAATGTTACCTTCGGCCACAGCACTGGTTACCGTTACCCCGGTAACCGAAGCCGTGGTCAGGCCGGGAAGGCCGACTGATGGAGCAGCATCGGAATCAGCGACAACGTGATCGGGGTAGTCGTCATCAATATATTGGAAGCAGCGAACAGAAAAACCATAACGTTTGTCGGAATAGAGCTTGGTGATATTGGCGTTATCGTGTGATAACAGACGCATCCAGGCCATACCGCTTCCTGCCTCGGTGGAACTCCACCACAGACCCATGCTGCCAATGCCATCGAAGCCGCCTGTTTCGGATCTGTTTCCTCCAGGCAGGCCGGAAAAGCCACTTTCGTTGGACGCGCCCCGATTCGGTTCACGCCAAAGCTGCCTGTCTGTGCTTTTCAGTTTTCCACCGATCTGTTCTTCCGAACCACGTGTTCCCATTCTCTGAAGCTCAGACTCGGACATCCCCAGTTGTTGCTCAAGCATCTTCCAGTCATCGTCGGAAGGTACCCGCCAACCGACCGGACAAAGTCCGCGACTGTCGTTTACGGCATACCAGTTGTACAATTTCCCGTAGTGAGTCACAAAGTAGTTATCATTGTTGTAGTAGGTCCAGGAACCGGTTGAAAGGTCAGCCCATTCACCTCTATCTGTTACCTGGGGGATACTGTCACCGTTGGCATAATGCGAGGTGCGTAAATTTTGCGTCATCCACTCCTGATTGTCTATGATGACAGTATTGTAACGGTTTCCATCCCTGTCGGTAATACCTTGTCCAGCTACAATAACTTCCTCTTGCTCTGTCTGTTGCTCCTGAGCCAGAGTGTGGACAAAAATGGGGATGGAGAAAAATAGTAAAAAAAACAGTAGGTACTGCTTCATGATCGACTGGATAATGTTCTGGATAGCTTTTTAAGAGAATAGGATTTTTCCGGGTAATTTTCTTCGAAAATATGGATCAGAACCAAGAAAGCACAGAGGGTTTGCAACTTTTTTATTCGGGTGATTTCTTTCACCCTTGCACGGCTAACAGGAAGAAATGAATCCAGCTCTTGACAAGAGAGAGAAACAGCCGATTACCATACCGGTAAGTAGATGCAAGAAAACAAAAGATGGATAACCTCACCGGTTATCATCAAGTCAGGGGCTTGGTAAGAGAAGCAACTCAAAAATGGGCCGAATGATACTGTCCGATAAAATCAGAATCGATAATGGACTCCTGTCCCAAATGAGATGAAGTTGAAATTGTAGTGCTCAAAGTTAAAGAAACTTATGCCAAGTTCGATATTCCAGTAGATGGGAGGCAAGTTGGGGTCCAATGCCCGCCAGTCGTATTGAATGCCTGCCCCGGCACCGATGCCCAGGCTGCTTTCAGCTGTTATGAAACGGGTGTTGTATCTCCAGAGGCCCAGCATGCCGTATCCGTACATATCCCAGAATTCTTCCTGGCGGAAGTGATACAATCCCCGCCCGCTAACGGTAGTGAAATTCCCGAAAAATCCGAGTATAGCTTGTGCAGTGATGGTTTCGTTGATATCCATCATGCCACTCAGCCCCCAGGCCGGCCAGGTGCTCTGAAAACCGACACCAAAACGGGTCGGCTCAAGTTCTGCTTGCGAAGTGGTGTCCTGAGTCTGTGCATGCAGATGTACGGGGAGCGCAATTAACAGAAACAGCAGTAAGGTAGAAAGGAAAGTTAGGTTTTTCATAAGGAGCTCCTGCAGTTGCCGGGGTTAAGGTGTATGACGCAGATCGTAATCTAAACATAATCGGCAACTTAAGCATGAATAGAAATATTGTCAATAAGATGGTTGGGATGGATGGGATGGTTGGGATGGATGGGATGGATGGGGTGGATGGCGAAAAACAGCCGGTTATGCAGGCCTATGCGTAAGATTGTTAAGTGTCGCCACATCAAGCAAGTGTGAATCACTGAATAATAACAACATTAAAAATCGCCAAACAGGCATGAAAACAACTCGTTTGATTTTTATCCATGTTGCCATTTGTGTGGCCGTAACGGTTTTGGCAGGTAATTTGCAGGCCTCCGGTGATTCGGCCTTAACAAAACAGGCCGGAACGTCTCATAATGATTCCACTGAAATGGTGCCGTGGCAACGACTCGAATATGCGCAGAAACATGCAGAAGAAAAGGGCAAAACGGTATTGATTTCTGTTGATCAGATGAAGGCCCTTCTTGATTTTATAGTTTCGGATAAATTCGGGACGCTTTCCTTCGATGAATTTTTAAGCGAGGAAGGGGGATAAGAGCCCGACTCATTAGTCAATCTTTCTGGTAGACCAGCAGTCCCGGGAAAAAATCAGCCCAGGCAAACCAGTACCCGGTGTAGGATCGAGCAGGGGTGAGCTGTTCGCCCGTTCTGGGTCCCGCTACAGCCCTGCCGAATATATCCCATTTGTTACCTTCCGAGTCCTGCATAATGACAGGGAGTTCATCCTGTACTGCTTCGAATACCAGACTGGCGGCGCTGCTCCCGGGAACCCGTCGGAAAGCGGCTGCAAAATTGTGCTCCCGGCTGCCGATGATCAGGTACTCATTGTCGTCGAACGAGTCCTTGACAAGAGTCACGCCATCTCCAAAGCGGTCGATGGGGTATACTTTTACACGATGATTGCCATCTGATGTCAAGGAACCCAGGATACCATGGACCCGGTCTTTGTTTTGAAGCCTGCTGTCAGGGTTGCTCACAGGAAACAAAATACGGTTATGGTTGGTTGCGTAATCGGAGCCGTAGGTGAACGCCGAGTAGTTTCTTGAATGTCCTGTATTGGTGGTGTGCACCAATGATTCCGGATAGAGTTTTTTCCAGGTTTCCCAGGTGGTTTCAACAACCTGGAAGGTCTCAATATCCCTCTCTATATGCGGGCCGTTCACACTGCGCAGCTGCATCTGCGACCAGTTGCTGTCGGTATTGCGATCGTAGGCAATGAGGTTGTTTCGAAAAAGCAATCCGGAGACGCCGAACTCCGTAATTTCGTTATCAATCGTTCGGTTCCAGCACATACCTGTACCCGTGAGCGGACAGTAAACAATGGAAACGGGTGTATCGCCTACTACGTCGTTGACAATTTCGTGCCAGTCGAGGATCTGATGCGGGTAGGCCCGTATATCATCGTCGATGCGGACACCGATGACCATCCGGCTGTCCGGTACATACGTGACATCATCGACGGGTGCAAAGTCCGGCCGGTCAATAGATGGGATGCCGTCCTTTCCGGGTCCGCCATCCACTATTTGAGCAATGGGCAGGAGCCAGTCATCCTGAATCGATGTCGAACGGTCAGATTGGTCTGTCGAGTCGTTCAGGCCGCAAGAGACCACCACTACCATCATCATTAGCAGCAGTAACAACGTGGTGGATTTGATAAAACGAGCGTTCCATTCTGCTATTGAAACATTGTAGTATGAAGTGTGGGTGCTAATTGGGTTTTCCATAGTCAAAGCCGGTTGCATTATTCTGGTTTATGGAGATGAAAAGGGATCCGGAAACCGACAGTCGGTTGGTGATGCCGTAATTGATTTCAAAAAGCAACGACTGCGTGGTGCGGGTAACGGTTTCGTCACTCAGCAGAGTGGTTCCACTGTACATGGCGGAGATGTCGTGGTATTCATAGGTTATGCCTGCCACAATATTCCCTGCTGCTGACGTGCCGGTGCTTTGCGAACTGATGAGAGGTGCTCCGGCGCAGCTGCATGTTTGTGCCACGGATGTGGATACCGCCATCGTCGCCAACAGAAGTATGAGGACAAGTGGGGTTATGCGTTTCATCATCTCTGGTTTGAATGTGCGGCAAAAGATGCCAGCATCAGAGAGAAAACAGTGAAAATTATTTTAGAAACCCTGATAAAAAACTTGACTGCATTTATTGCTCTGTTTATTTATGAGCTTGTTCCAATTCGGAGTTACAGACTCTCATGTTACACTGGTTTAAAAGACGCATACAGAAAGCAAAATCTTACCGATCCAACGATGAATGGATCAGGCAGCTGTCGGCACCCCCGGATGAAGAGGCTGTAGCAGAACTGCGCCGGATACTGGTCCGGGGACTGCGGCCTCCGCTTTCCCGGTATGTCGATCGGGATCTGGACAGCTTTGTGGAGGATGTCACGCAGGATGCTCTCCTCAGAATTCTGGAAAAGCTGGATACCTTCAAGGGGGAAAGCGCCTTTGTTTCGTGGGCTCTTAAAGTTGCCGTACGCGTGGGATTCACGGAACTTCGCAGAAAGAAGTGGAAGGATCTGTCACTGGATGATCTTGACGGCATGAGTGATGACCAGGAGCCAGGGAATAAAAGTCATTCTGATAATATCGTTACTTCATTCACTGCACCAGATCAGCAGGCACATGAATCCATGATCATGACCAAAGTAATGGAGATCATGGAGAAGGAGCTGTCGGAAAAGCAAAAAATGGTGATTCATGCGTTGATGATTAAGGGCATTCCCATGACAGTATTGGCAGATCAGATGAAAACCAGCCGGAACACCATATACAAAACGGTCCATGATGCCCGTGTCAAACTAAAGAAAAAGATGGCGGAGGCGGGTATGGATCCGGATGAGATACTGCGGGAGTTGTAAGTTTTTCTTTACTTAAAGCGTCAGATTATGGTGCATATTATTTCATAACAAGTGATGAAACTGACAAAAGACATATTGCGAAAATTGATTCAGGCTGTCGCCATGACGGTACCTGAGGAAATTGGCTGCGACGAATGCTTTGACAAGCTGAGTGAATTTGCCGAGGTGAAACTTGCCGGGAAATCTCCGGAGAAAGCCATGCCGATTGTCGCTGATCATCTCCGGAAGTGCGGGGAGTGCCGCGAAGAATATGAGGCATTGTTGGCTGCCCTCAAAGATCTAAAGCCCCGGTTAAATTAATTTAGCCAAACCTTGCTCACCATACCGGTTTTATTACAACCGAGCGGATGATAACCCTCTTTGCCTTTATTATTTCAGCTGGCTTCGGTTGGTAGTCCTTCAAAGGGTATCTGAAAGAACGATAAAACCGTTCAATTAAGATTTTTTTTCGATTGGGCGTAAGATTTCTCTCCTTCAAATCATCCACCATACATACTGCAACAAAGTCCATATCATAAAAAAACGTTGATTTACATGCATTTTTCTCAGGAAAGACACCACAGGAAGTGGAATGCATCCTTAATATTGCTTCTGCCCTTTCTGGTGTTCGGAATGATCTATGAGATCGGAGCTGGGGAAAGGGGCAGTGAAGTAAAAGTGCAAGAGGAGGTGTTCGCAGAATACAGGTCCAAGCTCCATGTGGGAGCATTTTCGCTGTCATCGATTGAACATGATCTGCCGCAAGAGTGGGAGGCAATGACATTCCGCGGGTTGAAACCGACACGTTATGATTTGGTCAAAAAGGACGGCCGGATCGTGGTAAGGGCCGGCAGTTACCAGTCATCATCCGGATTGATACGAAGGCAGGAGATCGATCTGGCCGAATTTCCGGTGATACAGTGGACCTGGAGAGTTGAAAACGTAATGGAAAAAGGGGATGTGTACAGCAAGGACGGGGATGATTATCCGGCCCGCATCTACGTGATTTTTGATTATGACTTGCACAATTTGGGATGGACGACCCGAAACATAATACGGCTGCTTCGGCGTTTTTATGGAGAGGTGCCTGCCAGGGCCATCAATTATATCTATGCCAATCATGCAGAAACAGGCACGGTGGTTGCCAATCCCTACACCGACCTGGTAAAAATGGTCGTGGTGGATTCCGGGGAAAACAATCTGGAGGAATGGCGCACGTACCGCCGCAACATCTACGAAGACTACATAGAAATCTATGGGGAAGAACCGCCCCTGGTCGGCGGTCTGGCCATCATGACGGACTCCGACGACACCGGGGAATCGGCGGTCGCCTACTTCGGTGATATCTGTTTTTTCCGCGAGTAGATGACGTGCCGGCTGTCACACGCGATAGCAGCCATTCACTTGTAGTTCCTTTCATCAATCACACCAAATAGCAGATTTAAAATGAATATGGAAGTTTTTCTTGACTGGTTTATGGGGCTCGGTGAACCATACGGGGTGAATCCCGTCATTTTCGGCAGCATCTATGTCGGTGCCGTCCCGTTTTTCTGGCTGGCTATCGCCTGGCTGGTCCGTAATCTCAGGAAAAAAAAGGCCATAGCCGGACCGGTACTTATGATGAGCGGATGTGCGGTTTCCGCCTATGTGTACCTGATCGTTGCCGGACAGAATGTGCCCCTTTGGGTGTATGTGTTTATCGCAGCAATCATCGCCTATGCGTTGTATGTCACCTGGAAAAAAGTGAAAGAAAAAAGGCAAGAGGTTTTGAATGAAGAAGGATTATGATCTGATTGTCATTGGCGGCGGAGCCGCGGGACTGACCGCATCCGGTATTGGCGCAAGCCTGGGCGCGAAGACGCTTATGGTGGAAAAGCACAAGCTGGGCGGGGATTGTACCTGGTATGGCTGCATTCCAAGCAAAATCATGCTCCATCAGGCAAAAAAAGCATCAATGGGCGTATCGGTACCGTTCAGTGACGTTTCGCGCAAGCTCCATGCCATCCGTCAGGAAATCTATGAGGATGCAGACCATCCCGACAAGTTCCGGGCCATGGGAATCGAAGTTGTGGAAGGTTCGGCATCGTTTGTCGATCCGCATACCATACGGGTAGGCAGGGGGCGAAGCCCTGTTTCAGATGCCGATGGCGGCAGTGCCAAAACGGACAACGTTGCAATAAATAAGGAAACGGAAGTGACCGGACGATACATCATCATAGCCACAGGAAGCCAGGCTTTTGTACCACCTATATCGGGTATTGATAAAACTCCCTGTCTCACCAATCATACCCTGTTCGACCTGAAAGAGCTGCCCGCCAGCATGGTGATCGTAGGGGGCGGACCGATCGGGTCGGAAATGGCCCAGGCGTTCCAGCGGCTCGGGACAAAAGTAAGCCTGGTTGACATGGGGGACCGTATCCTCCCGAAAGACCCGCCTGAAATGACGGAAATCCTCAGAAAAAGAATGGTGCAGGATGGCGTGGATTTCCACCTTGACGTGTCGGTCGATTCAGTAGAAGGTGACCACGGGAAAGTGAAAGTCAACATCAGTGCCAGGAACGGTTCCGGTGAAGCCGGCTCGGAAAGCAAAGGCTCTGGAGGCGGGGATGGCATACGCAAAGTGCTCGAAGCCGAGAAGCTTCTGCTTGCAACGGGAAGGCGTGTTCAGCTGGATGGGCTCAATCTTGAAGCCGCAGGTGTAGCGCATACGCGGCAGGGCATCACGATCGACGAGCGATGCCGGACCAGCAAAAAGCATATCTATGCGATTGGTGATGTGGCCGGACGCTTTCAGTTCACGCACATGTCGGAGCATATGGCCAAGGTGGCAGCGACCAATGCACTGCTCAAGGTGCCGATGAAAATGGATAGCAAGCATGTGCCCTGGGTGACCTACACCGATCCGGAAGTGGCGCATGTGGGCGCAAGCCGTACGGACCTGGAGCAAAAGGGCACACGATTTGAGGTATATCGCTTTCCCTATAGCATGATCGATCGGGCTCTAACGGATGAAGAATCCGATGGCTGGATACATGTCTATGCCAAAAAACTGACCGGCCGGATCCTGGGTGCGGATATCACCGGTGCACATGCCGGTGAGCTCATAAGCCAGTACGCACTTGCCATGAAAAACGGGATTTCACTCAAGAAGATGGCCGATACCATCTATCCCTACCCCAGTTATGCACTCGGTGCACGACGGGCGGCAGACCAGTGGTACATCAAAAACCAGAACCTGACGCTGGTCAAATGGATACGACGCATCTTCCGGTTTCAGGGGCCGCTTCCCGACCTGAGCGATCCGGATCGCATCCTTTGAACACAACCAATGATCTTGACGATTTAAAGAAAGAGACATTTCACCATAAATACGATGAGTTGATATGAAAACCCTGTTATTGCAAATGATTTTTTTACCCCTTTCGGTTGCTTTCCTTGCGTCGAATAGTTCTGTTTTAGCGTCCAATAGCAGTGCCGATGAAAACGGGGCAGACCTGCCCGTTGAAGCGACTGCGGTCCAGCCTCTGCTTATCGGAGCAGATGCGCCCGACGTGATATTGCGCATGGTGTCCGGTGAGTCAACGACTCTGCACGATATCTATCCCGATAAGCCGGTGATGGTCATTTTCTACCGGGGTGGTTGGTGCCCGTTTTGCAGCAGGCATCTGGCCGAGCTGGCTGCGATGGAAGTTGCCATCCGTGAACTGGGGGTGGAAATAATTGCTATAAGTCCGGATAGCCCTGGTCAGCTAAGAGAAAGTCTTGATGAATTCGAGCCTGAGTATACGTTGTTGTCGGACTCGGACCGGTCTGCCGCGCGGCAGTTTGGCATCGCCTTTCAGGTTACGGACCCAGAACGGGTATCAGTGTTGGTGGAGCGCACCGGGCATACCACAACGCCGGAAGGGAACTATATTTTTCCTGTGCCTGCTGTGTTTATATTGGATTCGGACAAGGTGATCCGTTTTCAGTATGTCGATCCCGATTACACCAGGCGCATCAGCGGTACTGTTCTTATGGCAGCGGCAGAGTATGTGTCCGTCAACAATTAATAACCCGGCCTGGATATCCAGGCGACATTAAATACTTTACATCCAATGGGCAGAAACTACTATGACTCCGATCATCTCCGGCAATTTCCCAAAGTGACAGAATTGAGTGAAAAGCTGGGGACCAAATTTTTTGACTATTACAACTCCGTTTTTGAAGGCAATGAACTAACCGCTCGTGAAAAAGCATTGATCGCCCTGGCAGTTGCACATACCGTGCAATGTCCCTATTGCATCGACGCTTTTACCGAAGCTTCCATGCAACATGGCGTATCGGAAGGTGGTATGATGGAAGCGGTCCATGTGGCCTGCGCCATCCGCGGCGGTTCATCGCTGGTGCATGGGGTGCAAATGATGAACCAGGCGAAGAAAGCCGG
>SKXL01000039.1 GCA_007128425.1 Balneolales bacterium | reverse complement strand
CTGCGGGTTGATTTCAGCTTGAATCCGTTTGAGGTGCCCCCAATTACATTTTCAAGTGTGCCCCATTCCTCCCAGCCGGGAACGGACCATCCTTCCGGACATAGGCCACGGGAATCATCGGCAGCATACCAGTTATATAATTTGCCATAGAGATCATCATTGGCCGGATTATTGCCATAATTCACCCAAGCCCCTTCCGTATGATTCGCCCATTCATCTCCATTTGTAATATTAGGAATCTCATCTCCATTTCGGTAACGCGTGGTGCGCAAGTTCTCAGCCATCCACCACGTATCACCAATTTTTACCGTTTTGTAGACGGTGCCGTCGATGTCGGATACGGTGTCGGTCTCATTATCGTGGCTGTCATTCGGCATGTTTACGTCGATCTGCCGTCCGTATCCGTTCCCGGCTGCATTGGTGGCGTATGCCCTCACATAGTATGTTGCTCCGGGCTGTAAATTTGAAATGGAACTTGTAAATGATCCGATTCCGGACCCACTTGCTATTCGGTTATCTTGAATAGTTGAATCAGGTGACGTGCTCCAAACCACACCACGTTCGGTCACTTGTGACCTGCCATCACTGATTACATTCCCGCCAAGCGTTATGGAGGTTTGTGTCAGTCTGGTGACGTCCGTTGTTTCCACAATCGCAGTTTCCGGTTCCAGGCATAATTGTTCCAGAAGGGTCTTGCGGGTATCCGTGTTGCCCTGGTAAAGATCGGAGTAGGCATAATAGCATAGAATATTCAGATCACTGAGTCTGTTTTCATCGACAAGCACACTGATTCCCTCAACATCAAAGTTGAGATAGGTGTGATCATAGTCCATGTCCAGGTCGAATTGATCCCGGCGGTTACCGCCGGTAATGCCATCGCCGTTAAGGTCAAAGCGGGAATAATCCAGTTCACCGTCACGGCCGGTAAACTCATCAAGATAAATCCCTATGTCGGTCTCATCAAAAATGCCATCGCGCGATACATCCAGCAGGGTACGCATTGCCTGTTGACCACCCGCGGCCAGAACGGCGCCGTAAGCATTTATGACCGGCTGCGGGATCACCTGATTGCAGGCACGTCCCGGGGATGATTCTGTTGTGGTTGGTCGTTCTTCGGTGGTTTCCCGTATGATCTGCATGACTTCCTGAACAGATAAATCAGGGTTGACCGACCAGACGAATGCCGCCAGCCCGGCTGCCTGGGGCGTAGCCATGGAAGTGCCCCCCATGAAGGAAGTATTTGAGTCAGATGCATGTTGGGAGCAGCTGAAGGGGTTTCGCTGGACGCACTCCCCGAATGAAAACACATTCGTACCCATGGCCGACAGGTTTCCTCCCATAATGGAAGAGTTTACAGCACATCCGGGTAATGGCCGCCGCCGATTGGAATCCTGATGCAATGTATTGACCCGGTTTTCGACGACAAACGTGTTTATCAGATTCGGGATCGTGTTTCCGTTAATGGACATCTCGCCCAGGGCGGCATAGGAGTAGATGCTGGTGTCAAACGCATCCCATCTTACCCCATGCCACTCGTTCCCGGCGGCTGTAAAATGGATGATGCGGTTTTCAAGTCCGGATCCCGGTGTGAATATATCAGAATAACCTCTTATGATATACGTCCAGAAGAGAGCTGGTATCGATCGATCCGGTAGTCCTCTGTGGCCAAGGCTTGTGTTCAGAATAATGCGGGCATCTTTATCTTCATCAATAATTTGGGAAATCCTTTCAATCAACAGTGCCATGGATCTCTGCGTGGTGGTAATTCGGTAATCTTGAAAATCCATAACACGCACTCTCAGTCGCTCCGGAAATATTCCGGTGACGCCATTCTGATTTGAACTTATTTCCTCGTTTGAAAAATAGGAACCGGCTATGATGCCAAGCACATGGTATCCATGGCTGTGCACGCTATCAACGCCAAAATCGTCGGTTTTAAAATCCGCATCGTAACCCGAACCCGGTGTGCCGTCTCCGAACCAGTCAGAGATGAGAATCCAGGGCCTTTGGTCATAATCGGCGATCATATCGCGCAAATTCCAGGCCGCATGGGCTCGTGCAGCCAGATGATGGTCAATCCAGTCAGGGTTTGACGAAATGTCGATGTGATCCGGGATATCCTGCATCTCCTCCGTTTCCGGCGGCTCAGGTTCTTCTGGCATGGGGTCCTCCATTACGACCGATTTTGAAGCGAACAATATGATCTGTTCGTTTTGTATCTCCCCGAGCAATTGGTCCAGTGCGGTGATGTCGCCCGGATCGGGCACCCTTATGATGTAAACGATGTTGTTTTCGAACATGCTTACAATGCGGGCATCGTATTTTTCCAGAAAGTCGTTGGTCTGACCGACCGTTGCTTCCGGATCTATGGCAATCTGAATCTCCGTCCGCAGTACTTCCCCGTCGAACAGCAGCTCCGGATCCATGGAAACCATCTCCGGTGAGTATACTATCGGTATGTAGAGGTTGTAGGTGGATTCAACCGCCGGCGCTGCGGGATCACCCTCAAGCAGTACCCCAGCTTCCTCAAAGGTCAGCACGATTGTCGTGTCCCTGGAAGCTATTTCGAAGGATTTCTCCAGCGAAACACCAACTGCAATTTCCCCGGCAGCTTTGTATATCCCGGACTTCAGGGTCAATGAAAGGGGCGTTGCAATGTTCGAG
>SKXL01000166.1 GCA_007128425.1 Balneolales bacterium | reverse complement strand
GGCGTTAGATCCATGTTAAGTCCGCTTTCATTCGACCAGGCTGACATTCGCCCCTGATCCAGAGCCGCAACGCGATACCGATAATCATTATCTCCGATATCTTCATCGATATAGGAAGATTTATTTGAGCTTATGATATCCAGAACTTCGAATGCTCCCTGGTTCACCGATCGTTCAATAACAATGTCCATTTCAGCCAAACCGGTGAAGTTCCACTCAAGTTTGAGACTTTCAAGACTATTATCAGGAGTCACTTTTAAAAGAGCGGGAGTATCCGGAGGCGTACCGTATGCAAGTCGTTCGTAGAGTTGAGCTTCATAAAGTGATGCAATAGCCGGTGTTTGTCCGGTACCTTCAATATGACCGGCATCTCCCTCCCAGGGGCCGTCTCCTGTTACCGTTCCACGGTTTGCAATGCCGTAATTCTGTGCGGTCGGTGGCTGTTGGATAATAATCTGCTTGCCGCCCGGGTCCGAGTTCCAGGCAACCGAATGCGCCGAGCTCCATCCATGCCGCGTCCCCCAGTCCCCCCGGTTATACAATCCTATAGCATATCTGTGGTTGATCTGCCTGAATTCTATATTATCAAAGAGCAGGCCCTGGCTCCAGCGACGGTGTCCTTCCGATGTCGCATGAGCACCATATGATATACTGTGCAGAAACACCACTCCGGAAACCGATGCGGTTCCATTGGAAATAAAGCAGTGACGGGCTTCGGAAGAGACAACATTTTCAAAAAGGATATTGTTTGAGCGCGTCATAACGTTAAAGTTGTATCTCAGAGGCGGCTCTATCGGGGAGTGAGGCTCCAATGCATTTGAATTTTTAATGGACACATTACTTGAGTTTGATGTACCCAGCCCGGTATGCTGAAAATGCAGGACGGTCACGCCATCGGCCCAACTGTCGGTCACCCCGTCAAAGATGATTGCATGGTATCCGTGGCTGGTGGAAGTTGGCCCTTCGCTTTCCAGGATCAACCGGAAGTGTTCCACTCCCGCTTCTGAAATTTGTCCGCCAAGCCCCGGTTTGTACAATAATGATTGGGAGAGGCTGCGATCCAGATGGTTGTACACGGGCACGTCAATCGCTATCACATTGCCTGAGATCCCGGTAATCCTGCGTTTTTTTACAATATTCAGGCTGCTTTCGCCAGCGCTCCACGGGTTGGGAGCCGTAAGGGGTCGTCCGCCGTAATCGACCGCCTCGACCCACTCCTGAGTGGCAGGATGGAATATGATGACATCATCGCCCGTCTCGAAACCGGAGGCATTGGCCACTTCAAAGTGGCGCGACCCTACCGGCACAAAATCGGTAACAATTTCCGTGTGAGGGGAACCGGATGCGATATTCCAGTTCACATTGCCTCTTCCAACCTGGATGGAAATGTTTCCAATATCTTTTGCAGCTCTAATTAAGGTGTTGGAGGATGGATCATCTCCGTCGCCGGATCCGCGCAGGACCACCCCGCTATAACGGATGACGATTCTTTCAGAAATATGGTACGTACCCGGATTCAGCAAAACTGCGCCCCGGTGTCCCTGGTCATTTTTCTCCAGACTACCCACCTGGTCAAGAGCTTGCTGGATTTGCTGGGTATCATCACCACTTGATGAGGGATCGAGAGTAATGTAGACCGGCAATTCAGGCAGATCCACTCCGCCGCCTTGATACCCGGCGTGGCTAAAATCCGGAATTCGATTTCCTTCTTCATCAGATCGATAAATAAGATGTCCGCTGTCACCATGATAAATAATGGATGATTGCCATGTCCCGCTGACCAAAGATTGCCCTATATCATTTCCCGATGCTTCCGCATCACCGGCAAAGAGCAAGGAAGGAGAAAATATTAGAAAAAACATTAACACTGATCTGTAAAAAAAGGCAGGTATAAAAATGCTTGAAGATTGTGGTATATGGTTTTGGGAGCTCATTGGTAGTATTGCTTAATAGATATAGACTCGTGGCGGGAAAGGCAGATCAGTGTCTGATAGCCAATGGTTCAAAAAAAGTGCGTAAATAATGGTTTACGCGAATACGGGGAGGCGGTACATGAGACAAACAGGAAACAAAAAATCCGTACTCATCGGTATATAGTCAAACAGACTGCGCCTGAAGCGCAGTCTGTTTATGCACGTGCTGTATGTCTGCAAATAAGGCGCAGACCGTTCCCAGGCTTACTTGATTAACATCATGCGCTGGGTTTGCGTGAAATCACCGGCTTCCAGACGATACAGGTATACACCTGACGCAAGATCAGTAGCGTCAAACGCAACGGTGTACTGCCCCGCCTGCTGAACCGTGTTTTGCACCAGCGTAGCTACCAGCTGGCCCGTAACACTATACACTCTCAGGGTCACTTCGGCCTGTTCGGGTATTTGGTAGACGATATTAGTAGTCGGATTGAACGGATTCGGAAAGTTGCCCTTCAGTTCATAAACGACAGGGACTTCCTCGTTTCGTACTCCGGTTGGCACGGCTTCTTCGGTACGCACCCAGGTGATACCCGTGGGATCCGTTGCCAGTCCTTCGGTACTTACCGCAACAATACGATAGTGATAATCGGTTTCCGGTTCCAATTCGGTATCGGTAAATGATGTCATATCCGTGCGGCCAACTTCTTCTTTGTCCGCGAGATCCAGATCATCAAAGCCTCCACGGTAGATGACATACTC
>SKXL01000163.1 GCA_007128425.1 Balneolales bacterium | reverse complement strand
GAAGATGCCGAAGATGCCGAAGAACGTCAGAAAGAGGGTGCCCGCTCGGAGCAGGATGATGAAGAGGAAGTGTCACTGAAGGATACGGACAGAGACAAATCTTCGGACAGGTCCTCATCATCACAGAATGGTACCGGAACATCCGAAAAAAAATCCGGGAAAAAGGAAGATGATGGTATACAGGCTGACTCGAGCTCGGAATCGAAGGCCGGGTTGCGTACCGGCGCAGCAACTGACGCAACAGACCGGCAGGACGACCGGTCCAAAGAGGCAGAAACGGTGACCGAGGGCGGTTCAACACCGCAGCGAAAAGGTACGGACGGACGATTTTTTACACCGCTGGTCAGAGCCATTGCCAAAGAAGAGGGCATATCGCAAGAGGAGCTAGAATCACTGCAGGGAAGCGGCAATCAGGGCCGGGTGACGAAGCAGGATGTTCTGGATTATGTGAAATCCGGAAAAAAGATAAAAGGCCGCAGTGGAGATGCCGAAGATGGAACCGGTCTTCGAAAGTCTGGTGATGAAAAAAGCAGACAGCCCATTGAGACGGATAAAATTGACCCGCGCTGGCCTGATCAAAAGGTGGAAATCATCAAAATGGATCGCATGCGCAAGGTGATTGCCGATCATATGATCCGATCCCGGCAGACCTCTGCCCATGTCACCACATTTGGTGAGGCTGATGTCACGCGGCTGGTACAGTATCGCGACAAGCATAAGGACAAGTTCCAAAAGGAGAACGGCTTCAAACTCACTTTCACGCCGTTTTTCATCGAAGCGACTATCCAGGCCATACGCGAATTCCCGCTCATCAACAGTTCGGTGGACGGAGATGAAATCATTCTGAAACGATCCATTAACTACGGCATTGCTGTTGCACTGGGTGATGCCGGTGCCGGCGGTCTCATTGTGCCGGTCATCAAAAATGCCGGAGAGATGAATATCCAGGGAATCGCCCGCAAAACATATGAACTGGCACAAAAAGCCAGGAGCAAGAAGCTGTCACCGGATGACCTGGTGGGCGGCACATTCACCCTGACCAATTACGGAAGTGTGGGCAATCTGATGGGTACGCCGATCATCAATCAACCGCAGGTCGCAATTTTTGGAACAGGCATCATACAAAAGAGGCCGGTGGTGATTGAAGTAGACGGCACCGATACCATTGCCATCCGGCACATGGTCTATCTGAGTATGAGCTATGATCACCGTATCATTGACGGTGCCATGGGGGGTGCCTTCGTTCAAAGGGTGAAGCAGATCCTGGAAAATTTTGACGTCGACCGTTCACTATAATCCTGTTTGTAACCGGCCGGGTATAGCCGGTTATGGTAATTTTTACTCCTTTTTTTGAAACTGTTACATAAAAAAAACGAGGTGCGCCAAAAGGTATTGGAATGGCGCAGGAAGGATCAGCGTGTGGCATTGGTGCCCACGATGGGTGCATTGCACGACGGCCACCTCTCCCTGGTAAACCAGGCAAAACAGCACGCCGATCATGTTGTTGTATCCATATTTGTCAACCCAACGCAATTCGGTCCGGGCGAGGACTTCGAGCAGTATCCGCGTTCGCTCGGCAGTGATGTTGAAATGTGCCGTCAGGAGATGGTTTCGCTTGTCTTTGCACCGGATTATTCTGAAATGTACGGCACGGATGAACAGGCCCGGCATCCGTATCTCAGTTTCCGGATCACAAAAATGACCGACCATCTCTGTGGCCCTTTTCGTCCCGGCCATTTTGAGGGGGTGCTGCAAGTGGTGAACAAGCTGTTCAATATTGTTCAGCCGGATGTGGCTGTCTTCGGTCAAAAGGACATCCAACAGTGGTATCTGATCCGTCAGCTGGCTGTGGAACAAGATCATCCCGTTGAAATACTGATGGGTCCGACCCGCAGGGAACCCGACGGTTTGGCCAGAAGCAGCCGGAATGTTTACCTGTCCGGCCACGAACGAAAGGTCGCCCCAATGCTGTTTCAGACACTGCAACGGGTCCGTACCGGGTTGGAGAAGAATGGGAAACTGGAAGCAGTCCCGGTGGACGAAACCATAATTTCACAGGAAGTTAAGCGTTTACGTGAAAATGGTTTCAATGTTGAGTATTTTTCAGTGGTATCCACCCCCGACTTGCAGCCCGCCGACGCAATAGAACACGGACAAACATATATTATTGCGGCAGCAGCGCGCCTGGGAAAAACCAGACTGATCGACAACCTGCTTTTATCACACAAAGATTTCCTGAATCATGATGCTTGAAATGTTCAAAGCCAAACTCCATCCGCTTACAGTGACGCAAGCCGATCTGTATTACGAAGGGAGCATCACCATCGACCCGGAGCTGCTGGAGACAGCCGGAATTCGTGTATACGAAAAAGTGCAGGTGGTCAATATTAATAACGGGTCGCGACTGGAGACTTACACCATCCCGGGCAAAAGGGGTGACAGGGAAGTGTGCATGAACGGACCGGCCGCCAGGCTGACCAATGTGGGCGACCGCATCATCGTTATCGCTTATGCACGCATGACCGAGGAAGAAGCCCGCGAACACAAACCGCGGATTGTACTGCTTGACGGCAAAAACAATCCGGTCAAGGTGATGGATGAGTCACTTGCCGGTTTCCGGTACAACCCGGACGAACAGCTAGGTTGATTCCATAAGTTTGGTATTCGGGATCTGCCGG
>SKXL01000043.1 GCA_007128425.1 Balneolales bacterium | reverse complement strand
GTCGATCTGTATGGCGAGGATTGGGCCAGGCCTCACATGCAGGCCAATGAGCGAGCGCTGAAGGGTGAGTATGTGGAGTATACATGGTCGGTTGACGATCAAGATACCACGGTCTATTATCAGACCTGCTTATCTCCCATATTTGACAAAGAAGGCAAGGTGAAGGGGTTGGTCGGGATTGGCAGGGATATCTCAAAGCGCATGAATGCAGAGCAGACATTGATTGAAAGCAATCGTCGACTTGAGTCTTTCCTTCAGATTAGCCGGGAAATGACCTCTGAGATCGATCAGAAAGATATCATGAAGACGATTGTGGAAAAAGCTGTCAGTGTGATGAAGCTGGGCAGCGGTGCCATTTACCTGCAGGAGAACGAAGATTCGATCTATCTGAAAGCTGCGCTGCCGGACTTGCCCGTTGCTTTTCCTGATGAATTCCGGGTTTCCGGCCTGAAAGACCATCCGTACATTGAAAAAGTGCTGACGACCGGCAGGCATGTCTTCCTGCCTGATACGTCTAAGGCCAAGCTCACCCCTGCGGAAGAGGGAATAGTCAAAACCAGGAATCTGAGGTCAAACCTCTACCTTCCCATCCGTGTAATGGATCATACCATAGGCTTCCTGATTTTGAGTTCTGTAGGCAAACCGTACTACTTCACAGAGGAAGAGATCCAGCTGCTGCAGGGATTTGCAGACCAGGCGGCGCATCTGATTGAAAGAACACGCAACTTTAAGCATCTGAACGAGTATTCCATAGAATTGGAGCAGCAGATCGATGAGCGCACACGGATCGATAATGAGCTGAGGAAACTGTCCACGGCAGTGGAGCAAAGTCCATCCAGCGTAATGATTACGGATACCAAAGGGACCATCGAATATGTCAACCCCAAATTCTCTGAATTAACCGGATATTCACAGGAGGAGGCCATCGGCCAAAACCCCAGGATCCTCAAATCCGGCACGCAATCCGATGCGTTTTACCGGGACATGTGGAAAACCATCAACTCGGGCAAGGTATGGCAGGGTGAATTGCACAACAAGAAGAAAAACGGGGAGGGATACTGGGAGTCGGCCAGAATATCGCCGGTTTTCAACGAGGACGGGATGATCACGAACTTCCTTGCCGTAAAAGAGGATACCACCGAGAGCCACAACTATCTGGAAAGGATCACATCCTTGCTGGAGACCGAGGAAAAGCAGAGCGAAAGTCTGCGCAATTTCACCCATATCGTCTCCCACAACCTGCGGATCCATACCGCGAATATGCTTGGAGTCCTGATGCTGTTTGAAATGGAGGATCCGGAGACCTACCGGAAACAGTTCGTCCAGATGCTGAAAGGCTCGGCAGATAACCTTGAGACAACCATCGGACATCTGAACGAGGTGCTGGAAATACAACTAAACAAAGAGCTGGAATGGAAGACGCTTAACCTGCGTGAGGCGATAGTCAAGGCCATCGCCGGTATTGGCATCATAGCGAAGAAAAACAATGTGAATATCATCAATGACGTGCCGCCAGATGTAAATATCCACACAGTGCCGGCGTATCTCGACAGTATTATCATTAATTTGCTGTCAAATGCCGTCCAGTACGGCTCCGGGGACAGGGATTCCTACGTCCGGATTACGGAAAACAGGAAGAACGGTTACATCACCATGAGATTCGAGGACAACGGCATCGGAATCGACATGAAGCGGCATGGGGACAAAATTTTCAAGATGTACAAGAAGTTTAATGAGAATTCGAATTCCATTGGACTTGGCCTGTTTATCACAAAGCATCAGGTCGAGGCAATGGGTGGAAATGTGGAAGTTGAGAGTGAAGTCAACAGGGGATCGGTATTCAAAGTGTGTCTGCCCAATGGAAAAATCATTTGAAGTCTGCCTGATAGAGGATGACATGATTCAGGTGTTCCTGACGAAGAAATATCTGGAAAAGACCGGACGCGTAGGGAAGATCATTGATTTCCACAACGGGAAAGTGGCTTATGAAGCCCTGAAAGAGCGATCGGACAATGGCGAACCCCTGCCGGATATCATTTTTCTGGACCTGAACATGCCGGTCTGGGATGGATGGGATTTCTACGAAGCGTTTCTTGAGCTGCCGGACAGCGGTTCTGTCGTCACCTACATCCTGACCAGTTCGATGGATGTGAGCGACAAGAAAAAGGCAGAGGGGTTCGGTCTCAAGGACAGGTATTTGTCGAAACCACTGGGCTACGGAACGTTGAATTCATTATTTCAATAATGCTTTGCAAATCAAAGTCTTTTTGAATTTTTTGAAAATGCGGCGTATGAGATGAACACTCCCTCACTTTCTCCCATTTCGTCCTCAAATTCAGCCCGATCACGCAATGTCCTTTTCATCAAAAACGAATGATACGTATAGTCAACATCTGTATTTGTAAAAATTATTGTTTTGAGCGAAATATAATGGATTTTCAAGAAGGCAAATGTTACTTAAAGTGAATGATGGATTTTTTTTTAAAAGGATACAGTACCGGCAGGGCGTGATATTTCAGGATCTCATCCGTTTAATCATAAGCTTGTTTGCATTCGGCAACGAATTGATATATTGCGAAATAAACAGTTATAGCAGCTTCCTGTAGTAGCGGAAATACGGGACCCGCGTCATGCCACAACAGTTCACTCACGATCAGTTCACTCACGATCAGTTCACTCACGATC
>SKXL01000026.1 GCA_007128425.1 Balneolales bacterium | reverse complement strand
GATGCAGACAACGGAATTCTGGCCTTCATAAGAAGGGGTAAAAAAGACTATGATACGCTGGTTTGCATCTTCAACTTTACGCCACAAGTACATTATGACTATGTAATCGGTGTTCCAAAAGCCGGTAAATACCGTACAGTTTTCAATAGTGATTCGAAATTTTATGGGGGCAGCAACTTCGGCAATGTGGATCTGGTGGCAGAAGAGGGAGAGTTCCACAGCCAGCCGGCAAAGGTGAACATCAATATTCCTCCGCTGGCCGGAGTCATTATTAAATCAATGTAATTCAATCCGATCAGTGTATGGACTTTATCAGATCTTGCGGCACCCTTGTACATCCTACTTCCTTTCCTTCGGAGTTCGGGATTGGAGATCTTGGAAACAAGGCGTATCGTTTCATTGATTTTCTTGAGGAGACGCACCAGGGTGTCTGGCAAATCCTGCCGCTTGGTCCAACCGGGTTCGGCAATTCACCTTATGCCAGTTACTCGGCATTTGCGGGGAATCCGTACCTTATCAGCCCGGAAATTTTACGGAAAAAAGGCCTTCTGAAAAAAAAGGAGCTGGATGAACAAAGAATTTCACAGTCAACCCGCGTTGACTATGACAGGGCTTATGAGATCAAGGATGCATTGTTCACACTGGCATGCAAACGATTTTATGAACGCAATGATCCCGATGAACAAAAGCGGTTCAGGAATTTTAAAAAAGAAAACGCGTCATGGCTCGATGATTATGTACTGTTCATGTCCTGTCTGATTGATAGCGGAAAAAGACCATGGAACCAGTGGAATGAGGGGCTTGCACGCAGGGAGAAAAAGGAACTCCAGGCTGCCCGAAAGAAATACAGGGCACGAATGGATGCTCAATACTGGGTTCAGTTTGAATTTTTCGAGCAATGGATGGCGTTGCGCCGGTATGCCAACAAAAAAAGGATAAAGATTATTGGTGACATACCGATTTTTGTAGACCACAACAGCTCCGATGTCTGGGCCAATAAGAAGTATTTTGATGTCGATGACACCGGAAACAGGCTGCTTGTATCCGGTGTGCCACCCGACTATTTCAGTGAAACCGGCCAGCTCTGGGGAAATCCGCTTTACCGATGGACAGAGCTGCAAAAAGATGGCTATTCCTGGTGGATTGACCGGTTCAGACAGATGTTTGTCATGTTTGATGCCATTCGAGTGGATCATTTTAGAGGATTTGATGCTTACTGGGAGATCAAGGCCGATGCCAAAACAGCACAAAACGGTCGCTGGGTCAAGGGGCCGGGCGAGAAGCTGTTTGTAGCCATTGAAAAAAAGCTTGGCAAACTGCCCATAATTGCTGAAGATCTGGGTGTCATCACACCGAATGTTGTCAGGTTAAGAGACCGGTTTGATTTTCCGGGTATGAAAGTGCTGCAATTTGCATTTGATGATCCCGGTAACGGTTTTCTTCCACACAATTACCATAGCGCCAACTGTATTGTCTATTCGGGTACACACGATAACGATACCACGCTTGGCTGGTATAACCAGGCACCCGATTCAGAAAAGAATTACTTGCGTGAATACACGCAATCCGACGGCACCGATGTCAGCTGGCAGCTGATCCGTCTAGGCATGCTTTCCGTTGCCAACCAGGCTATTTTCCCGTTACAGGATTTTTTGGAGCTGGACGGGGAGCATCGTATGAACTTTCCCGGAACGACAGAAAACAACTGGTTGTGGCGATATACCGATGAAATGCTGGAACAAATTGACAGGGATCGCATAAGGCATGTCATCGCCATCAGCAACCGCAACTCCCGTGACGCCCGAATCGATTCAAATTTGTCTGATATTAGTGCTGAAGAACCTTGACCGTTTTCGGTTCAGGCCATTTTTGCGTATATTTAGGGATTAACCACCACGGCCAATCTCCACAACATATTACCGAATTATATGGGAGGCAGATAAATATCTGTATTCATTTAATATGGCCGATTTATTCCGCAGGCTCACGGGTTGTTAACCTGCAATGCCCGTATTACGCTTTTTGGAATTTAATAAACAGTCTGGAACCGTGAATTGACCTAACTATGAAAATCCTATACGCTGCAGCTGAAATTTCACCATTTGCGCGGATGACCCACACCGCGGATCTACTTCGTTTTCTTCCTGCATCACTTCAGGACAAAGGGTTTGAAATCCGCCTGCTCTTGCCCAAATACGGATCTATCAATGACCGAAGGAACCGACTCCATGAGGTAATACGGCTTGCTGGAATCAAAGTTCATGTTGGCGGCAAGCAAGAGAGTATGCGGATCAAGGTGGCCAGTATTCCCAATGCTAAGCTTCAGGTGTATTTCCTGGATAACGATACCTTCTTCAAGCGAAAAGGACTGTTTACCGACCCTCAGACCGATGAATTTTTTCCCGATAATGATCAGCGTCTGGTATTTTATAATAAGGGTGTTTTGGAAACCGTTAAGAAACTTGGTTGGAAGCCTGATGTTATACACTGTCACGACTGGGCATCCGGTTTTATTCCGGTATTTCTCAAGTCCATATACAAGGATGATGACAATTTTTCCCGGACGCAGGTAGTTTTTAATGTTCACAGTGCTGCCAACCTCGGTATTTTTGATGAGAGCATTCTTGATCTGATGTCCCTTCCCGAAGATTTCGACCGGAATTCCGTGCTGTTTGATGGCAAAGTCGAT
>SKXL01000243.1 GCA_007128425.1 Balneolales bacterium | reverse complement strand
CCACTAAAAATCGAATGGGATTTATGGACGATACTTCCATGGCATCAATTTGTTCCGATACTCTCATGGAACCCAGTTCAGCGCCCATTCCCGAACCGATTTTCCCGGCACAAATCAATGCTGTCACAACCGGCCCCATTTCCCTCACAATGGACAAAGCTATCATTCCCGGCAGCAAGGAGGTGGCTCCGAAATCTGCAAGTATAGGCCGGGATTGAATTGTAAGCACCAATCCGATAACAAGCCCGGTTATTGTTATAAGCGGCAACGTTTTATTGCCCACCAGGAAACACTGCCGAAGGAATTCTTTGAACTCAAAATTGCGAGAAAAAGTCGCTTTCGTCGTAAGCCAGAAAAACAAATTGAATTCACCAACTGCCAAAAAGAACCGATTTGCTTTTTGAGTTTTTTTTATGACATTTTCACTCAGCTTTATAGCTTGCTTCTTTACCCTGGGCAGTTTTGTTCTATTTTTTATATCCGTTTTGGTGACTTTCATGTGTTTAAAATCTTTGATTCATTAGGTCACATATAATGTCCATGACTTTTTTAATCATGCTCCTGAATGTCGGTTTTCCGACATGGACATTTCATCAATTAGTTTTTCCGAGCGCCAGATTTTAGCAGACTTGCAGAAGATTGGCCGTGGATTGCAGTCACATTGATATTGAGCGTACCTTCTCATTCTTGCCTTTCAAGGTACGGATATAAATCGCGGTCCCTGTTATAGGTTTCCTGAGTTGTGTTACATAAATCAATGATTTTTCAATAATTAATCAGATAAAATGCTCATGCCGTAGCGTCGCATATGCACTTGCAGAAATATTGCAATACTGGCAAGGCTGTTATTGCCGGGTGGCAGGCGGGAAACAATAGTATCTCACCCGGCACATGCTTTATGTTGGTTTTTCAGCCCGTGATGTCACGTTGAATACGGAAATATGATACGGTACTCTGAGAATTGGGCGCAAGTATTGTCAGCTATCGGACCTGGCAGGCTAACCGTTCTTGGTTTTTTTTCTCCTTTTGGTCATGGGTGATAGAATAAAACCCATCAGTACTCCGGATGTTGTTCCCAACAGTATGGCAAATACAAGCTTAACAGTATTCATGATATCCAGTTTTTTTTCAATTTTCTTCATATGCATGTGTTGGTTTATGCAGAGTCACTACCGGGAATCTGGTTCTTTATCATAATAATGCCTTCTATTTATCATAAGCCAATTCCCACATATGATTACCCTTGCTGTTGGTGATTACCAGTTATCTGGTTTTTTTAAAGGCATATTACATAATTGCATGCTATCTATCTCAACATAGAAGCCTTGGCAATAATTTCACAAACTTGGGACCGCTATCATGAATCTCGTGTCGGAATGAAGGCCACCATCTGGAACTGCCTGACCAGGTGATATATCCGGCCTCCAAAAGGTAATTGGAGATACCCGCATATCAGAAAACTGCGGTTGGAATGGACTTCTCCGGCAACATGTTGATATTGTTAGGAGATGCAGGAGCAGGTAGACAGGCAGATCTGACGTTTTGATGTTGTGATGAAGCAGGTCATGATAAGGACGATATGCACCATTAAAAAAGAATAACTGAACTCAAGTGTCCGCCCGCAACCCGGCACGCATGCATTACTGCGGTGACCTCCTCATTACAGAATCCACAGGGCGGTCATGGTGGCTCTGAAAAAAAAATCGCTATAAATATTATGGTCATCAGGAATAACAACGATCATTGGCTACTGATCACCCAGCCGGCCCATGCCTGGTTGTCCGGACAAATAGCAGAGAACTGGGGTGGACATGGTTTTGCCAGGCCGGCACCCTGGAAGGAGCTTTGTTTTGCGGCAGCCCGTCATGATGACGGCTGGGTGGACCGCGACATCCAACCCGAATGGAATCCCGATACCGGTTTGCCCCATGATTTCAAAAATATTCCAATGGAGGATCACATGTCCATTTGGAAACAGTCTGCAGCACTGGCGGAGTATTCCAGCCGGTTTGCCGCGCTGCTGGTATCCAGGCACATTATGGGCTTATTCTCCATGCATGATTTCTCCCGGGAGACAGAATCCGTCAGGTTGAAAGCCGGCCACTTCAAATCGCGGCAGCATGCGCTGCAGCAGAGGCTCATCGCCGATCTTGAGGTCGACAGCTTTTACGGGCCCTTCATCCATGACAAAAACCTGGAGCAGCATTTCAGGTTATTATCCACCTTCGACTATCTGTCGCTGTTTCTGATCCTTGGTGAATCGGATGAAACCGAGCTGGATGACATTCCCACGCTGGAGAGGGGGCATTCGTTTGAGGACGACACCTTGCTTGAAAGCGGGCCCTTACATGAGTACGGATCAAATAAGGTTCGCCTGTCCAGAAGAGGGTCGCCGACAGAAGGGCATGCTAAGGAACATCCCGAAGCATGGCATGTTTCGCCCTGGCCATTTGCAACCGATATTGTAATGTTGCGTTGTGATGCCATCCTCCTGGAAGAACAATGTGCCCATCAAAAGGAGCTTGATCGGGTCATGGAGCAGGGCAGGCGGGTGCCGTTCACTGCGGAACTGAACCCGGGATCCTGATCTTCTGATCTTCTGAACTCCTGATGTGCAATCCGGTGCAATCGATCGCTAAGGGCAGACCCGGTTATCCTCCCCGCGGGTAAGTACGGGCGTGTCCATGTTGAGGGCGTCTTCGTATTAGGTGATTTTGTGATACATGTCGGACAGCTGCCGGGGACAGGTGGACCGGTTGTTTCTCTTCGTGAAAACTCCATCAGAATGAAAATATCACACCACCAGCAGTATGGCGAACGCAATTAGCGCAACTCCAACCGTCTTGCTGAAGACCGTTTCGTCGATTTTGAAAAATACCCTGGTCCCGAAATAAAGGCCGATAAGTAGTCCGGGTATGCCGGCAGCGGTGAACATTAGTGTTTCGGTGGTGACCAGACCGGCGACCGAAAACGAGATGATCCGTGCGATGGCTCCGAAGACGAAGAAAACGATAAGCACATCCCGAAAGACCACCATCTGGAACTGCCTGCCCAGATGCCATATGATGGGGGGACCGCTTATCCCGAAGAGCCCGCCCAAAACACCGGAGGCACCGGCAAAGCCAAGATCCTTGCGGCTGCATTTATCCGGAAGATGCTCCTGCAAGCGGTCGAAGGACGCTTTGGTGCGGAACAGGGAGAACCACAGTCCCAGGATGAATACCGCCATGCCCAGCAGGATCCGGAAGGTATCCGCCGGGACATATGAGAGCAGAAAGACGCCGGTGACGGTTCCCACCGCCATGGCCACAACGAGGCCTGTCATGAACGGGATACTTTGCACGCTTCGCACCGTCCGCCACATAATAAGTCCCGCCATGAGGTCTAAAAATGAGCTTGCCACAATGATGGACTGAGGGGCAAAGAACAGGGCGCCGACGGGAATGAAGATGAGCGCCGGACCGAAGCCGGTCAGCCCCTTGATGAAAAAGGCAGCGGCGGCAATAGCGGTAAGGATCAATAAAAAGCAGTTCTCCAATACGTGTCTGTTCCAGGAGAGGCCCGGAGCTTGTTTCGTGCGGATGTTACGGCGGTGGTATTATTTGCAATAGGAAATATACGGCGATTCTAGTCAGAATGGGATAAATATTGCCGATTATGGCAATGAAAGTGAGACTGAGCTGACGGGGATGGCATCTGGACCGCGATCGGGACTATCTCGAATGCATCGCGGCGATCTTTCCAATCGAAGGGACCATTGTTATAATATTATATGAATTGGTTATTTGGACACAAAAACATGTTATTTATTTACTTATTAGGAATATTTTATTAAAATCAGGGCAATGGCCGCTTTTACATTGACGAGTTCGGGCTGTTGACAGGAATCAGGTTTGGCCCGAATGGCGGGTACAATCGCGCTTTCCGGAGCTTGAAGGACAAACACGGTGATTTGAACAGACCATGGATCGATGGCTGATCCGATTCCCGGAATGGTGGAGGATTTCCAGCAGCCTTCCGTGTATAGTGTTAAAGAATATGAATGCTATTCCGTATCCAACAAAAAAGGTGGTATCCTGTATGAATGACAAGAGAAGCGGTATCTTGACAACCGGAATCGTCCTTGATGCTAATGGTCGACCGATTTCGGGTGCGGTGGTTCGTGTTATATGGCCACAGTTGCGCGATGAGGTGATACTGGCCGAGACCAGGACCGGCAGATCCGGTCGTTTCGCAATAGACGTACGAAGGCCGAAAGGAATATCCGTGACCGCACGTATTCGGCTCGTAGCTCTCAACGGATTGGGAGATGATGAGTACGGAGGAGCAGAAAGAGGGTTTCTGCGCCGGCCGTCACCTGAGGATGATCCGCGGTTCGTTGACGGGTTCGCCGCCGTCCAGGGCATTGTCACCGGTAACGCCGTCGACGATCCGGGACTTTTCGTACGCGACATTACCGAGAACCTGGCCGACCCCCGCTATCTCCCGTTCGAGAATGCCGGCGTTATCAGTGAGTGGAAGATAGCGCTGCCGCCATCGCGTAACTATCTGGATATCTCGACAGTGACCGATGTGAAGCTCCATCTCCACTACACTGCCCTCGACGGCGGCCGCGCCCTGCGGGAAGCAGCGCAACAATTTGTTGAAGCGGAAGCACCGGACACGATCGGAATCGCGTTCGATGGCCGGGGCCAGTTCCCCGAAGCATGGGATGCATTCTTCGCGGGTTCAGGGGGAGAGCAACGCTTTGTTTTGCCGTTGCGTCCGGGACTGCTGCCTCCCGCTGCACGGGGGGCGCGAACCCCCCGAATCATCCGGTGTGTTGTCTGGATGCTCAGCGACAGGGAGCTCGATTTCGAGACGTCCCTCTTGCCGCCGTTCCCGGCCATTCCAAGTGATCAGATGTCAGACGGAGTGGTGTCGTATCATCAGTTCGAGGTCGAGCCCGGAATATCCCTGCAGGAGCTGACGGTGCGTGTTCGGGAAAGTGGAGCAGGGGACTGGATGTCGCTGGCGCCAGATCAACTGAACGGGATGGTCATTGCACTTGAGTTCGATCTCACATAGACATCGAATTCTAATTTTCAGTGCCTATGAGACCCATGGCCGGAAATGATTGAAACAGCGATCGAAAGCATAGAGACAGCCGCTTTTTTAACGAGTGAACAGAAGCTGGATATAATCTTCAACAATGCAGACAGGTTTTTGCGGCTGACAGATGAACAAATAACTGCAATGTATGGAGAGAGATGATGCAATGAATCATACACAAAACATACGAACGTTGATTCTGTGCCTATTTGCTCTGTTGACAATCGGGCACTCATTCGTCCCGGCCCAGGTTCTGCATATCGCAGAGCTAAACACCGAACAGATTCGTGCCCTGGAAAGGGAGAATACAATCGTCCTTATTTCCGGGGGAATACTGGAGCAGCATGGTCCATTTCTGCCCAGCTACACCGACGGATACCGGAATGAATGGGCGGTCGGGGAGTTGGCACAAGCTATAGCCGCCCGGCCCGCTGCCGCTGATGAACGGGTTCGGGAAGAGCGCTTCGCCGAATGGCTGGCACATCAGAGCGACTCGTCCGCTCAGTTCAGGAAGGAAGAGGGGACAGATCGGTCCGGCGATGACGGGTGTCTGACGGAGACGACACTGTCGGATCGGCTTCGATTTGCCGACATCCACCGTGCGCGCGAAATCCTCGGGCGCTCCGATGAGTGGGCGCGGCAGCTGAGCGCGTTCGACAGGGGCGTTCGTTTGCGTACCCTGGAACCCACGAACACGCGGGAATTTCTCGAGTTCGTATCGGGTGAGGCCGCCGCGTGGACCCAGGACGAACTGGTCTACTGGAGATCACTGGTCGATCAGCTCAGTGAGGCGCTTGCGGGATTGAACCTGGACATACCGGATGTCTTCATGGTGAAGACGACCGGTCTCGAGGAGTTCAATGCGGTGTACGTCCGCAATCGAAGCATCATATTCCCCAAGGGTCGGATCGCCGTTTCCGGGGATGTGCGCCGCGATTTCTTTCTGTTCGCCCACGAGCTGTTTCATCTGCTGTCCCTGGAGTACCCGGCGTGGCGCGATGAGCTGTACGCACTCCTCGGGTTCAGGCGATTCCCCGGGCTTGAATATCCCGCTGAGCTCGAATACCGCCGCCTTAGCAATCCCATCTACGGATCCCGGTACGAGTATGTACTGACCGTGCAAGCGGCCTCCGGTCCCGTCGATGTGACGCCCGCCTATCAGGCTGCCGTTCCTCTCGAGGAATTCATCGCAATTTCTGAGGGCGGGGTGAGTATGGGTGCGTTCTTCGAGGCGATCGACTTCGTCCTTCTTCCGGTCGACACTGTCACGCGCGCCGTTCTGCGGGACGAAAACGGTTATCCGATCGTCTATCAATTCGGCGACACGGACTGGATCGAGCGCATGCAGCGCAACTCATCGTACATCATCCACCCCGATGAGTTGATGGCGGAGAATTTTGCGCTCCTGATGGAGTGGAGGCGCAGCGGGACCGTGCCGGCATCGGTTCCGGGCGGCCCAGGAGAGGGATTTCCGGTGAACGATATAAAGCTGCTCACTGAGCTCGAAAAGGTGCTGACGGCCGGCTGTGAAAGATAGAATAATCCCTGCACCGGTTACCGGAAAACCGGTATGGTGCGGTTTAATCGTAATTAATTGGAGTAATTATGAAGACAATTATTGTCTGTTTACTCGTATGGATATTGGTCCTTTCAGCCGGTTCATTTTCCATGGTTTATAGTCAGGAGGCCGACAGCATCACTAAAACAGATAAATCCGAAAAAATCTACCTGCAAACCATTCGCCAGGATTTCATCGACCACCGGGAAAACATATCCCTGATTCATGAAATCGGGATGAATATTGTGGCGAGAATCGATTCCCTGTTCGCTGAACTAAGAGCAGATACGTCAAATACGGATCTGGTAAGAGGGATCATGGTCACCCGGCAATACGACCGCGCTATACTGGCTTACAGGGATATCCTGAACGGACGCTATGTATCCGACCCCGAATTGAAAATGATGATTGCCCGGCACGCGGCGCTTTTCGAAGAATATGCCGACGCCAAACGGGAGTGGGACAACCAGTGGGATATCACCGCCCGACCGTATATCTACAAACACGGGCTGTTCAGCGATCCCGGAATGCACAGAACCGGTGAACAAGACAAAAGCTACACCCTGTACCGCGACCCGGAGTTCAGAACCGTTTTGTGGGACCGGCGGATGTTTGCCTTTGATGTAACCTATATCACGCCGGTACTACTGGAATCGGCCGATGCGATTATTGGCCGGATTGATGAGCTATTAACTGATTAACGAACTACCAGAGAAATTCATGAATAAAACAAGAATACAGTACCTCGTAAAGTTATCAATTGTTTTTTTTTGCCGCTCTCTTGATGGTGCAGTGCGGAACACCGGAATAACAGCAAGCGGCCTTCTGATGAAGTGGAGAAATTGGTTCATTTGAGTCCCGGTCCGACCCGCTTTGACCCTTATTTGCCTCAGCTGCATTCGAACGTTATGGCAAGGATGGACGATGCCACAAGGGATGAAGTGGACAGACTCAGGCTTGCACGGCAGGATACCTTGATCAGCGTGCGTAAATCTTGCGACGAATTCCGGGAAGTCTTCATTCGGGGTTATTTTTCAGACCCGCATAATCTGGAATTGATTCGAAGCATGAAGGGGAATTTTTGCGCCGGTTCCGGTAGAGCGCTTAGAAATGCTGCTGTGGTCGGCACACATACGATGGCATCCATCGAAAATTATGAATTCAGGAACCGGCTACAGCACATTGATCTTCCCGTTCTTGTTATTACCGGTACAGACGACATCTTTCCTGCTGAAGCCATGATTGAATGGGAGGCCGCACTTCCGAATGCGAGACTGGTTTTACTGGAACGAGCCGGACACTATCCTCAGATTGAGCGGCCGGATGAGTTTTTTCGGATTGTGAACGAGTTTATGATGAGACCATAGTTTCGGAAAATGGCAGAGCATTAACGCCATTTTAAAATATTTGATTCTTTTTTCGTTACTATTACGAATTGTGAGTCATTAAGCGCCTCTCAATAAAATTCGTGTACCATGCCAACAGCTACGGGAAATGTTCAAATATTACAGGAGAATGGCCACAAGGCGATGGAGCGAACAGACTGGGCCGGAGCAAAAAAGTACTTTGAAGCGGCGCATGAGATCAAGGAGACTCCGGAAGTGTTGGAATCTCTCGGCCTTGCCGCCTGGTGGCTGGATGATGCCGAAACCACATTCAAATCCAGGGAAAAGGCGTTTCAGCTCTACCGCGGACAGGGTAACGCAAAAGCAGCCGCCCGTGTGGCGATCAGCATTGCCTATGACTATTTCTCATTCCGGGGAGAATATGCGCTTTCGAATGGCTGGAGCCGGCGTGCACACAGGCTTCTCGAAAAGATGGAGACGGTCCCCGAGCACGGCTGGATCAAAGCCTGGGACGGAAATGTGGCCATTGAGGCGGAACATGATCCGGTCAAAGCTTTCCGGCTTGGCAAAGAATCTGCCGGCATCGCGCAACAGCTTCAGGATTTTGATCTTCAGATGATGAGCATCGCCCTGCAGGGGCTTGCCCTTGTTTTTGAGGGGAAGGTTGATGAAGGCATGCCTCTGCTTGATGAAGCGGCAACGGCCGCTATGGCCGGAGAGATTTCCGACCTGGAAACCAGCATCAATGTATGCTGCTACCTGATTGCGGCCTGTGAATATGTACGCGACTACAGCCGGGCGGTTCAATGGTGTTTCAGTGTAAAAAGGCGGACCGGCAACGGTACATTTCCCCTGATGTTTTCGTTTTGTCAGATCCACTACGCCGGTGTGCTGATCTGGAATGGAGACTGGGATGAGGCTGAAACCCTGCTGAAAAAAGCTTCAAACAGCCTGATCGAATCCCGTCCCGCTCATGCCGCCGAAGGGTTGGTAAAGCTCGCCGGTATCTTTCGCTTCCGCGGTGAGTACGACAGAGCAGATGACCTGTTAAACAGGGCAGGGGAAAAGCCGTTCAGAATGCTGGGAGCAAATCTTGTCCTTCTGGAGAGAGCGGCCCTCGCATACGACCGTGGTGAACCGGAAACTGCGATAAATCTTGCAGAACGATATCTCCGGAACACTCCCGAACGGTGCCGGTTGATGCTCCCAATGGGACTGGAGATCCTCACGCTGGCTCACCTGGCACTCCACAACTATGCAGAGGCTGCCGATGCTTCCACACAATTGCAAAGAATAGCTGAAATGACCGGAACGGAACCCCTTCTTGCGTTTGCGCATTACACAAATGGTATGGTGTGCCTTGCAAAAAAGGAGTATCTGCAAGCCTGTGATAGATTTGAACGATCGGTTGAGCTGTTTGACAGAAACAATAATCCTTTTCAAACAGCCCGTTCCCGGTGCGGCATGGCCGAAGCGCTTCATTGTCTAGACCGGAAACAGCCGGCGCTGAAGGAGATCCATTCCGCCTTGGAGACCTTCAAAAAGCTGCCGGCAATCCCTGAGCAGAACAGAGCCAGAAATATTTTGAAAAAGATAAAGTCATTGACGGCAGAATATGCAGATTCACCATCACCGGATGCATTTACAGGCAGGGAGAAGGTGATATTGTGTGATTTGGCAAAAGGAAAAAGCAACGCACAAATCGCCTCTGCCCACTTTATCAGCATTCGAACCGTGGAGCGGCACATTTCCAATATCTACGGAAAACTGGGTATCTCCGGAAAGTCAGCTCGTTCCAAAGCCACTGCGTTTGCTCATCGAAATGAACTGGTGGCAGAAGTGTAGCGTCTGCATCCAGGGTGAATTACCAGACCTGCGGAACTCATTTCTCTCACTGCCTCTCTCTCGCTCTATCTGCGTGTAAAAATTACGTGCACGCACTCATGACATGTCCAAATAGTGCTGTTATACTGCAACTGAAGTGATACACAAGCATGTACTCAATAATGAGATGTGGTTTCATGCTAAAAATATCAACACAGATAACATCACCATGAATAATTCCCAAATCAAACAACCGGAAATCAAATCCAATGTAAACAAAGCCGGCCCCGATGATGGTGCTTCAGCACTTGTGACAATCGTTTTGGCGTTTTCATCGGATCCGCAGTTTAGATGGCTCTGGCCTGAAGCCGGTGCCTATCTCGAATACAGTCCGAAGTTTTTCGAAGCATTTGGAGGTAATGCGTTTTCAAGCGATACCGCATTTTATACCAGTGACTTTTCAGGTGTGGCACTGTGGCTACCTCCGGGAGTTCAACCCGATGAAGAGAGTTTGCTGGCCCTCCTTGATGCCGCCGCACCTGCCTCAAAGCGCCCTGCTGTCATGGAGGTT
>SKXL01000107.1 GCA_007128425.1 Balneolales bacterium | reverse complement strand
GGTGATGACATATCTGCATTTGCGTCCTGATCCTGGTGCATATGCTCGCCTTGCTGATTTTGAGGTACATCCGAACCGGAATGCCTGGCGTGGTCGCCGTTGCCACCGCAAGCGGCCATCAAAAACACCATAATCAAAAATACTGTGTATTTCATTGTAAATTCCTTTGCTGTTTTATTGGTTAGGTTACTGAAGGGTAACGTTTATTTCATTCTTTAAATACCTGTATTATGTCTGCAACAGATTCATAGAAACCGCGAAAACCAGCAGTCCAATCGGGAGCTGGGTAATCATATCTCAAGTGACACATGACAACCAAAGAACTTGAAGATAAACTGCAGGCCAGAGATATTCATCCGACAGCCATGCGTCTGCTCGTACTCGAGTATCTGATCGGGCAGGAGGAGGCCATCAGCCTTTCCGATCTTGAAAGTCACCTGACTCACTCCGACCGTACCACTTTGTATCGCACGCTTAAAACCTTTCGGGAACACGGTCTGGTTCATCAAATTCACGATGACAGCGGCAACACCAAATATGCCCTCTGCAGGGATGACTGCACCTGCTCCTATCCGGACGATATGCATGTTCACTTCTACTGCTCACGATGTGAAAAAACCTATTGCTTTCCTCATCTAACTATTCCGGAGATGGACTTGCCTGACTCTTTTGAACCCACCTATGTCAATTTTGTCGTAACCGGAACCTGCCCTTCCTGTGCTTCCTGAACTTTGCACTGTTGTTGCATGCCTGCTGATGGTATTTTGGTGTGGAATATTAACCGGACATAGCAATAGCAACGGACATAGCATATTACACAATAGCATCAGTACAAAAACATCAGCGGGGATCACAACGCTCCGGCCAGCATGTCGTGGACGGTGAGTGATGATTCGGTTTCGGCAATCGAGAGATAACCATTATCTATTTTGAAGCAAGTTGACCCAACAAACAACCCATTGATTCCTGCGAAGGATACATCATGCTGTGCGAAAGATACAACGTACTACGCGGAAGATGTATCGTGTTGCACAAAAAATGCATCCTGCTGCGGATCACAGCAGAAGAGCCACGGCAATGAAACTTCGTGGATTGACCTGCGCAGTCACTGGAGGCCCTTTGTCAGCCTCGTCTTGCTGCTGTCGGGTCTGGCATTTGATCTTCTTTTGGCATCTCCATGGTTCACAGAGTCTGTCAGACTCTTCTGGTATGGCTTCGCCTATGTACCGGTCGGACTCCCGGTATTACATCAGGCGTTTCTCCATCTGAGGAAAGGGGATGTTTTTACCGAGTTTTTTTTGATGGGAATCGCAACGATCGGCGCCTTCTATATCGGTGAATATCCGGAAGGGGTTGCCGTGATGCTCTTTTATGCAATCGGCGAAGCTTTTCAGCAAAATGCGGTCAACCGGGCCCGGAAAAATATCCAATCCCTGCTGGATGTCCGTTCGGAAACGGCTCATGTCAAACGTGGAAATTCTCTGGAAACTGTACATCCGAAATCCATTCGAATTGGGGAGATAATTCAGGTTAATCCCGGTGAACGGATTCCGCTGGACGGTAGACTTTTGACAGAACGGGCCGCATTTGATACGTCGGCCATCACAGGAGAGAGCAAACCGCGCCATTTCGGTAGAGCGGAGAAAGTACTTGCCGGGATGATCAATCTGAACCGGGTCATTGCAGTCGAGGTCACTGCCTCATACGAGAACAGCTCCATTACACGGATTTTGGAACTGGTTCAGAATGCCGCCACCCGCAAGGCAAAGACCGAACTTTTTATAAGGTCCTTCGCCAGAGTGTATACTCCGGCGGTTGTACTTCTTGCAACACTGCTGGTTGCCATCCCCGCACTTGTTGTAAGTCCCTATGTGTTCCAGGACTGGCTGTATCGCGGACTGGTGTTTCTGGTCATCTCGTGTCCGTGTGCCCTGGTCATCTCCATTCCGCTGGGTTATTTCGGGGGCATCGGGGCCGCCTCCCGCAATGGAATACTGGTGAAAGGATCGAACTTCCTGGATGCTTTGAAAAATGTAACCACTGTGGTATTTGACAAAACGGGCACCCTCACCAGAGGCACCTTCTCCGTCCGGAAAGTGGAAAGTGTAAATGGCCGTGGCGACGATCTGCTCACAATAGTCCATGCCGTGGAGAAACATTCGACGCATCCGATTGCCAGGGCGATTGCCGACTACATCGGAGAGCAGGCCGGGAGAGATCCGGAGAAGCCGCTGCCGGTCGTCGAAAACCAGATCGAAATACCGGGAATGGGCCTGCAGGCTACGGTGGACGGTCAGGAGGTACTGTTGGGGAGCCAAAAGCTGATGGAGAAGTATCAGGTTCGGCTTAATGGGGCAAAGACGCATCGGGTTGAAAACTCATTGCACGAATGCTTATTGAATGAAAGCTCATTGCGTGAAGGCTCGCTGCATGAGACCTCATCAGATGAATCCCCGTCACATGAAACGGGCACAATGGTTCATATTGCCATTGATAAAACCTATGAGGGGTATATTCTGATATCCGACGAGATCAAGGAGGATGCGAAACAGGCCATTGAAAAGCTTCGCAAACTCGGGATCCGGCAAACTGTGATGCTCAGCGGTGATCATCAGGCCATTGCCATACAGGTCGGCCGGGAGCTGAATATCGATCATGTCTATGCCGATCTCATGCCTGAAGAGAAAGCAGCGAAGCTTGAGGAGTTGAAACGAACCTTTCCGGGTACCATTGC
>SKXL01000126.1 GCA_007128425.1 Balneolales bacterium | reverse complement strand
TTTGAGGCCTGGGGTGTGGCGTGTGTCCATCGTTTCATCGGCATGTTTGCGTTTGTTTTGCACGACCGGCAGGCAGGAAAAATCTACGGATTCCGTGACAGGGCAGGTGTGAAACCCTTCTTCTACTACCATCATGACAACCTGTTCCTTTTTGCTTCCGAACTCAAGGCATTTCACAAGCATCCGCGTTTTCGGAAAGAGATCAACATACAGGCGCTGTATGCCTATTTTGATTTCGGTTATGTGCCCTCTCCTCACTCCATCTTCGAACATACGTACAAAGTGCAGCCGGGACATTATTTCTGTTTTGACCTGGAAAAAAGAGCCCTCTCGTTCCACCGGTACTGGAATGTCGATGACGGGTACTTCCGGCCGAAACTGGATATCAGTTATCCGGAGGCCAGGCAGCATCTCTCCACGATCCTGGAATCGGCGTTTCGTTATCGACTGGTTTCAGACGTACCCGTGGGTATATTCCTGAGCGGCGGATACGACAGCACGGCAGTCACCGCCATCCTGCAGAAAAACACCGGCCAAAAGCTGAAAACTTTTACGATCGGTTTCAGTGAAGGTAATAATGAAGCTCCCTATGCCCGGCGGGTCGCGGAACACCTGTGGACAGACCACTATGAACATTATTGTACCGACCAGGAAGTCCGGGATATCATCTATGATCTGCCGGTGATTTACGATGAGCCGTTTGCCGACAGTTCGGCCATACCCACGACCCTGGTAAGTCGTTTCGCCCGGCAGCAAATTACCGTGGCTCTGTCGGCCGATGCCGGAGATGAAATATTTGCAGGCTATAAAACGTACCGGGCCCTTTACAGAAAATTCCGGCATATCCAACGAGTGCCGCATTTTCTTCGTACCCCGGCCGGCATGGCAACCCGGGCTCTTCAGCATGCGCTTCCAGGGTCAAAAGCGACCCTGAAGCACAAACTGGAGAGTTTTTCAAAGCTGATGCTGACTCCGGAACACGAAGCGGGCATGGCACTGCTCAGAAAGTACTACCGTCTTCCGGAGCAGTACCGCGACCGGTTTATTCGCCGGAAAAACGAGGCGCTGCGAACCCGGTATGACGATGATCCTTCCCATTACCATCACTTCATGGACATGCTTTGCGCCTCCGGTTACAAGTCATTCCTGGAAAACGATCTTATGACCAAGGTTGACCGGGCCACCATGTCGGTATCTCTCGAAGGCAGGGAGCCCTTTCTGGATCACAGGATCATTGAATTTGTTTCACAGCTTCCGATCTCCTATAAATTTAACAAAACCACATCCAAGCGTATCCTCAGGGATATCGTCCATGATCATGTGCCACGCGAAATGATGGACAGACCCAAGGCAGGCTTCACCATTCCGATCCACAGATCCTTGCAAAATGGTCTTGACTTTTTTCTGGATGACTACCTGAGCCCCGAGAAGTTGTCGAAATCAGAACTGTTCCACCACGACTTCCTGAATGAAAACGTGAAAAGATTCCGGGCCAAAAAATTCCCCTATAAGCCATTCATCTGGAAGCTGCTGGTATTCCAGATGTGGTATGAAAAATGGATGGAATAACCGTTGCCGGAAGATCCGGGATTCGGGATTTTTATGGTCCGCCGGGTTTGTGATGGTTCCCGGAAACATCTAATTTCCAATAATGAATTTTCTGTCTGCTTATTATAAGCTGCTTCCAATTGGAACTCCTGCCTTTCTCCTTGTTACGGGTCTCCTTTTGCTAACCATGTGCCATAACAAAAGCTTTGGAGCATTGGGACTGGTACACGCCGTTACATCGGAACAGGCCGCCGACACGGTGTCGGATCACCGTTCCGGCCCGACTTCATCACAGACCGCCAACCCGGCCCCGTCGCATACATCCCGGATCGGCATCTCCCAAACGCTCGGCACCCCGGAAACGCCCTTCTGGCTGCATGCCAACCGGGACGGACGTATCCCGTTGCACTCCGCCAAAACCCTTCTGCTATTCGGCGAGTTTCACCGGTCCTTTTTACACGGTTCTAAGGCGGCGGATCTTGACACCGGTTTTCGTATTGACACCCGGCTTTCGGACGGAGGGAATCGACTCGGTTTCAGCGAACTTTATGCGCATCTGAACATTCGTGGCTGGCAGCTGAGTGCCGGCCGTTTTTATGACACCATGGGGCTGGCTCCCGACTATCTTTCCACCGGATCCATGCTCATGAGCCGCAATGCACTTCCGCCGTTCAAACTGCGCCTATCCACCCCCGGGTTCCTGCCCGTACCGCTGACCGGTGGCGTGCTTTCGTTCAAGGCGCGCTGGTCCGAGGGAGTGCTGACGGATGACCGCTGGGTGGACGGAGCCCGGGTCCACCAGAAATACCTGTACCTGAAAATCCAACCTGTCCGCAACCTGAACCTCATCGCCGGAATTGCACACAACCTGATGTGGGGAGGTACGAGTCCGGAACTGGGATCGATGCACCCGACATTTCGAGAATGGATGCGGGATGTTGCCGCACGGCCTGACCAAAGTGTTTTTGTCAATGAGACACCGGTCGGGAACGGCTTGGGTGGCTATGATTTCGGAGTGGAATATGGCACGGATACCTGGTCAGCGGGTCTGTATCGCATGTTTTACATCGAAGATGCCCAGTCACTGGCCTTCTCCAACCCCTGGGACGGCATCTGGAGCGCCTTTATTGACAGGCATGACGGTGAACGTCCGCACCGCCTGGTATCTTATGTACTATACGAACACATCAATACCAAAAAACAGGATGCCGATTGGTATGA
>SKXL01000035.1 GCA_007128425.1 Balneolales bacterium | reverse complement strand
CGGATGACGAGCCCTGGAACCATATCGAAATGTGGGGCAAGGCCTGGGGCCAGCTCACCCACGAAAGCGACCACCCTTATGATCATACGTTTGCCGTTCGTCGGCAACACCAGGTCAAGTCCTATCACCGTCTTGAACAAGACAAAACAGGCGGGATCATCAGGTTCGACAATGCCTTGATTGAAGAACCCATTGGTTCGTTCATGGCCTTCCACGTAGGTGAAGAACCCGCACCGCAGGGTACCGCTCGTCGTTCCTATACCCTTCATCCCGCAGGATTCACGGCTTCCGGCATAAGCGACCTGGCCGGGGATGCCGCGCTGGAACGCATTGAGTCCTTCATCCTCGGACGTTACCCCGCCGACGAACAAATGATGATGCTTGGGGTTTCAGAGGATATCAGTCCCAACAACAATATTTTCCAGAGGACGGCATCTGCCATGGCCCCCGAAGAGGCCCGACCCCGGCCTTCCATGCCCCTTGTACACATTCTGATTCCCCATGAACACATCGGGGACACCGGCCTGGACGGTATCAAACTCGAACTGCCGGCATTAAACGTACAAGCTACACACAATGAATCCATACCGCTCAATATCCGTGTCAAGGATCCTTTGTGGGAAATGCGTGATCTGCTTGATTTCAGTTTTTCGGTTAAACCCGGTGAGTCCTACGCTCTTTGGCTTGACACACGTGACCGCATACTACCGGAGGGACGAGGTCTTTATGTGACTCTGGCCGCTGCAAGTGCAGACTTTTCGAATCAGGCAATCAAAGGAACACGCCTGACATTGGTCTATAATCGTAAGGAGACTGCTCTTGCCGAGCATATCCCGGACCGGTTTACGCAAATTCGTGACCTTCACGCTCACAATACCGAAGAAAATCCGAGATCCCCCCGCCTTAACAACTACAACCGGTTTATCGCAGATTTGCATGACCTGCTTGACGCAAACCCCGATCACTGGCTGGCCCGAACCTACAAGTACTGGGTGTCGCGGGACATCGCAGACCGGCCGGAATTTGATATTCCCGAAGTTCCGGAAGGAGTCCCCGAATGGGCACACCTTCAGGTGGAATATTTGCGTCAACTCGAACGGATTGCAATGTATTTTATCGACAAACGCCAAATAAGAAACGGTGAGTTCGGGGGCGGACTAAACGACGATGGCAAATTTACGTTTTTTTTTCCGGGTCTGGCATTCAGCGGTGTACAGCCGGAAAAGATCCTGGAATCACTCCTGTTGCATATGGAAAGCTATCTTGATCCAGAGCGGGATCCCTATGACGCCCCGCTGAAACAAAGAACACTGCCCATATACACCAACGGTCTGGCTACCATTCAGACCGATGAGCTGCATATATACGAGGAAGGAACGCAGGTAGTTGGACAGCTTCAACTGCTTGATTTTGCCGAGCCGGTTCATCTTATCCGCGGAATGGAAACAACCAAACGATTGCTTGAAGACATTACGCAAATCAGTCCGGATGGTCACCGCCGTTTCCGCTCGCGATATTACAGCGGAACCCGTATCGCAAAAGAAGACCCCTGGCAGTGGAGCGTAGCCAACTCCTATATCATTCTGCATCCGGCGTGGATGATAGCCCGGCACAACGGACATCCGGCAATTCAGCGGCTGTTCATTGAACTGGCCGATGGCCTGCTGGAAAACTTCACCGAGAACGGGATGTACACCGAAACGCATTTTGAAACCGGCGAATATCGGGGCAACCCGGGTACAGGCAGTGCCTGGATTGTTTTCAAAGCGGCCTACGACTATACCGGTGATGAAAAATATCTCAAACCCATTGCAGGCCGACTGGAATCCGGACGAAAATTTGACGAGCAGGCCCTTGCGGAACTGTACACCGAACGCGTCACGGACCGGGGAGTACGCGAGTACATCAGCACGGAAGGAAGCATCTGGATTGACCGTGTTCCGATTCGAAATACTTCCTGGCTGCAGGAACACCGGCTGGGAGGAGTGGCGGTGGAACGCGCCCAGATGAGCTACCCCATGCACCTTGTCAGCTGGGAATTTCCGGACCCGGCAAACTATGAAGATCTTGCCGTGTTCATCCCACCCGGAGATAGCGACCGGTTTGACATCATCGCATATAATCTGAATTCGGACCGTACGGTTGAAACGAAGATGAGCCTGTGGGAAATTGAACCGGGCAAATGGCGCATGCGGAAGTACCGCAACCTGGACGGTAGTCTGCCCGATGAGTATGATTCCACTAGTGAAGCGCATTCCGGTGAAACTGCGGTCTCGGATAAACAGGTCTATCTGGAGCGTGGAACATCCATCCCGGTACAGTTTGAACCGAAAGGCTATACGGTCATCCGTATGGAGCGTATCGAACCGGCGGATTCCGGCTACTGGGAGCGTGTGGACCTGGGAATGGGCAGGGATGATGTACGGATCGATGGCCAGGAACTTCATGTCAGAGTGCATAATACGGGAGCGCTCAAAACACCGGAAACGCGCATTGCAATAACCGATGCTGCCGGAAGGGAGATCGCCTCCACTCCGGTTCCCCCGGTGGAAGCTCCCGTGGATCTGGTACCCCGTTGGGCCGACGTCACATTGGAAATTCCCGCCGGAACAAACCTGTACGATAAATATATCGTAGTTGACCCGGACGATAAAATCCGGATGATCACCCGTAGAAACAACCGGATTTCACTTAAATATGCCATTGATCCCATGCATAACAGAAGAAAACATCTTCCCTGGTAAAAAATGGCTCATCCGGTCCCACCATTAGAGGAGGTCGGTACTCTTTCATTCAGAAAGAAACGTACGCCAATCACGACCTTCCGTTATCCAATCAAGATTAAAACGGGCCATAAATCCACCGGTATACGGATGATCTTCAAATAGCAGATAAATAAAACCTTCACTCGGCGTACCTTTCCGACCGGCAGCCATCGATGAATAGGCAAATCCTCCCTCATCCACCAACCGTTTCACCGGCCAGGTTTTCCCGCCATCAAAACTTGCCCATACCGTTCCGCCACGTCTGCCGTCATCTGATACGATGTTACTGAAAATGAGAATATCATGATCTTCTACGGGTAAGCGCACCAGTCCGGCCATCAATCCGTAATCTCTGTGCTGGGAACCGTCGGGTAATACATCACTTACCGACAGGTCTTCCCATGTTTGTCCGCCATCATAACTCCAGGCAATATGCCGCATACGGGGGTTTAACCCATCGGTGGACAAATGTCTGCGTGAATTATAGTAGATTCGTCCATCGGAAAGTTCCTCCAATGTTGCCTCTCCGGTACCTTTTGCCGGAAACGGTTCGCTAGTATACCAGGTTTTTCCATTATCATCACTGTAAATGGCATTGGTATAGTGGGTTGACCAATACTCCCGGTTGTTTCCCTCCCCATAGGAACGGCTTGGACGGATCAGCCTCCCTGCATGGGGGCCGCGTTGCAAAGTAATCCCTCTTTCATTCATATGCATAGAGGGAACATTTCCTTTCTCGTCAGGATGGATGACCACCTCTTCCTGACGCCAACTTTTGCCATGATCTTTGCTGCGATAAACGGTTAACGGAGCGGGAGGATGGCCCTCCTCGACAAAAACCAGGATATCTCCAGCGTTTTCATCTACAGTAACACCTCCGCCATGAAAACCGGGATCCGCAACTGTAATAACAGGCCCCCAGGTTTCTCCTCCATCCTCACTTCGTCGTACCTGGTAACTGTTTCTACCCCATGTGGCAATGACTGTACCATCAAGGGCAACCGCCACATTGGGAAATCGCTCTTCTTCGAAAATTCGCTTTACTTCAAAAAATTCATTGCCGTCGTTCCAAAACGGGTTCTCATTTGCCTGGTCACAGGAAATCAAAACAGCCAATGTGATTGCTATACATGAGAGAAATCTCATACGTTTAAAGATTTTGGTTAATGGTAACTATAGTTTCACTTGTCTTCCTGATAACTCAATTGCAGAAGTTGCACTACTTGTTAAACCTTTATTAAACTGATTTGACGTTATCAAAGAAATCAATATCCATCAGTTCTTGATACAGGAGAGTTTTATCGGATTCCGTCATTGGATTCAAAGGCAGACGAACAGAACCACAAGGCACACCTCTCATTTCCATTATGGCTTTTCCAGCAATGACCGGCCCGCCGTATTTGAATAACAGCTCAACAACGCTAACGGATATTTTCTGCAGTTTTCTTGCTTCCGTCAAATTTCCATTTTCCACGGAGTGAAAAATCCGGTTATATACGGGTGCCATGAAATTATAGGTACTACCAACAGCTGCTTTCATTCCCAGAACCAGACCGCATAATAATGTTTCATCTGACCCATAGAGAATATCAAACTCACCTCCATTTGCATTGATACATTGTTGCAAATCCATCAAATCATTATGGGAATACTTGACACCGACAAAGTTCGGTATCACTTTTTTTACTTCACGCAGCAATTTATGAACCGACAGATTCACTCCGGTCATGGAGGGAATGTGGTAGTAGTAGAACGGAACATCCGGAATAACTGAAGCGATTGGCTGAAAAAATGCAATCAGGGAATCTTCCGATTCCGGTTTAAAAAAGAAAGGTGCCATAGCTGCTACGGCATCGGCTCCAACATCCCTTGACCTTACTGCCAATTCCTTAAGATCCAACTGACAAAGTGTACCAATATGAGAAATGATTTTCAATTCTCCATTTGATGATTTCACCCACTTGTCAATGACAGCAATCCGCTCATCAATCGACAGTGAGAAGGATTCACCTGTTGTACCACATAGAAATACGCCATTAACATTGTTTTCTATCAAATAGCCCGCATACTGCGGAATAATCTCCAGGTTGACCGTACCATCTTCATGCATTGGCGTAAAGGGAGCTGCGATAAGGCCACGTAATGATTCAACTTTCATGTGTTTATAATTTGGGATTTATAATGCCAGAATGAACTCACATGACAGGATTTAATCATTCCCCTGTGTGTCAGCCGGAGGCTGTCATGTTCGTTTCATCTGTTTATAACTTTGGATTTATGAGGTCAGATAGAATGTCCATGACGTTTTTAAACATACTCCTGTGTGTCCGGGTGTTGCCCGGTCATGAACATTTCATAATTCAGAATTTTCAGTATTGGTATTGGTCATCATGCCAATGTCATCAATGCATTTCGCTTGACAAAAGTATGATGGTCGAAAGGAGCATTAAACAATTTGACAGCAAACTTGATCTGCAATTATTCCTCATTATTATGCCATAACCTGTATATGGTAAGGTGCGTGATATCATTTTGTTTTGATCTGAAGAACAAGCTTGCCAGATATCCCAGAATAAAACAGGACACAAAACCCGTTGCCGTAAATATCAGCAGATGTACGATTCCATTCTGATAAACCCAAATTTGAAACAGAGAGCTTCCTGTCAAACCAATGATGGCACCATGTCCGTTAGCTCTTTGCGTGAGCATTCCAAGAAAGAACAGGCCGCCTATACCACCCAATACCAGACCCAGAATGAGCTGAAACTGATCCCAAAGGGAGACTATATCCAGTGTAGCCATCATCAGGCCGGTAGCAATTCCCGCAGCTCCAAAAACCAGTGTCACAATTCTTGCCAGCTTCAGGTGATCCATTCTGCTTGGAAGGCCAAGACGAAATTGCATGTCGACCGTATAGGCGGTTGCAGCTGAACTCATGCTGCTGCTCAAGGTTGACATGGACGCAGCGAACAACCCCGAAATAAGCAGACCCACAACTCCAGGGGGCATCTGTGAGAAAATAAACCAGGGGAAAATGGCATCACCGCCAGAAATGGTCGGGTTGAGGAGCATTGGTTTTTCAAAGTAAAAAACAAACAACGCCGTACCAACGAAGAAAAAGATCAGTGTCGCGGGAACGGTTAATAAAGCATTTGTCCATACACTTTTCCCCGCCATTTTTTCCGTGGATGTCGTCATATATCTTTGAACCATCACCTGATCCGTTCCATAGGTGATCAGGGGAGTAAATATCCCTGCAATAACCACAGTCAGCAATACAGGATTTTGAAGGTCGGTGCTCAGATCTCCCAGATGGAACTTGTTTTCAGCGGCACCTATGGAAATAATCTCCGCCATTCCTCCATCCACCTGGAGTGCGATCATTGTTACGGCAATCAACGCACCACCGAGAAGTACAACCACCTGAAGAACATCTGTCCAAATCACCGCCTCAATCCCTCCCATCATGGTGTATACAAGGCTGAAAACACCCATCAACGCAATGCAAAAAAAGACATCAATTCCTGTGACTACGTTAAGTGCAATGGCCGGAAGAAAAAGGACGACTCCCATTCTTCCTATTTGGAAAAGGATAAATGCAGCACTGCCAATCAGTCTGGCAATAAGATTAAATCTCTTCTCCAGATACTCATAGGCTGAAGTAATATCCAAAGATCTGTAGAAAGGGATGCACAAATACACAATAACCGGTGCTACTGCCAGAATCCCCGCATTCAACCACAGGTAACTCCAATCCGTAGCATATGTTTTCGCTGGAATTGCCATAAATGTTATGGCACTCAACGCTGTTCCAAAAATACTCATACCCACAGCCCACCAAGGGACACGCTTGCCACCTCTGAAGTAGTCATTGGTATTTTTTTGCCTCCTGGAAAAAAACCAGCCAATCCAGACCAATACCAAAAAGTATATAGTAATCACCGTAATGTTTAGCCAACCAAGGCTTTGGTCTATTTTTGACTCGAACCGGCCAACATAAACATCAGGGGTTCTCACACCCGGACGAACTTCGCCACTTGTTATAAAGTATCTGTCTTCCGCTTCCACGATACCGGCAGTTACAGGAATTGAAAACGGAGCTTCACCGGCCTTGATGAGGGTATTTGTAATAGTATGATAGTAGAGGATTTCCCGGCGAAAACCCGGATGGGTGTTAAGTTGATGTTGAATTATGGCATTCAGACTGTCAACCTCTGATTGCAAGTCATGATTTGTGATACGCTCTTGCGAAGTCAGACGATCAATTTTTGCCTCAAGAGCCCTTTGCCTCAACATAAGAGAACCGTCATCCCCTCCTAAAAGAATAATATGGTTTTCACCCGACGCAAATGCAAGTCCGGCCATCAAGGGAAATTCCCGACCGTCGGGTCCATCCAGTCTTTTCCATCGATCCAGTCGCGGATTATACTCATATCCATCTTTGAGAATTTCCAGTGTCCTGTCCGGTCCATGGTTTCGGCCACTGAACAAATAGAAAACCGAATCAAAACCATCACTCTGGGCAGCGGATACGGAAAACGACCTGGGAGGGCCGGGCCAGGTTTGTCTTGTTACCCACCCGCGTTCCGGGTTTCTTGTATCGAGGGAGAAAAAATGGTTGGTTGCTGCTGGATCATCCAAACGTTCAAGTCCACCCGCAACAAAAATGGTATTTCCAACGAGAGCACCCGTCATATTCATGAGCGGAACAGGTAGCTCCGGCCAATCTTTAAAAACCAGATCGTCTTCCGGCCCTTGAATAGTGACATGAAACACTTCACTGAAAACCCCGTCGGCATTAGCACCGCCGATGAAAAGTATACCATCAGGCAAGGTAATGGAGACACCGTATGCCAACGGACGAGGTAATGCATCTTCCCGCACAATCCAGTCATTTGAACCGTCCAAAGGCAGAAGATAAACATCGGAACCGTACTCGCGTTGTCCACCTTCCCAGGGAAGCCCTTTCGGAAAATTCGCACCACCTGCAATCAGCAGATAGTTTCCAATGGTGCCGGCGAAATGGCCCGCCAGACCGGGTTGCTCTTCTTCTCCTGTTGAAGGGGGTAGTGTAGCGTGAACAGACCATTCGAGGTATGCTACGGGTTGATGCTGACCAGAAGAAATATCCGATAATATTGTCAGTAAGAGTGTGACAGCCAACATACTTTTCCGGCCAGATACGTTAGGCAGGACACTGCGGGATAGTCCCAATACTATGGAAATCATTTGGGATGGCATCACCGAGTTTTCGTTTTCTTTTTGCTAACTGCGATTGATCGATCACCTGTCACAGTTCTTTTTACTGTCAGGAATCTGTTATAAGGCTCAAAGTGCCTCTCCATCGCTGTTTTCAAGCCTTCTTTATCTCGGTTCTTAATGAAATGCAGTATATCATCATGCGTCACAATCTGGCCATTACGTATCAACTTCCGGTTGATGGGCTCGAAATAATCCCGAAACTTGTTATGAACAAATTGAGTAACCGGATAGACCAACTCCTGGAATTGAATAATGCTCTGATTTCCGGTCACCTCATAGAGCTTGGAATGAAATTCATACTCACTTTCCGCCTTGTAAAAATTCAAGTCAACTGCAGGTCCTCTTTTGACAATATCATCCAGTTCAGCAATATCGTCGTCTGTTATATTATCAATGATCGCGCTGCATATTCCCAGTTCCAGTGCGATTCTGAACCCCAATAAATTGATGAGCGACTCATCACCGAGTATCAATGGATTTATTACACGCTGGAAACCTCCAAACATATTTGGCTCGCATAACACCATGCCTCTACGGGTTCTTGATTCAATAACACCAAGCATACGCAACCGGCTCAAGGCCTCTCGCAGCACACTCCTTGATACACCCAATGCCTCAGCCAACTCGTTTTCATTGGGTATGGCGTCACCTACTCTTAATTTTCGGGATGTAATAAATTTGAAAAGCTTGCTTTCAACGTGGTCAACTAATGTAACCGTTTTTTCACTGATTTTGAGATCACTCACGATATATCAGATTTGTATTACAAATTTGTATTTTTCAATGTAACATTACAAAACCTGCAAATCAATGGTCTTTGAACACAATCCATAAATCCATAAATACAAACTACTTACATAGTAAATGCGCTTGATTGCACACACCGGTATTACCCATGTGGACAAACGGCAAAAACTGCTCAAATAACTTACTCTAACAATCAGACTGCTATTCCATCCCATGAGACGACCCAAGTATATCATTTTCGACTACACCAGAATCGACAAGCTTATTCACAACAGGCTGCGCCTCTCCATGCTCTCCTCGATCGCCTACTCCGAGGAGATCGATTTTTCTACGCTGAAAAATACCGTCAAGGCAACCGACGGCAATCTCGGCAGGCAGATTCAGATTCTGGAGGATTCGGGGTATATTGCAAGCAGGACCATCGTAAGTGGAAAGCGTCCGCAAAAGATGGTTGCACTCACCAACAAGGGACGCAATGCTCTGATCCGATACAAAAAGCACGTCATGACATTACTCCAGTTCCAGGATTCTGTGTGATGCAACTGAAAAAGAATAAATAAACTTGTCGTTTTGTTTATGTCGTCATCCCGATCCTCATCCGCATTTCTGTCGTACTGCAGTCGCGTCATCAGGCAGCAGCTGCCGGGGGTGCGTGCCCAGCAGAAAATGGCACCCACACCTGACCATCGCCCGGATCTCGACAATCTGGACGGACTGAATCCACGGGTGAGCGCCGTGCTCATTCTGTTTTCACTGCAGGATCCCCACTCCATCCTCTACACCGTCCGTAATGAGGATCTGTCACACCACGGAGGGCAGATCAGTTTTCCTGGCGGACGGCAAGATACCAATGAATCACCACGCGAAACCGCCTGCAGAGAAGCTGCCGAAGAGGTGGGAGTCCAACCTCATCAGTACGAAATTGCCGGATGCCTGAGTCCCATTTTTGTGCCGCCCTCGCAATTCATCGTCCATCCGTGGATTGCTTTTTGCAGTGAGCGACCGGAGCTTTCCATCCGGACTGCAGAGGTGAGCGAAGCTTTCTGGGTCACCATGGACGATCTGCTGAATCAGGATAAAATCAAGACCGGAGAGCTTACCTACCGGCAGAAAACTCTTACCTACCCTTACTGGGACGTCCACCGGGTTCCGCTTTGGGGAGCCACCGCCATGATTACATCCGAAATTGTGGCGTTGTACCGGGACTTTCTGGAAGAGGATTCCGGCATATAAGGACACAATTCCATCCATGATGACAAAAGTGATTACAACGCGGGACGGGTCCCGGTCAATTTTCTCGACACGCTTTCAGCAGCATTATCACAATATTTCCGGTGCCATGACCGAAAGCCGCAACGTCTTTTTTGACAATACCGGACTTTCGAAGGCGCTCGCCGAACACCGTGAAATCACCTTGTGCGAAGTCGGATTCGGAACCGGACTGCATGTGGTCTTGCTGGAATGTATGAGAAAGCGCACCGGTTCACGTTCTAATGTACACTATTACAGTGTGGAAAAATATCCGTTGGATGGCAGCCTGGTGCGCCGGATGGATTTCGACAGAATTTGCCAGGGTGCCGATCGGCTGGTCGGACAGCTGGCGGATGCGCTTTTCGCTGCACGGGACGGTGAATCCGTATCGATGACGATCCGCAGTGACCCGGATGAAAAAGCGCCAGCCAACCCTTCGAACAAACAGGCCGCATCCCGGCATGATGATTCCGACAGTACCGGCAGTACCGGTAATTCCGACAGTACCGGCAGTACCGGCAGCACCGGCAATCCAATGCAACCCTGCAATGTGACCGGACTCCTGACATCGTGGGAGCAGGATCAACCCGCGAATTCTCCTTTTACGCGCGTCGAAGTGTTCCGTGGGGATTTTTTTG
>SKXL01000180.1 GCA_007128425.1 Balneolales bacterium | reverse complement strand
GCGAGGTTCTGATTTCCGGGATCGAATGTCACGGTATGTGCTCCTGCCGGCCGGTTTTCATCCGAGAGTGTCATCACTCGCCTTCCAAGAACATCGTACAGCTCCAGGAGAACACGGGTCTCACCCTCCACAACATCGGGAATGTTAAAACGTATCGCTGTCTTTGCATTAAACGGGTTGGGATAGTTGGACAGCAGTTCAAAATGTTCGGATTCAGGCTGCTCCGGAACACCCTCCGTAATGGGCACCCGGCTGAGCACACGGGTTGTCATCACCAGGTTTTTGTTATTATTGCTCGTTGGACTATTTTCATCACCGATGATGCGCGACCAGCCTGTCAACTCCCCATCCATGTTAAAACCTGCCAGGAGCGTACGAACCGGGTAGTAGTTCCGATCCGACGTATCATCCGAGCCCTGGTCGAAAAGAAAACGCAATTTCGCATCTCCGGATTCATCATAAATGACAAACACAAAGTGATAATTCTCGTCGGCTTCCAGCTCAATATCAAGATCGGAGAAGTCGATGGAGTTGGTGCCCGGATTCAGATCGTCAAAATCAATAACGGTATACGTGATCTCGTTTTGAGGAGCATAAATCAGACCCGAGCCTTCACCGCTTCTATGGTATGATTCGGTAAGGCTGACAAGCAGCTTGCCACTTCCCGTGACAGCCTCATCGGTGTGTCCCAGCCGGAAATCCACACCCTGCAGCACCCCGCTGTATTCCGGATTTACACGTACAGATATGCCCCTGAACTCGGTATCCGGAGTGTTGACACTGATAAAAGGAAAGGGCTGGTATCCCGCCACCGGTTTGGCATTATAGGAAATATCCACAACCCGGATGTCGCTTGGTATCCAGTTGGCGGAATAGGTGAACTGGCGATTACCGAATGAAGTAGCCGACTGCACCACCGTATTCACCGATACCAGCACAACGGAATGGTACATGCCTTCCAGAAACAGATCAGAGTCATCCATCTCAATAACTTCCGGGACGGCATTCCCCTCTTCCCCTACGGCAATTACATAATGATGAATTTCTGAAGGAGAAATCAGACTCAGCGACAGATCCTGCACATGTCTCCACTGAGTGTATTGCGCTCCGCCATAACGCAGGGAAACCGGCTCGTTGCGAATCCAGGGACGATCATCGACTTCAAAGCGCTGACCCGGATTTGTGGCACGGGCCGTTGACTGCTGTGGCAGTGTGTATCCGTATCTGCCGTCACGCAGGGATGGATCGTTCAGCCAGTTGGCAACATAAAATTCCGATAGCACTCTGCGGAATTCAAGTCCTGATCCGGCACTGTTGAGCATGTTTTGATACTGCACCCACGGGTTTCCCCAGCTCGTCTGGGTAAGACTGCCAACCGCCTCCACACCGACTCGCTCATACAGATAACTGTGGAACAGCTGGGCGCGCTGATAATCCATGAGCACCTCCTGCTCACCCCTTCTCCAGCGTAAAAATCCATCCGAATTCTGTGATTCCACGTTGCCGCTTACCTCATCGGGATTATTCAAAAACACCATTGATCGCGCATTGAATCCATTGAAAATTTCAGCGATCTCGGATTGCCCTTCATTCATAAACGTGATCAGGTTATTGCGTCCGGCCTCGATCAGGTGCTGGTACTCGTGTGCAACCGTGCTCAAAGGACGATTGGGATTTGCAGGCTGATTGTCGGTATAGATACCCGGATAGGAGTTAATGTACAGAATAGCCGCTTCGTTGCTGTTGCGGTTCACCGTTTTGGGGGCGAGGTCTGCCGGATTGAAAAAGCCGGCGGTAAACCCACCTCCCTCGACAGGATCCCATCCGTCCTGGATATCGGATATCAGCACTTTGACCTTACCGGAGTTATCGGGATCCGGTACCCGTCTGACATCGCCCATGGCAAAAATGTCTATGTTATTCAGGATGATGCCTTGTTCCGGATTGACCGAACGTGGCGGAGTTCGTACTTCCAGCGCCTCCATGATTGCATCCACCACCTGTTGATCGATCTTGCCGGGAGCCAGCTCGGCTTGCTCCACCCAGATTTCCGATTTTTCACCCACGGCTCGAAGTTCGAACAGCACTTCATCGTATACGGCAGATCCAGGCTGACTCTCCTCCAGATTGAACACATTGAAAAGCCTGGTATCGCCCACTTCATACGTGACGGTCTGATGCATGCCGAGCAGCTCATGCGGTGCCTCTTTTTTCAGCCGGAGATATGCTTCATAAGCTTCCCGGATTTCGGGGATTCTGTACAAATAGTCTGTGACATGAATAACCTTCTCACGCTGACCCTCGAAGTGAGAGCGCTCGGGATGCACAAACATGGGATAGGTGTGCGTATGCGCGTCATGGGCAGGATGGCTGAGATCCGGATGGCTGTGAGCCGGGTGAGTCTGAGCCGGGTGAGTCTGAGCCGGGTGACGAAACCCGGTAATAACCTGTTCCAGTTGCAATCCCCCCGGTATTTCGAACAGGTTTTCACGATCACCGTTATTCCGGGTTGCATTGTCCTGTGCGAATGAAAGAGAGAATATGCCCGTCAGCAGTGCAAGAATGAAAACGGCTGAGGGACGGATATGTCTGTTGAGAACCATGTCGGATGTGGAAAGTGGTTGAAGAGCTGCTTGTCACATTTTAAGCTATCAGAATATAATATCATTCCCGGGAAAGACCTGAATTATTCCATCATTTTAAGACAGATCGTTTCAGAATATGTACCGAATCAGTTAATAGTCGGGTTGCCGGAAACCTGCCGCTAATTTTACTGATCCCTGTAGAACGTATGTAACTGTTTTCAGCGTATAAGAATCATTTTGCCTGGTGGAACCGATATCACGTACCCCGATTCCGAAGCAGCCTGCAAGCGGTAAAGATAGACACCACTTGCCATCCCGCGGGTGTCCAGCCGTTGCAGATGTGTTCCCGGTGGTTTTATTCCTGCTTGAATAGTTCTGACCAGGCGACCATCAACACTATGTATATCAATAGATATCATAGAAGTTACCGGTAGTTCGTATGGAATAATGGTCTGATGATTGAAGGGATTGGGATAATTCTGGAGCAGCCTGAACTCCGATGGAAACTCTCGGTCATCCTTCTCCGAGGTTATTTCGAGCGGCTCAAATACGGCAACGATACTCAGATCGCCGTCCGGGACCCATGAAAACGACATTTCGGGGGAATGTCCTTCGGCTTCCAACGCTATTTCGTTGAGGTCAAGCGGCTCGCCATGCTCGTTCTCCCATCCCACAAACTTCGCTTTATCACGGGCAACCGCTGTAATTGTGACAGGAATCTTTCTGAAAAAGGTTCCACTCCAGCGGGAGTGGTCATCCGGCACACCCGGAGTAGAGCCGTGAATGGGAATATCATCAAGCACAACATGGCCATATTCCGAACCGATCACCTGCAGATCCAGGGCAACGGTATCTGCAATTCCGAAATGAGTCATGATGTGAGTACGCAAATATCCGGGGCGCTTTCGGGCAAACTCCATCATCCTGTTCACATGTTCCTCCCATCCCTCCATGCTGCGGCCTGCGCTGTTTGGATGTCGCCGCCGGTGCTCCTCTATTTCGGACCGGTACAGCTCCCGGTAATCCGAAATGCGCCTTGCGACAAAACCGGGTTCATAGCGCGTATTGAGATCCCCGGCCAGCGTGGCAATCAATCGGCGTCTGAAATCAACATTTTTAAGAAGCCCGTTGAACAGGTCATTGACCCAGTCTTCACTGACGCGGTCGTTACCTTTACCGGTAACCCATTCCATGGTATCGTGATCGTATTGCGCCCATCGGGGAGCGTCCTCCCCGTATGGAAAACCAAACGAGGCATCCAGATCAAAAATCATCCAGCGCCAGCGGCCATCGGATCCGTACGGCGCATCCGGCGAAGACCGGGATGTGCGTTTCCTCCAAAACCGGATGTTGTTGTGGGGCCAGTCCGCATTGGCGGTATATATCTTGAAGGTCATGTATTCCAGATAGTTTTCCAGATCCATCCGGGTCTCGATGAACGAAAGGTCTTCCGGCAACGACATATCGCTGTCACGTGCAAACCGGCGCATTTCAAGATAGTGCTGCCGGTCGGAAAGTACTCCGCGATTCACAACGGCGTTGTTATCCAGAATGACGACATCATCACGGTGAATGTTGTAGTTGGTTTCAACATACCAGCCATCGAATCGCTCACGGATGTTGTGTATGCCCCAGTATTCGCCGTTTACGAACACAACAGCCGGACGGTACGCCTGAAAATCCACTCTTCTATCGGTAATAAGCGACTGCACCATGGCATCCTTGAACATGGTATGGAACCAGTCATCGCCGGATGAGCGGAGAATCAGCCGCTTCCAGGTATGAAGCGGCTCATCCGACCCTGATTTCGGGTGTCCGGGAAAAATCGGCCATTCGATTGCCGGACTCCAGTCGTATTCGCTTCGGGCGTATATCCGCAACGATTTTTGTGGATACCGTCGGGTCGCGCCACCGTGGATGCGCACACCGACATTCTGTGCGAACCCGAACTCCGGATCATTCTGTCCGGTGGCATGGCGAGACGCGGCAGCATGCGTCCGGGAGCGGGAGTAGCCGACGCCGGTCGGGTCAAACCCTTCAATATCAAAAAACGTGAGATGGGCGGGTCGCTCCCAATCGGGTCCGCGCTCATTGTAGTTTCCGCTGAAGACAATATCGTCGGGGTCAAATTTGTCGCCTGGAACCATAATGCCGGTGGAATCACTGAAAAAATGCTCCGGATCGGCGACCAGAGAGATGACCGGAAAAGAGTAGCGACCCGAGCCCTCCGGATGAACAAACCAGGTTCCGGTGATCACTTCGCTATCACGATATCCGTCACGCACAGCCATGGCCCGGATCACATGGCCCTTGAACACCGGTTCGTCCGGGGGCACCCAGAATTGCGAGCCCGTCTGAATATGGGAGAACACATTCGACTCGTGGTCGCGGCGGTCAATAAGAACGGGCTCATCACAGACCGGAGAATCGACTGTAGGGGTGGATCCGTCCAAAGTACAGTGGATGACGGCTTCCGCATGCACGCCATCCATCTTCAGCTCAAATGCCTCGGTGTAGAAACCCGGCCGGTCTGAAAATACGGGAGGATGTGTGATACCGAGCCACGACGACTCGCTGTTGGGAGCACCGGGCGTGGGTTTGTCAAACAGGCGCCAGTTTGCAGTGCCGTCGGGGTAGCGACCGAAAGAGTAATCGGTCGGGATGGGCGTGGGTTCAAGTCTGTCGACCACCGGCGTACTGCTGCCTTCCGGGACGGTGAACGAACTGAGGAGCAGCTCCTCGCCTTCCGACCGGATACTGAAACCGGTATGCAGGGGCATTCCGTGGATGCGCCGGTTTTTTCCGGAAGCCCAGATCAGCAGAAAATCTTCCGGCGCTATGTAGCTTCCCTCAGGAAACACCCATCGATACAAACGTGATGCGTCATCACTCAGGCCGTATCCGTGGAGCCAGACGGTGTCCTGACCGGTGTTGTAAAGCTCGATCCAGTCCTCGAAATCACCGTCCTCATCGGTGATCGTGGCATTATTGGATGCCTGAACCTCGTTGATCACGATCGGGGAGGCTTCGCCTGCCGCAGCAGATACCGAAAGCATTACTGAGAAACCGGTCGCTGCCAATGCAAGAAGCAATCGATGTGTGACTTGAATCATCCTGGAGGCAAAATGGCTGCAACAAGAACTGCCATAAGAGCTGCAACGCTTGCTCAAAAAGATGATTTCAGGTAGTCGCACCATCATGGGCCAACCGTGTATTAGTGATTTAACCGGCCGGTGCGAAAAAATCAGCGCGTCATCAGACGCATGTCAACCACCTCGCCCGGACGCAGATTCAGTTCGTGGCTGACGGTCACACGGACCGGCAAGCCCATAGTTTCAAAAGGTTGATCGGGAAAGAGCGAGGTAAACTGCTCCACCGATTCCATGCGGGCCCCAACCCGTTCGATTTCCATGATCGCCTCGTCGCGGTCGCGCCCCTGCTTTCTGACCAGCACTTTCATTCCGGGTTCCGGCTGCACAAAAAGCGGGTGTCGCAGGTATCCTACAATATAATCGGGCTGATGCGAATAGATGCTGATAATCGTATCCCCCTGGTCAACGTACTCGCCATTTACCCGGTGAACCCGTCCGACCTGGCCGGTAACCGGTGCATGCAGCACCACCGGCATCATCTCGGCTTCAATTTTTTCGATCGTTCGCTGATGCACCTTGAGTGCGGCGGCCAGCGGATCATCATCCTTCCAGGAATCCATGATCTTGTCAAGGTCGAACCGGTCGAGCCGGGCCTGCAGCCGGTCTACCAGCTCTTCAACGACCGCAACCTCTTCGCTCAGCGCTTCGTATTCCATTCTGGCACGTTCGAGCAGTTCCTTAGCGGTGAGTCCGCGCTCATCCATATTCTCCAACCGCTCCAGTTCGCGAAGGGCCTGACCTTTCTGGATGCGGGCCATGCCGAGGCGGGCCCGGTTTTCCATGAGATCCACCTGCATCGACTCGTAATTGAGCAAATTGCGTTCCTGATCAACGAACGGGTCACGTGACAACCGGATCAGTTCGATCCGGGCAAGGACTACAGCCAGTTCGGCCTGAATAATTTTGGGATCGGTTGTCACCAGACGCGCAATGGCGTCACCGGCCTGCACTTCATCAAAGGGGCTGACGGTCATCTCTGCCAGCGAACCGGACTGCGGACTCCGCACTTCAGCCTGCTTGCCGACAACGTGTCCGATCATAGTGGCTGCTTCCACGCGATCTCTCCACATCCAGGCAACCACGCCGGCGACTATTAAAAAGATCATTATCGGGAACACGCGCACCCTCAGCTCTCTCCAGATGAGACTTGCGGGTATCGGTATTTTTTCCTGGTGTTGCGTCATAATTCGCGGAAATAAAGCTTCAAACAGTTTCTAATTTGTTCAGAGAACCTGATATGTCAGACTTCAGATTCTTCATCAGCCTTCATGGTTGTTACTCGGGAAATGGATGAATTGGCCTGGAGATCGTTCAGCAGTTCATGAATCCGGCCGGGATTTCGGAGCAGCAGTCGGAAGGACAGGTCCGCCCCCTCCTCGTCCTGCACCGAACGCTGGCTTGCCATGTGTACCTTGAGGGCATGGCGACCCAGCAGATTATTCAGCGAGGCCAGCTCGCCAAGCGAATCCGACCAGTGCAGGTTCAGGATCAGGTCATAGCGCTGGCGGCTGCCAAAGTTCGTGAGCCAGATGTAATAAATCACCGAGGCGGCAACGAGAGTGCCGATTATGGCTGTCGAAAACTTCTGGGTGCCGCAGGCCATGCCGATGACAATGAGACTGAGGATGTAGACCGTATCCAGGGTGTCCCTCACAATATTTCGGAATCGGACAATCGCAAAGACCGCCATAAGGCTGAATGCGGTGACCAGGTTGTTGTCGAGCACCATCATCACCAGAGAAACGGTTATGGGGATGAGTATCAATGATGCGACGTAGGTGCGGGAATAGGAGAGCCCGGAATGCGTGTACATGTAGATCCAGGCAAGCAGCTGCCCGCATAGAAATGCAAGCAGGAGCGCCATGATCAGGGCCGTGAAGTCGGTTGGCAAGGGCGCTACATCACCCAAATAAATCCAGTCTGACATACTGATAACTTCTTATCGTCTTTACATTATTTTACGGATGAAGCGGTGTTCACCCATATCGGTGACACCGTCAACGTATTTTGCAGCCGGGCCGGCACGGAGGCCGAAAACCTGGACCAGGTCCCGAAACCAGTTGGGAAACCGGTTTGTGAATTTCAGTTCCAGGATCACCTTTTTGCCAAAAACCGAATGGGGATTGCGAAGGTCGCTGGAAAAAGCGAGCGTTTTCTGCGGTTCGCTCTGCACATTGCGATCGATGGTAACACGGATCTTGTTGGATCCGTCGGCAACCCACGCCTCCCGCAAATAGGATACGTGCACTTTGGGTCTGGCGTTCAGATGGTTGACGAGACGCCAGAAATTGAGCAGGGCATCCATCTGCTCTCCATCCGGGTAGACCAGGTCGGTCGTAGACGGCAAATACCCGCGCACAAGATCGTGTGCGGCACGCCGATGAACGATGGCCCGCTTCTTTTGGATGATCTTGTCGTGCCGGCGCTTGATCTCGAAATAGACCGGTGCTTCTTCGGTCTGTTCATAATAGCGGATACGCAGTTTGTAACGGTTCCGGTCGCCATTGACCGTTTCCTGGTAGGTGCGCATGTCCGGCGAATCCAGATACAGGCTGTGTACAGGATAGGAAAAATTGGGCTGGGTAGCACCGTAATCGTCCAGCTCGAGATACGATGACACAAAATCACGTATGGCCAGCGCTACCTCTTCATTGATAGTGTACTTGTGCTCGAATCGCTGTTTCTGGATGGTATCCATAATTGCATGATGCCCCGAAAAATTCGGATTGATGTTCAAATAATAGCCTGAATATCCCTTCGCCCGGGGTTCTGTTTTCCTTCTTTATCAGCCATATAATATACTTCAAAATGATGACAAAAGCTTAATTTTGTTACCAAAAAACACAAAACATTTACGGACCTTGCAGATATTTGCCCGGTCTTATGAACATTTCGATTCATAAATTGGTTATCTTTCCGGGGAACTTATGCGATGGAAGCCTGCTGCGCACGATTCACCAAGTTGACCCGTTTGAACGTCAGAAACCGGTTGCAAATTGTGACCGGCGAATTGACTTGAATTTTCTTTTATTCCGATCTTATTGATTTATACACATGAGAATTATGCAACGACTAATTGTTATCTCTCTTTTTGTGCTCGTGGCGCTAATCGGTTTCCGGATTGCCGGATCTTCTGCCTCGGAGGCCCTGGATCCCGAAAGCAAGAACGATATTTTGCAGAATGCGGTGATGACCGACCTGTCCGGTGCGGAGATTACCCTTGAACAGTTCGCAGGCAAAACCGTGCTTATTGACATTTGGGAAACCTGGTGTACGCCGTGCCTGCGCAGCTTCCCCACGCTGCAGAAACTGATGGATGACTACCCGGACGATTTCGTGGTACTGGCGGTATCACCCGGCTACATGGACTCCCCCGAACAGGTGCGTGAATTCGTTGAAAATCACGATTACACTTTCGAGTTTGTCTTCGGTGAGGATTTGGCACGGAATTTGAACGTTCATAGTATCCCTTTCAAAGTGTATGTGGATCCGGATGGGCAGTATATTGAATCTGCCCTGGGTAGCCAGGGGCCGGAGCGCGACTACGAAAAGGCCCGCGAGATCATCCACCGATTTTTATAAAATAGTTACGAAAGCAATAAAATTTTCCTGATTATGAGTGTAGTAAAAGAAAAGAAACTTCCCTACAAAGTAGCCGATATTTCCCTTCATGAATACGGACGCAAGGAGATCCGACTGGCCGAGGCCGAGATGCCCGGACTGATGGCGCTCCGCGAGGAATTCGGTCCGCAGAAGCCGCTCAAAGGCGCGCGCATTGCCGGATGCCTGCACATGACCATCCAGACCGCCGTGCTCATCGAGACACTGGTGGAGCTGGGCGCCGACGTGCAGTGGTCGTCCTGCAACATCTACTCCACGCAGGACCACGCCGCGGCCGCCATCGCCAAAACCGGCGTTCCGGTGTACGCGTGGAAAGACATGACCGAGGAGGAGTACGACTGGTGCATCGAGCAGACGCTGTACTTCCCGGACGGCGAGCCGCTGAACATGATCCTGGATGACGGCGGAGACCTCACCAATATGGTCCTCGACAACTATCCCGAGCTGGCTGCCGGGTTGCGCGGCATCTCCGAGGAGACCACTACCGGCGTACTGCGGCTCTACGACCGTATGCGCGAGGGCACCCTGCCCGTGCCGGCCATCAACGTCAACGACTCGGTCACCAAATCCAAATTCGACAACAAATACGGCTGCAAGGAGTCCTGTGTGGATGCGATCCGTCGCGCGACCGACGTCATGCTTGCCGGAAAGGTGGCTGTGGTGGCTGGATATGGCGATGTGGGCAAGGGATCCGCGGCATCGCTGCGCGGTGCCGGCGCCCGGGTGATCGTCACCGAAATCGACCCGATCTGTGCACTTCAGGCCGCCATGGACGGTTACGAGGTCAAGAAAATGGTGGATGCGGCCAAAGAGGCGGACATCGTCGTCACCGCGACCGGCAACTGTGATGTGGTCACCGCCAAGCACTTCCGGAACCTGAAGGACAAGGCCATCGTCGGTAACATCGGCCACTTCGACCATGAAATTGATGTCAAATGGCTTAAAGAAAATGCCGAGGAGACGAACATCAAGCCGCAGGTGGACCTGTACCGGTTTGAGGACGGGCGCGAGGTGATCCTGCTGTCGCAGGGCCGGCTGATGAACCTGGGCAACGCGACCGGGCATCCGAGCTTTGTCATGAGCAACAGCTTCACCAACCAGACCCTGGCACAGATGGCGCTCTGGCAGCGTCCCGACGACTTCGAGATCGGCGTGCACGTACTGCCTAAGGACCTGGACGAGAAAGTGGCCCGCCTGCACCTGAAGAAAATCGGCGTGGAGCTCGATGAATTGAACGACGAGCAGGCCAAGTATATCGGTGTGCCGAAACAAGGACCGTTCAAATCCGAGATGTACCGGTACTGATAAAAACGGTCCTGTCATATCGAGGAAATGCTATTAATGATATAGCATTTCAGGTTTTGTGACATTGGAAAGTTTGTGTGTCAT
>SKXL01000174.1 GCA_007128425.1 Balneolales bacterium | reverse complement strand
TTGAGATCTACATGAATGACGAGTTGTTCGTCGATGGCGGTGTGGTCGATGACTCTCCACAGCTTATCGTGCTGCTTTCAGATAACGCCGGCATAAACACCACCGGAGCAGGGGTGGGCCATGAAATCGTTGCCCGATTGGAGCGCGACGATGATCCGTCCAGCCGCCGTATCATTACACTCAATGAGTTTTACCAGAGCAATCTGGATGATTTTACCAGTGGTCGTATCGAATATCCGCTAAACCGGCTTGAAGAAGGTCACTACCGCCTTCGCATCCGTGCATGGGACGTGTTCAACAACCTTGGCGAATCCGAGATTTCCTTCCAGGTACTGGACGGCCAGGATCTGCAGATTCGCAACATATTCAACTACCCCAATCCCATGCACAATTTTACCAACTTTGTGTTTGAACACAATCAGCCCCGTACCTCTATGGATATTAATATCCGGATTTATACGTTAACGGGTAAACCGGTAACAACCATACGCCGCGAGGATTACATCCCCAATGGAAACATGGTGATCATCGATTGGCACGGAAGAGACGACGACCAGCATCGTCTGGCGTCGGGAACCTATCTGTACCACGTGCAGGTACAAGTTAATACGGATCAGGGACGCCAGATCCGGGATAAAGTAGAGCGACTTGTCATTTTACGCTAATTTTTTCATTATTTTACAACAAAATCAAATCAGAGCTATCGTAACCATGTCTATCATGAAAAACACCATCATAACTGCCGCTATTACCGCGCTTTTAGTTATATCAAGCAGTGTATCCATGGCACAGGTTGCCTCAACCGCTGTTCCCTTTCTACAGATTGAACCCGACTCCCGCACAGCCGGCATGGGTAATGCCGGCGTGGCCCTTGCCGATAATGCAACAGCCATATTCTGGAATCCTGCAGGCCTTGCATTTCAGGAGGGGCACGAAGTCAACTTCACCCATGCCGACTGGCTGCCCAATTTCGGAGTGGATATGTTTTACGATTATCTGGCCGGTCGATATTATGTAGAGGGGATCGGTGCAATCGGCGCCCATATCACCTTCCTGAATCTGGGCGAACAGGAGATGCGGGATGAAGCGAACAACCTGCTTGGCACCTTCTCAAGCTATGAGTTTGCATCCGGTGTTTCGTATGGATTCAAAATCAACGAGAATTTCGCATTGGGTACCGGAATCAGATTCATTTTCAGCAACCTCGTACCTCCGGGCACAGACGTAAGTGGTCAGACCGCACGAAACGGTACCAGTGTTGGCGTCGACTTCGCCGGCTTGTACCGCTCAACGCCATTCTCGGTTGCCGACCGTCAGGCTCAGGTAAGAGCAGGATTCAACCTTTCCAATATGGGTCCGTCCATCCAGTACACCGATGAAGCCCAGAAAGACGCACTTCCAACCCTTTTGCGCGTGGGCTGGGCCTACAAAATGGATCTGGACCGAAACGGCTTCAATACTATCACGATCAGCAATGACATATCCAAGATCATGGCCCGCATGGAAGATGATGGTACGGGGATGAGCTCTTTACGTGCACTTGTCGGTTCATGGGACACATTGGCAAGAAACGATGGCCAGGGGACGGTAGAAGTCCCGCTGATTGATCAATTCATGATCGGAATGGGAGCCGAGTATTGGTACGACAACCTCTTTGCACTCAGAGCCGGTTACTTTTATGAGTCACCGAATAACGGCGGCCGTGAATTCATTACCCTTGGAGCCGGACTGCGCTATAACATTTTCGGTGTTGACTTCAGCTATATTTACACACTTGAGGAAGATCATCCGCTGGCCAACACCCTGCGCTTTTCAGCTCTGCTCAACTTCTGATTATTACATTCACTGCAACCATTAGCGTAACCGAATGCTTCATTTTATGAAGAGCTGTGGCAGCCTGGCCTTATTTTCCGGGTTGCTGCTGCTCACCATTACAGCCGGGGCATCACCCCCGGCTGATGCATTTCAGGCCACCCCGTACTTCTCCGCCAATGAAGCAACCCGGAACGCAAGATCTGTTGGAACCATCCAAATTCTGGCTGTGATGGTTGAATTCCTCGAAGAAAACAACCGTTTCACAACCGGAAGTGGTACCTTTGATCTCCCGTTCCTGAAGCGTAATGACATCGTCATTGACCCCTTGCCGCATGATCGAGGATATTTCGAAGCCCACCTTGAATTCGCAAAAAACTATTTTCACACCGTATCGGGCGGTCTTCTCGATATCGACTACCATGTGATTCCGGATATTGTTCGGCTTGATGAACCCATGAGCGCTTATTCACCGCTCGGTGAAACCGGAGATGAAAATTTCAAACTTGCCCATCTGGCACGCGATGCCTGGCAAAAGGTTGACAAAACGGGTTCAGCAGATCTGACCGGCTATGACCCCGAGCGGACCATGTTCATTGTATTCCATGCCGGTTCCGGACGCAATATCGAACTGATGGGCACAAGCCTGATCAAAACCCCGCAAGACATTCCGTCTGTCTACCTGGGAACCGGTTCACTGAGCCGTCTGCTCGACGACGCTGCCTTTGACGGCTTTGATATCGGGCACCCCGATATCCGGATCACAAATACCGCCCTCCTGCCCCAAACGCAATCACGTCCGGGCGAAGATATAACCGGTCAGGAATTTGTACTTGAACTCTCCATCAACGGACTGCTTGTCGCCAATATCGGCAGTTTTCTCGGTCTGCCGGATCTGTTCAACACCGAGACCGGCGCATCGGCCATTGGACGCTTTGGTCTCATGGACGGAGCATCTATTTTCTCTTACCTTGGTCTGTTCCCTCCCGAGCCCTCCGCCTGGGAAAAAAAGCATTTGGGATGGATAGAGCCATTTGACATC
>SKXL01000230.1 GCA_007128425.1 Balneolales bacterium | reverse complement strand
GATGACGGCAAGCTCGTCCTGCCGATGGCCATACGGGGCACGTCCGATGATCCTCGTCCCGGTTTTGATGAAAGCCGGATCCGTGAGCGTGTCGAGGAGTATGTGCGGGACCGCGCTGTGGAGGAGGGACGCGACATCATCGATAGCGTGCTGGACCGGTTACGGAGGAACTGATTATGTAAATCGATGCTGTCTCGGACCGGTTCCGAAGGAAATGACCCTATCCGCAGTGGCAGAAAGCAACGATCAACAGTCCACGGCTGTCATAGTATCGTCCCAGCAAAGGTCCACTCCATCAATGGATATGGCTCCGAACCCTTCAACCACATCCCAGGAGACATTGAAGAGCCGGGTGATGTCGATCTCCCCGAAATCTTCTTCATCCTCAAAATCCTGTGAATCGATCTGACCGTCGCTGATCGACGCGTCGTCGTTATCCAGCTCATAGGATCCGGCAACATCCTCGAAAAAGCCGGTTTCGGTCTCGGTGATATTGGAAACGATGTCCAGCGTCTTCAGGTTTTCGTCGTCATATTCCCAGGAAAACGTGCTGGTGTAACCAAAGTCTTCTTCCGGTAAATCCAGCATAATCGACCACTCACCGGCAGTGCCGTCAAATGATGAGGTACCTTCGATAACCTGCTGTTCTTCAAATCCGCCTTCTTCGAGATCAGCGGAGGCAATGATGGACCAGTCGACATTGTCACCTGAAACACTAGCAGTGACGTTGATTTCAAAAGTCTCTTCCGTTTCCGGGTCCTCTGACACAAAGCCCCAGAAATACTCATCGTCGGAAATTTCGACCTGAGAGGGTACCACGTTGAACGTGAAAAAATCGATATAGCTTAAATTGACAAAGTGGGCTCGGTCAAACATCATCACAAGCATGGTTGCCAAAGTGTAAGGATCAGCATCTTGGTAAGGATCAGCATCTTGCTCGAGAACAGATTGATACGTCAGTTTACCATACTGATGCAGGCTCCTGAGGCCTTCGGACAGTTCGGATGGGGCTCCCGTGGAAAAATCCGGTATCTGATCGGCCGAAACAATCTTTTGAAGCTCGGATAGCTGATTGGACGCATTATTACCGGAAAACAGGCCGGTTTCCATGAACATCTGATTGAGATTTGGCAGGGACGGCAAATCGGTCGAATCATCAAAACCGACAGGGCTTCTGTCGTCACAGGATGAAAGGGCAACTGTGAATGTGATCAAAAGGAATAAATTGAGTAGCTGCTTGCAATAATGCATGATTTGGAGAATTTCTCTGAACGTTACAATGCTCCCGCTGCGGCATCTGTTAAGAAGGATGGATGATGACTATGGAAGACCTGACGGCGGGTTTGTGTGACTCGATATAATGCAGTAAAAATGCTGTGGGCGGAACGATTGGGGTTGTGACTTATTGCCCGGTGCATATCATTATTACGGATAAATCCGGTCATCTTCTTCCTTCCTGAATGGCCCGGAAGTTGTAGGACAATGTAAACATCACGTAACGGGTCAGAACATCGGATTGTATATCTTGTATATAGATATCGGTAACGACGCGGTTGATGCTGCTGTTCTGTCCGAGAATATCGGCGACGGTGAGCCGGAGCTGGGCAGCCCTGTTGGAGAGAAAGCGGTATCCCACCGAAGCATTCCAGAAAAATATGTCCCGATTGAATTCATCCGAGAGCCCTTCGTAGTGCAGCACATTCAGGTCCGATTCCAGAACCAGCCACGGCCAGGGCAGCAGACTGAAGCGAATAGCAGCGCGTCCGGTGTAGTAGTCGTCATCCAGTTCATCCCGGAGGGAATTGCGCACAAACCGGTATCCTGCGTTGTAGGATAAGGTGAAATCCACTTCACGGCTTATGGTGCTGTTCAGGATCATGCCACCATCCAGGTCGGTCTGATATCCGGTATTGCGTTCGTCATCAATAATGGTGGGCAATTCCCGGTACCGGATACCGGTGTTGAAGTTAAGATTGCTTCTGATGAAACGGACGGGCAGGCTGTAATTGACGAATGTTCTGAGATCCCAGGCGTTTCCGGTCTGTTCCGGGGTGATCAGTCGCATGCCGCGCTCCAGAACCAGACCGTCTTCCAGGGTAATGTCCTGTCCGGCATATACTGTACGGTTTCCGATGTAATCCTGTGTGTAGTTGACATTGGCGAAAGCGAGCAGCGAAGTCTGCTTGCCGGTATTAATGGTTTGATACCGGATGATGAATCGATGGATATACTGTTCCTTGAGGTCGGGGTTTCCACCGGTCCAGAGCAGGGGATTGGTTACATCGATCACGTCCTGAAGCTGGGTAACGCTGGGAGTGCGGGTACGTGTGTGGTACATGAACCGGATATTGGTTGATTCCGAAAAGCGGTACATGAGCATTGCCCGCGGCAGCAGGCTGGAGAAAGTGCGGCCGGTTTCCGAAGTGTAGGGATGGACTTGTTCGCCTTCGAGCGAGGTGTGCTGCCAGGCGATGGATGTATTGAAATGAAACCCGTCACCGCGGAGTCGGTATCCCGCACTTGGACGATGGGAAAACTCCCGGTTGTCGTAGAGGCTGGTCAGCCGCCAATCGGGATTGTCGTAGCGATTGGTTTCCTCATCGAGACGAAAGACACTTCGCTCCGAATGGCTGAGCTCAAGGGAAGGAGAATAACCGAAAAAAAGCTGACTCCGGGAGTTGAGAGGCTCGGTGTATTGAATGTTTGCACTGAGGATCCGGTTCCACGTGTGCAGGTCGACATTCTGATCGTCGGTGACAACGCGAAAAAAAGCATCCGCCTCATCATAATAACGGCTTTCACCTTCTTGCAGCTGTTCACCGGTACGACTGTCGGCTCTGGTTAACAGGAATACCGAAAAAGT
>SKXL01000122.1 GCA_007128425.1 Balneolales bacterium | reverse complement strand
GACCTCCCTTATTTGTCCCGACTCCTTGTCCGACCTTGCCAAAATTCACCTTGTACAAATGCTGATGGTAGGGATCACGTCCCGACTCTTTCCCCACGCCCGTAAAATAAACCGTACCCTGATCCTGGTCCACATGAAGCACATCCACCACATTCCAGTCTCCGCCGGTAATTCGCCGGACTTCAGAGGCGTCCTCAAGGTGATGCAGATACAAATGCCCCCAGCCATCACGGCGGGTGAACCAGATGAACTCATTCCGGTCAAACAGCACGCGCCAGTTTGGCACACCCCGGGATGTCAGGTTCGATTCAAAAAAGGTGTCGGCCGTTTCGCGATAAATATGAGATACATCACCTGTTTCGGTGTCGGCAATGTAAAGATTGACCTCGCGATAGTCTCGGGATGTCGTGACGAATGCCAGTCGAGATGCATCGCTGTTCCACTCGATATCCGCCCACAACCCATCGCGCTCCAGTCCGCAGCAATTAGAGGTGCGCTGATGACTGGGAGGAATATCCAGCCAGATCTTTTTCCGGGTTTCCACATCGAGGATGACGCGCTCGTGCATCGGGACAACCGAATCACCCGGCAGGGCATACGGCCAGGTTTCCAGTACGGGCCGGTCCTGTTCGGTTCGCAGCAAGTGCATGTCGGCAACATCCTGCTCATCCAGCCGGTAAGTGGCAATCTTGCGTGAATCGGGTGACCAGTGCAATACCGGTTGTTCGGACCGGAACCAGCCTTGTGAGTTGGTTGCAAAACCATGGCGATAGACACCTCCGGTGGTAAGTGCAAACTCTTCTCCGTCTATCATGTCGCGCACCCACAGGTTATGATTCCGGATGAATGCCGCCCACCGTCCGTCGGGCGACAGCACACTATCGTCGAGGCGGGTGACACGCTCCGATTTGACGCACTCGTATCGGGCAAGGTCGCACTCCCATTTCATATCATCCGCATCAAAAAGGATGGCCGATTCATCGCGGATGTATTCAAAACTGGTGAAAGGCAGATCGCCGGCCGACACGCTCTTCTCCATGGCCATTTCAAGCGCCCCGGCAAGACGTTCGTGATCAAAGGCGTGGCTTCGTTCACGCAGATCCGGATCCACCCTGTAGAAACGAAACCCCTCTTCGGTGCGGATGTGGTACCAGAAGCGATCTCCATCCATCCATTGAGGATGCACATCACTTCCAAGCACCTTAGCCTGAAGATTCCAGGACATTACCTCCTCGGCTCGTCGGTAGTCCGCTTCCGTAATACGGACGGTGCTTGCTGCGACGTTGGCTGTGTCTGCGGGATCCGCAAGCCGATCCGGGCCGGAGCAGGCCATTGTCATCAGCAGAGCTGTGGTCATAGCCATGGCCAGAGGCTTGGCCGGGATCCGTTGCCAACACAACTTTTCAATATCAGTGAGGTATTTCGCCACAGGATCCGAGTTCGTTATGAAATTTGCCATATCACGTTTTGGAGCATGTTTGAGGAGGTTATTCCGATGCGGGCAATCTTCGTAAAGGATGCGGGTATTCGAAGACAAAAAGTTTTTGAAGTCCATCGCTTACGAGAAAAATCCGGTTCTCACCCCTGATGAGGGCGATACCTTCAAGATCTTTCTGTCCGGCATTAAATGCCGCCAGCGGCCGGCCTCCGGTATCAAGAACAAAAACAGCACGCGCGTCATCGCTGACCATCCAGAGCACCTCATCCGCGCTGTCGAAAAAGAGCCCGGAAAGATCAAGACCTTCCGCATCCGGATCGGCTCCGAAATTGATTGGAGTTTGCCGGATAACCTGGCGATCAAATCCACTGAGCACATCCAGTTCGATCAACACCCTGGGATTTTTTTCGTTCACTACGAAAATGTGATCTTTTTCTGAATCTGAACCCGGTTTGATGGTGATGCCCTCGAGTCCGTCATTTACGTTCTGAATTTCCACATCTACGAAGTACCGGGCAATTTCATTACCGAGCGTGTCATATTGAACGATTTCACGTTTGCGCTCCTCCACGACATACAATGTTCGATTCACCGGATGCTGCGTGATGCCTTCCATATCATCTCCAAGCACCTGGAGCTCATCGACGATACGACCCATCCGGTCGAGTTTGTATATGCTGCCACCGGGATCATCACTGATGGTCCAGAAAAAGTTTCCGGTGTGATCGACGTCGAGTCCGGACGGATCACTGACTTCCAATGGAAATGAGTTGAGCAACTGCAAAGAGGCAAGTCTGTTTGGCTCACCCGGTGTAGGCTCGTTCATCGGAAGAAGGAAGCCACGATGAATTTCCCCGAAATTATAACGACCAAGTGAGATGTCGTCGGCCACATCCAAATCCTCGTAAGACAGGGTGTCAACAACCGGCATATCAGCTGCTTCAGGACCATAAAGGCCAATTTTTGCACCTTCAAGCGGAAGCACGAAAGACAGGTGAATGGCTTTGCCGATGTGCTCTTCCCCGCCGGTCCATAGAAGAAGATAACCGTTCCCCGGGATTGTGGTGCCTTCCGGCAGCACGCTGAACCGGATATCCTGCACCGAATACTCCACGGCCGTACTGTAAGATGACGGACGATAGCCGATCACCCAGTTGCTGATATCAGCCGATGTGGATTCGCGGTTGTGAAGTTCAATCCAGCCGCTGTAAGCCTCGAAATCGGGATCTGCCAGGGTTTCCTGCTGTCGCACCATCACCTCGTTAATGATGATATCGCGCATGCGAAATTGTGCTGATTCCGGTGATTCTGACCCATCATCGTTCCCCGAAGCATCGCCATTTTCTTCACCATTCCCGTTACCATTATCGCCTTCGCCCTGACTTTCATTCTGTCCGCTTTGCCTATTCGAACGGTCCTCACCGGCAGAGCGCGAAACGGGATCGTTGCAGGCGGACATGGTTAAAAAGAACACCAGCAACAACAGAACCGGGAACGGGAGGCGGGGGGGCTTGAGACGAGGCAGATGAATCAAAATGTTCAGGACTATAGTTATTAAAGTGGATCATGGGTGATCGATTTGCAAAATATGAAATTTGATCGAGAGCTGCCCGTAACCTCCTGCATCATTTTACAATTTTCGCCACACCGCCCCGGCGCTGATCGCCCGCTCCCTGGAAACCATCCGGACCCCTCATCACCGAGTGAACGCCACCGAAGAACAGGTTTGATCCGCTCCACAATTTGTGTTCTGTCCACTCTCTGAGCACCGGTTCCAGGGCAGTGTGCTCAAATCCATGTTCGATGGAGAGAAAATCCTTTTCGCAATGGATGCGTGCTGCCTGAACGGCCTGTTCCAGTGGCATTCCGTAATCCGTCAGATTCAGAATGACCTGAAGGATCGCCGTACGTATCCGATTGGACCCTCCCGATCCAAACGCAACAATCGAACCGTTTCTGGTTGCCAGCATGCCGGGGGTCATCATGGAAGTGATGCGTGTATCTTCCGGCCACTGGTGGAAACCGGTCGGATGCAGATCCTCCTCGCCCAGCATGTTGTTGAGCATGATGCCCGTGCCGGGTATGATGCTGCCACATCCTTCGCCGTTGCTGGTGCTCAGACTTGCGGTATTGCCCTCGCTGTCCATGATGCTGAGATGTGTTGTACCGCGGGTAAAACGGGCGTAATCCGCGATTTTTTCGAGGTACTCTGTGATGTAGCCGGATTCGAGGATCTGCTCATCCGGGGCTGGAGTCCGGGTGCGCGCCAGGTGGTCGATACGTGCGATATCCGTTAGCTGCTGGACTTTTGCGAGGCGCAACAGGTGACCGGCACTGCCGAATGGATGGTCCGACGGGTCGGCCTCTTCCATCAATTTGAGGGCAAAGGCGATGAGCGTTCCTCCGGAGCTCGGGGCGGGATTGAAGGCCAGTTCCGCATCCTCCCGATAGCTAAGACGAAGCGGCTTTCTGCGTTTGACCTCATATGAATCAAAATCGTCGCGTGTGATATGTCCGCCCTGCCGGCGGCTCATGCGATCGACCATGGCGGCTATCTCGCCCCGGTAGAAAAAATCATCCCCTTCGATGGCCAGTACTTCAAGGAAATCGGCCATATCGGGCTGTAAAAGAGTGTCTCCTTCGACTTTTAGCTGGTTCTTGCCGGTTTTACCGTAAATCCTAAGCGATTCCTCCGATGCCAGAAAGATAGCCTGAACGATATCGAGGATATAGGCCTGGAAGTGATTCATCACAACGCCCTCCCGCGCCAGTGCTATGGCGGGCTCCACAAGGCGTTTCATGGGCATGCGGCACAGGTCCCGATGGATTTCGAACAGCCCCTTGATGGTGCCGGGTGTGGCCACGGATCCCATCCCGATGTGGAATTCCTGCACGGTTTCGCCGAAATCAGCGGAGATGGGATAGAATTCGATTTCGCCGGATTCGCCAAACGCGCTGGAATCACGACGGCGGCGCGGGGTGTGGACGAAGAAGTCGTAGAGAATTTGCGATTGGTCGGGTGTCTGTGCCAGCAGGAAACCGCCGCCCGCCGGGGATGCAAGCACCGGTTCGGTGACGAAGGCAGCCAGATGGGCTGCCACTACAGCGTCAAAGGCGTTTCCGCCACTTTTCAATATGTCCTCGGCAACCCGGACGGTCAGTTCATGACCCGCGGCTATGACGCCTTTGCTCTGCTTCACGTAACTCGGAATAGGTTAATGTTTCGGGATTTCGAAGATGTACAGAACTCATGATACTGCCATTTGTCAAAATATGATAATCTCCTTACCACAATAAATGTTGACCAGAATCAAAATTGATTGGCATTTTTCGGTGCTGCACATGTTTCTGAAATGCGTTTTTTTAGAATAAAATGCCGTTGCTTAAATAATTTATCTACCGGGTGTTATTAGCATAGCTAACCCATTCATCAACCTGCGGATCAAACATGAACCATGACTCCTCGTTCAAATCCCATTTGTAGCTGTGAACCGGGGTCGGGTGCGTCCCGTTTTCAAAATAGGTTACCTGGTCCGGCCGGAACACCTCAACCGTAATATCATCGTTTGTCAAATATACGGTGTTCATGTGGAAAGATTCCGTTCCATCATAGGTTTGCCCGCCCTTCTGCTCGTCAATGAACCAAAGTCCGGCATTACCGCTTCCTCGGTCTCCCTGACTGCGGCGTCCGGCCGCCCATCCGCCGTGCCCGGTGGCAACCATGCCTTGCGGATTAAAGCTGATATAATTCCCTTCATATTCCCAGCCGACAATTTCGCCGCTATCGATATCTTTTATGGTATTCACCGCAAAAAAATCTTCCAGATAAGACGGGGGCAGGTTATCGGTCAACGGCCAGGACATCGGCTCATAGAAGACCTTTTCCATGTAGGTATTTGCCGGTTGTTCCTGATATATACCCATAGGTATCGTGCGGGTGTAAATATGATCATGACCCTCTTTCATCAACTTTACTCCATTTCTGTACAGCAGAGGCAGCCAATATTGCAACAAGGATCGATTCTTCAGGCTCATATTCAATCTGACCGAGCCGAACAGACCCCGGTGCCAGATCGGGAGAATATGCTTGTACACTTCTCCGGCACGAGGACCGTCTTCCGGTTCCAGCAAATTCTTCAACCACAAATCCTGTCTCACCTCGCCGTGATGGTCTTCAAACCACGGCCAGCGTTCCGTAATGAGGTTGCCTTGCCAGTCTCGCAGTCCTTTGTCCGGCTCGCCCTCCCAGTTCTGGCTGCTATCCAGGCCAATGATCATCAGATAATCTGAAAAACTCAGTTTGCCAAATCCTCCCTTGCCAAACCCGTCCTGTACCATGTCGGCTTTCATATTGGGATGTTCCGGGTTGAATTCGCTGTAAAAACCCTCACTGCTATAAGGCCAATGAAACAACAGTTCCATCCAGTTAGCAGCCACAAATTGCGGATATCCGGGTTCGGAGCTTCCCGTTGCAACACAAGCCGGCCAGCGAATATGGTGACGCTCACCGGTCTCATGATTCCCCAATACACTTAAATGAGGGATGATCAGGTTTTCGAAATCAACACCGTCAATCTCCTTGTCATAGATGAAATAGCCATCTTCTATACCGTACATGTAATCCAGATATCTGGCCCATCGGTCTGCACTTTCCTGGCTAACCTCACCTTCATCATTTACAAAATCACCGGCGACGATGAACATATCGGGTTTTTGCAAACCGGCCATTCTTGCGTTGGCGTGGGCAATATCGGACCAGCCGGGTGACTGGTGATCTGCCGTCATAATGATTTTTACCGGTCTTTCATCAAGACGTGAGGGCATGGTGCGCAATCGAAATAATGCACCATCTTCTATCACTCTGAACTCATAAACCGAATTTGGTTCGAGCCCGGTCAACAGAACACGATTTATTGTTTCCTCTCTGTACCAGAATCGGGTTGACGTTCCCGTTGCTGTTTCCCAGGATGACGATGTGGGATGAACCCGACGATATCTAAGGCGCGCGTCCAACTCCGTTTCCTGCTCGGGCATGCGATGCCAATTGATAACCATGGCTATCGTGGCGTCATACGATTCATCCGGATACCCCTTGTCCCCTGTTTCCGGATCATACATGCCACGATTGCCGCCATCGGCAAACTCGGTGTATACGCGCAGCGCTTCATTTTCACCCAGCGGTTGTTCGGGTTGCCGGCAGCCTGTTGCCAGAATAATAAATATAAAAAAAACAGATAGTTTCAGAGTGATGCTTCTGGTCATTGTTCGTTTATGTCGTTAATAAAAAAACACCCGGAAATGCTATTGATCCGTAAAATTGAAAGATTAAACGTCCTTCTCCAAAAATGCAAACCCGGAATTGTACCGGTTATGTATTTCGCACTCATGTTCATCGCATCTCTTTATGTTCATAGTATCTCTTTGGTTGAAAAAGTCAGCATGTTATCCATGCATATTGCTCATTCCACCGCAACCATCTCATCGATTGTGATCACATTTCCTTTTTTCTCGATGATATGATCATTTTCAAAAACCACCTTGATTATTCCAAGCCAGTTGGGTTTCTCCGGGTCCAGGTGGTGTCCCCCTCCTCCTGCCTGGGCAACCAGAACACCATTCACCATTTCCGCTGTTTCCAGAAGAGTGTGTGAATGCCCCCCGATAATCACATCAAGTACCGGGACTTGTTCGGCCAACTCCCTGTCCCGCCGATAACCGATATGAGTGAGGGCAACAAACAGATCATTTTCCTCGGCGAGATGGCTATATATGCGCGCAGTCTCAATAATATCTCTGCTCGAAACGCCGGGCTTGTTTCGGCCTACCGAAAGACCCAGTACTGCAACGGACATCCCGTTGTCCGTTGCAAGAATTGTATAAGGATCAAAAAGCGGCAATTTATTTGTGGCTACATCAACATTGGCTGCGACCATGGAAAACGTCGCCATTCGCAAGCTGTTTCCGGTATAAGGACCTATGTAGTCAAATTCATGATTGCCGGGAACCATAACATCATATCCGACATCGTTCATGGTTTCAATCATATACCGGCTGCGTTCCGCATAAAAGGTCGTATCATGGGCAACCGGCCACCGGTCAGCGTGGCGCACAAAAATGTCCCCGGTATTGAGCAGCCAGACATTCTCGAACCGTGCGCGGTACTCCTCCACTTTATCGATTACCTGCTCTTTGAAGTTGTAGTCAAAATGCTGATCGTTATCATGCAGTAGTATGATCGTGGTCAGAACCGGGTATGCAAGATCCAGGGACAAGCTCGTGTCATCAAGATCGATGGCATACCGGCCGATGCCCTCTGCGCCATGTAATTCTATTGATGCGTTACCTCTCTCCAAACTGTCCAGATGAAAATATCCCTCGTCATCGGTCTTTGTTTGCCGGCCATTTATTACAACCGTGATGTTGGACAATTCCATTCCGGAGTTGTCCCGTATCGTACCCTCCACCTGCGTGAATTCTGTGTTTGTGAAACCTGATGTTCGCGAACAGTCGGCACAGGCAAAAAGCAGCAATAAAACAAAGGGACTTCTGACGATTGATTTCATAATTGAATTGATTTGTGTCTCTTGTCGTAATTCAAAACCGAACGTGATTATAACATGATAATGATGTTACCATTTCCTGACGGGTTTTCAAAACAAGTCGCGGATACCTTACCTTGCCATGCACCACTTGTGGCATTAATTTGTCTTTCTTTACATTAACACAGTGAAATTTTTAAATCCAAACTTTCATTATAATTCGTATGAGATACAGAAAAGCCGGACGTTCAGACCTGGAGCTATCCGTATTGGGTCTGGGTTGCTGGGCACTTGGCGGCGGCAACTACTGGGGTGATTCAAAACCCGGAGACGAAATAAAACTGCTTCAAACCGCTTATGACCTTGGCATAAATTACTTCGACACCGCCGAGCTTTATTATGACGGAAGAAGTGAAACAGCACTCGGGCGCGCCATCAAAGATCTGCCCCGAAATCGCATCATTATCGGATCAAAACTGCTACCTTCCAATGCCTATAAAGATAAAGCCATCAATCATTGCGAGGCTTCCTTGCAGCGACTGGACACGGATTACCTGGATATCTACATGCTTCACTGGCCTATTAATTCCAAGTCCATAGAGGTCTTCACGGATGATGAATCACTTATCGAAAACCCTCCCAGGGTTGAGGAGACGGTTGCCGATTTATTAAAACTGCGTGACCAGGGTAAAATTCGATATATCGGGGTGAGCAATTTCGGAAAACGGTGGATGCAGGAGTTTGAACGCAACGATATTCTAATTACTGTTAATCAATTGCCTTACAATGTATTATCCAGGGCAATAGAGTATGAGGCGCTGCCCTATTGTGATCAGGTCGGGACTGGCATCATCGGTTACTCGGTGTTAATGCAAGGAGTGCTGACTGACAAGTATCCGTCACTTGATGAGATGCCCGCTCATTATTGTCGTACCCGACACTTTAACCACAAAATGTCACCGCAAAGCCGTCATGGAGAACCGGGTTGTGAAGAAGAATTGATAATTGCCCGGGACAAAATGCAAATGATCGCCCGGGACCATGGGTTGAGCATGTCACAATTAAGCATAAACTGGGCGATCCGAAACGAAGCTATGACAAGTGTGCTTGTTGGAACAAGAAACCCTGAGCGGCTGAAAGAAAATGTGGCAGGGGCAATAGAGCCTCTTTCGCCGGAAGCTTATCAGGCGGTGAATGAAATCACCCGCCCAATAAAAGAAATTATGGGTCCAGAAATCGATTATTACGAAAGCCCTTCGAATGACCGGACAACTTTTTCCCAAAGCCGCTGATAACTTCCGTCTTAATTGAGCAAGGTGGACCCCAGATGTTGATCCGCCTTGCTCAAGGGAAAGAGATAGGTTCTATGGAGAAATTGTAATGGTATAGGAATCGAACTCCCGTCCGGTGTCATCCACCATAATGTATTCCTGACGGTCCGCAGACACGGTCACGACAATACCATGAACAAGGCTTTCAAATCGATTGATATACCACTCATCCTTGTTTTCACCAGAGCGAGGGCTCCTGCCCCAGTTGCCGTCACCCATATAGACAATACCATCTTCAGCGATTTTTCCATCACGGATGGGGTGTGTCCTTTTGTAGGTGTGATCATGGTTCTCAAAAGCGACGCGCACACCGTATTTTTCAAAAAGAGGCACCCAATGTTCCCGGATGCGGGTGCTTGTCCCACCATCAAATGACCGGTGCGAGGGATAGGCGGGAACATGGTAGACAGGGAACACATGCGGACGGTCCTGCCGCTCTTTGAGGACGGCATCCAGCCACCCCGTCTGAACACCTTCTACCACCGGATTATCTTGCGGATAATAGTTATGATCGCTGTCAAGAATTATCACGCTCATATAGTCTGCAAAATCCAGCACTTCCCAGGCGGCATCCTGCCGGCCCGGAAAAGCGAATAAATCAAAGAAATAGGTAGCCTTTCTATCCCATAAGTTGTGTTCTGTTAAGTAGGCCTCTATTTCTTCCTCGCTCATGGGATCGCTACCTCTTGTAAGCCGACCTACGCGAAATAGCTCGTGATTGCCGATAGCCACAAGTACGGGAACCACGCGCCCGTCTTCGCTGATGAGATTCTCCTTGATGCCATCGAACCATCCATACCATCTATACGCCCTTTCCGGTGTTCCGTTGGCATAAGCAAGGTCACCACCCCAAAGGATAAAATCGGGGTCGTACGTCATGGCCACTGCTGTCATATCATGCTGCGAATGGCTCGTGTCACCTCCGGTTACAAATCGCACCGGTTCGCTTAGATCACCCGGCATGGTTCTGAAATGGTATTCTTTGGAATCCTCGCCAAACCGGAAATGATAGATCGTGGCAGGCTCCAGTCTTCTCAGTTCAACACGGTGGATCATTCGGTCCGAGTGGGGAAAGCTGTGCCATGTACCCTGCGTCACCTTCCATTCGGACTCGCCGTCTTTTCGAAAATGCAGCTCAGAACCCCTTCGACCATCTTCGGGTGTGGAGTGCCAATCGATGGTCATGGTGGTTGCCGGATCATTCTGCCAGGTCAGGAAGATGGCAGCCGGATCAAACGGTTCTCCTGCGGACTGCTCGGTCAGCTCGCGTGACTGGCTGCATGCAGTCAGGGTTATTATTAAAAAGGCGTAAACGGTTACTGAGTAAAAAGAGATATTTGATTTCATCTTGTGATTATTTTTTTATTAAAAAATTTGACTAATTGACTTTTTGAATCACCAGATTGTGAAAATCACCGGCAGCTATGTAAATATAGCCATTGTCCGTGGGAATATCGGCCGTCTGTCCATGTTCGCTTCGGTCCCAGCCCCATGCGGCGATCGTTCCGTTTTCACGAAGAGCGAGACTGTGACGGGCGCCTGCGGCGACAGCTGTAAATCCTCCTTCACTGGGTGCATCCTTCACAGAGCCCGTAAGGTCAT
>SKXL01000108.1 GCA_007128425.1 Balneolales bacterium | reverse complement strand
TTCCAGTCGGTACCGGGCTCGAAATCCAGATCCAGATCGGCAAAGTACCGGACAAATTCGCATTTGTCGTGCTTTTTCGAGGCTTCATTCTCAAGAAAACCGGGAAGCTCCAGGTAATCCGGAATACCCGCCGATTGGACGAGCAGATGCTCCAGGGTGATGCGGCTTCCGGTTACCAGCGGGTAGTCGGGAAGGTGGTCGGTAATGACATCATCGAGTGAAAGCAAGCCGGATTCCACCAGGCGCATGACAAGTGTCGCCGTGAAAGATTTGGTGATGGAGGCGATCTTGAACCGGGTCTCCGTCGTGTTCGGAATCTCCTGTTCGAAGTCGGCCATCCCGAAAGCCCTGTGATACACAATATCATCATCCATGGCCGCCAGCACCACTCCGTTAAACATACCGTAATCGTGAAGTGTTGACAGGGTGGAATCCATCCTTGCAAACCGGTCTGATGCCTCACCGGGGTGCACCGATAGAAGTAAGAAGAGTGTGATCAGGATGATTTGAAACCGGTTGAAAGTATTCACGACGACATAAATCCGGAAAAGAATATTCACGGTACTATGGAAACGGACGAAAGTGTCCGGTATGCACTGATTGCGCAATCAAACACACTGCAAACGAATAATACCGAAGTTTTTTTAATTTAATATGTAGCCGTCGCAGGTCATCCGGTTACTTGTCATGGTCGAATATGGGCCGCGATAATCCCGGTCAGGATTTGCGGCGAGCCGGAATGATCAGAGCCGGCACGGGTGTGTTTCTTAGCACCTGATAGGTGACCCCGCCAAGAAACAGATCGCTCATGTAGCCGCGGCCCTGACTTCCCATGATAATCATGGTAGCTTTCACAGATTTTGCTTTCTCAATAATCTGCTTTGACGCGACGCCGTGGCTAAGTGCAATATCAATATTCGCTTTTGACGTTTTTTTCAACTCTTCTTTCAACACCTGCAGCCGTTCTTGGTCGATGCGGTTGAATTCCTCCAGCAGAGCCGGATTTTTTAAATCCACTTTTCCTTTTGCCTGAACGTGGTATAAAGTGATCCGCTCGATCGCATCGGATGCAAACGTGGTGAGCAAGTCAAAGGCGTGTCGCGCCGTATCGGAGAAGTCGGTCGGGTAGAGCACGTGCTTGAGATTGTTACTGCAGGATCCAGCGCAATGAAGCTGCAGGCCGGTTTTCTGCTGCCGGGCATCTCCGCCAGTCTCATCGGAAGCCTCACTCATCGACAGTTTGATCAGGAACACCGGAATATCACATAATTGAAGCAGTTCGGTCACGGTGTTGCCCAGCAGGATTTCTCGGAACTTGTTGTGTCCCCGGTTGGCAATGATGATATAATCGGCGCCGGCTTCGTGCGCGCCTTCCAGGATGTGATGTGGTGGAAAGGCGTTGACTTTGAAAGCGGCACGGGTCTCAACCTCAAAATCGGTTGATTCGGACAGTTTTGCAGCATAAGAATTCAGTTTGTCGCGCCATTTCTGTTCCTCTTCTTCGGTGGGTCCGCTCTGATAGGTACCCGGCGCCGAAGTGAAAAGTGTGACTTTTCGGGTTCCGAATTTTTTTACCTTCGTAAGGCAGTCAAGGATCGCATCACTCGCCCGGGACTGGTCAAGGGCAACAAGGGCATGTTCAAATGAGTTCGTCACTATTGCAGGTTGTTGTTATCTTTAATCATTCGGTTCTTTGTGTAATATCGGCAACACAGCCCGCTTGGGCAACTGAATTTCATACGGTTCCATTCTGAGCAGGAATTTCCTACATTTGGAATGTGCATAAACTATAATCGATTGAACTGGAATTATCAAACAGGTTATCTATGAAAAACGTGACGAAAACATTACGCCATATTCTCACCGCCTTTATGTTGTTGTGGATTGTATTTTCCACCCAGAATGCCCATGCTGTTTCGTCCTGGGGTATCGGGGCATCATATGAGATAAGGGATTCGGATCCGGGCCGGGGCTTTGGTTTGCGCCTTGAGCGAGGCATACTGTCGGGTGTGCCGCTGCTGGATTTCAAGCTTCGCGCCCATCTCAGCTATTTCTCCGAGAATGTCAGTACCTATCGCGATGTTCAGCTGCCGGCGGAACTGGATGTATACGATTTCGGTATCGCTGTGACCGGAGGTATCGGCTTTGGTCTGCTGCATCCCTATGCGGGCGCCGGACTGGGAAGGGAGCAGTTTGAAGCGTCACAGCCGGGGGAAGAGCCTGATGGAACGCTGGGAATAAGTTTTGATGATGACAGCATATATTGGAATTTGTACGGTGGAGTCCGGCTTCCCATTCTCCCGGCGGTGAGTCCGTTTGTGGAATACCGGTTCACACGGCTCATGAGCGCCGAAGAGTTCGACTATAATCACAATTCACGATTAGCCTTCGGAGTGACGCTGAGTTTTTAATGGATCGTCTCGACTTTTACAAAACCATCTTTTTGAAAAGATAACTGCTGCTTTTACTCGCTATGAATGAGTTGCTCATAGTCCTCAACGGTTCCGTTATCAAGGCAGCATTCTATGATTTTCCTGCCAAGATCGTCAAGTTCCGGTGCCATGAAATTCTTCAGCATCCTGTGGAAGAATTCAAGCAGAATTTCAGCACCTTTATCATATCCTTCATCTCCTACCTCTCTTTGCAACTCCACTTGCAACATCCAGGGTGGAATGGTACGGCCTTCGAAAGTCATGAATTTCAGGGCATATCCCAATACATGACATCTGGCAGGAGTAATTTGCTCCGAGCTGAATTTGGCATTTCCTTTTCTGGCCAGATAATCCCGGGCTATCCACTGTGGCATAAACCCTGTTTTCCAGGCGCCAATGTGTTGATTAGGAGTTAAGATGTATTGCACCTTCGGAGTT
>SKXL01000062.1 GCA_007128425.1 Balneolales bacterium | reverse complement strand
TCTTTTTCCACGATCTGGCGGACATGCTGTTTCAGCACATCCATATCCACCGGTTTGACCAGAAATCCATCCGGATTGGTCGACACGGCAATTTCCCTGGTTTTCTCATTGGCATTTCCGGTCAGGTAGATCACAGGAACATCCGAGAACTTGCGAATCCGTCTGACGGTTTCGATCCCGTCGATATCTCCAGTGAGTTCGATATCCATGAGTATGAGGTCCGGCTTTTCCTCCTTTGTCTTCTCAATGGCCTTTTCACCGCTCTCTACCTTGCAGGCTACGTCATATCCCATTTTTCGTATCTGCTTTTCCAGCAGCATGGCGATGATGAAATCATCTTCAACCAGAAGAATGCGCTTTCTTTTAACATTCGGGTATATTTTTTCGATGGTCTGGCGAAGTGAGTTCAATTGAATCGGTTTGTTCAGGTATTCCACCAGGTCCAGGTCCATCGCTTTTTCCCGTAAATCAGCATCCTGAATGGCTGTTGCAAAAACAACCGGGATCCTGAAATCACCGGTCAGGTGTTTTGCTGTCTCTATACCATCGGGTTTTCCATCAAGTTGAAGATCCATCAGCACCAGATCCGGTTTTAGCGCCATGGCTTGCTCCAGAGCCGCCTCTCCTGAACCAACTTTTCCAACCAAGCGGTATCCCAGCCGCTGAATCTGTTTTTCGATCACGTATGCTGCAATAAAATCTTTCTCAACACAAAGAATATTGATCATCAGAGGTTTCCGTAACTTCCCTCGGTATTCGGGATAATTAATTCATAATATTTTTTATTCAGCAAAATTTACTTTGGTAAGATCGTGCTTCCAAATTAGAATATTTCAATAAACGGTTCAATTGGCTTACCTTGTATTACTAATTTTTAATAATCTGAAATCAGATGCCACAAATCCCCCAAAAGCCGGTGTTATTCTTCGACGGCGTTTGCAATCTTTGCAACTCATGGGTGAATTTTGTCATCGAGCGTGATCCGGAGGGCCGCATCTTGTTTGCACCCCTGCAGACCGAGACATCCCGCAGCCTTCTCCGCCAGGTTGATGTTGACCCCGATGCCATGGATACGGTCGTGCTGCTTGATCAGGGCAGGGTGTATGAGCGTTCGGATGCCGTGCTGCAGCTTGTCAGGTATTTGAAGGGACCGGTGCGACTGCTCGGAGCGGGTGTCGTGGTGCCCCGTTTCCTGCGAAATACGGTTTACAATTTCATCGCAAAAAAACGGTACAAGTGGTTTGGCAAGCGTGACGAATGCCGGATGCCGGAACCCGGATTGAAAAACCGTTTTCTCGAAATGAACTGAATCAGCGTCCGGCTACCCTGCGCACCTGGATCATCCGTTCGCGCCAGTAGGGCTCGCCAAGCCGGTCGATGGTCACACCCCGGGTAGTGGATGCGTGCATGAAAAAATCACCCCGCATCAGGATGCCGACATGATAGGTGGTGCGTCCGGTCTGGAAAAAAACCAGATCGCCGAGCCGCGCCGTGCCCGCCGGCACCCTTCGTCCGAATTCCATCTGCTCCCTGGTAGTGCGCGGGATGGTTATGCCATAGGCATCTTTCATGATGATCTGAACAAAAGCAGAGCAGTCCACACCCCTGCGTGAATGGCCGCCAAGCCGGTATGGTGCCCCTTCCCATTTCCGGAATTCGGTGATCAGCCGTGCTTCGGGATCGGTCACTTGTCGGGAGGTGCCGCAGGAGGCAGCCAGCAGTGCAGCCAGCCCCAGGCACACCATGGCAGTCAAGCGTGATAGCCGGAGATGTAAATCCGTTGATCTGGCTGGACTGTCCGGCATGCCGTATTTCTTAGGCCGATTTAACCGGAACAACATCGAGCTGATCGATGACCTTGATCGACGGCGCCGGGTTACCCATCACGTAGAAGTGCAGGCCGGGCACGCCATGTTCAAGCAGCTCGCGGCATTGAGAAACGGCCCATTTCACCCCGATATCAAGCGCATGCTCGGGATCGGCGCTCACTTCCCGTGTCAGCGGCTCGGGTATGCTCAGGTGGAAAAACTGGGGGAGCGAGTGGAGATGCTTCGGATTAGTCATTATCTTGAGTCCGGGCACGATCGGCACATCTATTCCCGCCTTCCGGCAACTCTCCACAAAACGGAAAAAGGCGCTGTTGTCGAAAAACATCTGTGTGACAACATATTCGGCCCCGGCATCCACCTTTTCCTTGAGACGGGCTATGTCATACGCAAGATTCGGAGCCTGTATGTGTTTTTCGGGATATCCGCCGACACCGATGCAAAAGTCTGTTTCCTCGGCATCAATAAGCTGCTCCAGATAGACACCGCTGTTCATCCGCTTGATCTGACGGACAAGGTCAATCGCGTACTCATTGATACCACGTGATTTCTGAATCGGCTTCTGGTAACCGTGATCGTCGCCCCTGATGGCCAGCACGTTGTCGATGCCCAGATAGTTCAGCTCTATAAGCGCATCCTCGGTCTCCTCCTTTGTAAAACCTTTGCAGATCAGGTGAGGGACAGGATCCACATTATAGCGGTGCTTGATGGCGGCGCAAAGTCCGATCGTGCCGGGTCGCTTTCGCCGGGTGTGACGCTTGATCGACCCATCCGGAAGCTCTTCATAATAGGCTTCGGCAGCATGCGAGGTGACATCGATGAAGGGAGGGTGATACTTGCGAAGACCGTCAAGCGTTTCAAAAACACGGGATACCGAACCGCCCCGCTTGGGTGGGATGATCTCAAACGAGATCAGCGGATCACTTGCCTTGTCATAATGCTCGGTTACTTTCATCTGTTGAAATCAATTTTGATTCACAAGGACAGAATGAACTCACATGGCAGGATTTAATCATACCCCTGTGTGTCAACCGAAGGCTGCCATGTTCGTTT
>SKXL01000217.1 GCA_007128425.1 Balneolales bacterium | reverse complement strand
TCTGATCGTCGGTGACAACGCGAAAAAAAGCATCCGCCTCATCATAATAACGGCTTTCACCTTCTTGCAGCTGTTCACCGGTACGACTGTCGGCTCTGGTTAACAGGAATACCGAAAAAGTACGACCCTGCGTATCAAATCGGCGCCGATACAGGATGCTATTGTTCAGATCATAGCGGAAATTGTCCGAGTCGTATGCATAATACGTTTCGTTCAGCAGCTGGGCGGGACTGGGAACACCGGGAACAGGAACCCCGATACTGGATCCTGCAAGATCCTGGGCTGACTGATCGTACCGGAGGTCGAACCGTGGCCGAATAATCAGGGATCGCAACGGATCAATGGTGTACTCGATGCGGGCATTGAAGCGGTGATTGTAGTTTTCCGAGCTGGAGAGAGCGTTCTCGAAGTACCGGTCTCCGATGGTTTCGTCCTCCAGAAATTGCCGCTCAAGGGTGCGATCGTTGGTATTTGCTGATTTGTTGAAGAAATAACTGCTGCTGACTCTCCAGGAGTCGTTCCATCGGTCGATATAGTTTACCCCGAATGAGTGAATGGTATTGATACCCTGTTGTTCACCGATAAGGAAATTGCCGGTGTTGTCAGGTCCGCCCCACTCGCCGGAACCACCGCCCGACCCGCCGCCTCCGCTTCTGCCACCACCGCCGGGACCACCGCCACCGCCTCTGCTTCCACGCCGCGAATCAGTCTGACTTGCCTGAGCCACACCGGCGAGGTAGTCACTGGAGAAGTTGATCTGATTGATGTTGTTGGTCAGACCCAGGAGGGATATGCGCCGGGCTCCACTGAAAAGATTGATATTGCCACCGCCGAGGTAACGCTCGTCGGTGCCAAGACTGGCATTGGCCCGCCCGAAATGACCGTCACGGATGCCACCCCGGGTAATAATGTTGATCGTGCGGATGGTTTCACCGTCGCTGAAACCGGTGAATTCTGCCTGTTCGCCGGCCTGGTCAAATACCTCAATCTGCCGTATGATTTCAGCCGGAAGATTGCGGAGAGCGATGCCGGGATCATCACCGAAGAACTCTTCGCCGTCAACAAGAACCTGCCTGACTTCTTCACCCTGCGCATGAACACGCCCGTCTTCCACGGTAAAACCCGGCATGCGCCTGATCAGGTCTTCTGCTACGGCGTCTTCACGCACCGGAAAAGCGGCTGCAGTGAAGATGGTGGTATCGCCGCGGACTTGTACGGGATCGGGCCGTGCGGTGATTTCCACACCATCCATTTCGATCGGTTCCTTCTGGATGCGGATTATGAGTCCGGATAAGTCCTTATCGGTGACCTTGATCGGGATCATGGCACTGCGATATCCGAGATAACTTACGCTCAGGTTGTAGGAGCCCTCCGGAATGCGACGTAGGGTGAATGCACCATCCTGACTGGTCGGAGTGCCACGGAGAAGCAACGTGTCGGCAGCCGTGAAAAGCGCCACGTTGGCTTCCGGCAGCGGTTGTCCGGTTTCATCGGAAACAACTCCACTTACAGAATAAAATGTTTGTGATGATGCTGTGGTGGCGGCAACGCTGAAAAGTATGCCCGTGAGCAGTACAGTTTTGTAGAAGCATCGTAATGATTGGTTCATGTCTCATCTGAAATATTATCGTTAGGATTTAATAAATCCGGGAAGGTTTCGTCCAATTATTCTAATGCTGACAGCAATACCAGTGTCTGCTTGCCTGCAAAATGTTAGACGCCCCAATACGGGATAGGTTCAAAAAATCAAAAAATTAAATTTCACCGGCAGAACTTTTGATTCGGTTCTGTTTATTTGCCTGGATCGCTTGCCATTTTTTTTGTCCATCCGATTCTCATAAATGGCTTGTTTGATTCTGGATGGTAGAGAATGTCGGCAGGATAATTTTGGATGCGTTTTTAAAAAATGAACCGATTCAGAATCCGGTGCGTCTAAAGGGTAGTGCAAGCGCCCGCTTGTTTATGCGTCTCACTCTCGTTGTGTATTATAATTTATCACTCAAAAAGAACAGTATTATGAAAAAAAACAAATATCTACTATTGACCTTGACGATAATCTTGGCTATGTCATTTGTTCCATGGCAAACATCAGCCTACCCGACTTTTTCCGATTCAGTGGATCTCGAGATAGCACCACAGGAAGTCATGGCGCAGCAGCCGATGCGCAGCAGACAGATAATTGAAAATGGCACCATGGTCGAAGTGACCGGTTTATTGAAAAAGATGGGTGGCGGCTGGTTTATTGCGGTTGATCAGGCGTTGCATCAGCTTTATACGGCACCATCCGATTTCAAAGAGCAAAGAAACATCTCTCTGAAGGAAGGGGAACAAGTTGTAATAACCGGATTTTATCACGCGGAAGAAGGGGAAGTCACCGGAATCATTGCCGTATGCACCATTACCACAAATGGTAAAGAAATTCGGTTCCGGGAGGATGATGGCTCTCCGATGTGGCGCGGAAGAGGTTCCGGGGGCAGCCCTCGTTGATCCGGACGGCAATTGTAATGATGATACATCTTGCAGCTCCCTGATGACCTTTAAAAATGCTGGTAAACTCCGTCTATTTTCTTAGATTTGTTTCTTAGATTGGTGAAAATGATTTTTCCCCGATAAACGGATCTATATTGAAACTGCTGGCAACATCGGACCTGCACCTGGGACGGCATTCGTCTCTGCCGTTTGAAGAGAGCGACCCTGGCCTGACCGCGAGCGCGCAAACCTGGCATCGCATCGTTGATCTGGCGATCCGGGAGGATATGGATGCGCTCCTTCTGGCGGGCGACCTGGTGGACCAGTCCAACCGTTTCTACGAGGCCTCGGCCGAGCTGGAAAAAGGGATCCGGCGGCTGGTGGATGCGCGCATTCCGGTCGTGATGGTCAGCGGAAACCATGACCATGAAGTGCTGCCTGAGCTGGTGCAGCGCCTACAGGGAGAAAACACCCCGTCCGACGAAAAAGGCCCGTCCGACGAACCGCTGGTGCATCTTCTGGGCCGTAACGGCCGCTGGGAGACCCGCATAATTACAGCTCGCAACGGAGAGCAGTTCCAGGTCACGGGATGGTCTTTTCCGGAACAACAGTCCCGCTACAGTCGCAATCCCATGGAGACGTACGAACCCCCGCCGCAGAGCGGGCTGGTCTCGGTCGGACTCCTCCACTGTGACGTTAACCAGTCCGAGAGCGTCTACGCTCCGGTTGCGTCCGCCGATTTTAACGAGACCGGGCTGGATTACTGGGTCCTCGGTCACATCCACAAGCAGATCGTATGGCGGGAATCGGCACCCGAGGTGTTCTATCCCGGCGCGCCGCATCCGTTCGATGCCGGGGAAGTTGAAGCCGGTACGGTGCGTGTGCTGGACACGGACGGTGGCTCGTCGGTGGTGCCGGTGGCGCCCATCCGTTATGTGACGCTTGTTTACAAAGTCAACGATGGGCCCGAATCCCGGATGCGCGGTGAGTTTCAGGACGAGCTGCGGGCAGTGGCGGAGAATCCCGCAATCCGGAGCGATGCGCTGCAGTTGCTTGTGATGACGGTGCGGTGCCGCGGCACCGTTTCGGTCCTGAACCGCTTTATGGAGATGCAAGGTGATCATGAGGGTGCGTATATCACCGTGGGAGAGGACCTGCGGGCGGTCGTGCGAAAGTGGGTGGAAGAGCCGCAGGTGGAAACCGACCTTGAAAAACTTGCCGAGAACAGCAACCCGGCCGGACTCCTGGCGTCCTGGATCCTGCACATTGACCGCAATATGGCGGCAGGAGTGGCGGCAGCGGGGCAGGACGGAGGAGAGGCAGAATATCCGGAAGAGCTGCGGGAGCTACTGGATGCGTTCCGCAACGAGTACCGGACGCTTGCTGCCCATGGGGTGTTCAAGCCGGTGGTGAATGGCGGGCAGGTACCGTCCGAGCCGACAGCTGAAATGATCGAATCGCAGTTCCGGACCCGGGCCATGACCCTGCTTCAGACCCTGATCACCCAGGCGGAGGACCGGAAATGACAGCCGGCAGACAACTTGCCTTCCGGGAAGTGAACATCATCCGCATGCCGGGCCTGACGGGGAGCATCCGGCTGGAGGATCTCGGTCCGGGCGTGGTCATCGTTGCCGGACCCAACGCCTCCGGTAAAACCACATCCTCCCGGGTCATGAACTATCTGCTCTGGCCGGAAGCGGCGGAACAGGATCTGGCCCGGTTCGGTTTCAAACTGCACCATATGTCGCTTCGCAGCAAACTTGCGATCGGTGAGGAGGAGTGGTCGGCGGGATATGAAACCGGCGGACGCATCGTATTGCGCGGCAATACGCAGGAGAGCAGCTTGCCCGTCCCGCCCAGGGAGCATCAGCAGCGCTACAACCTGGCCCTCTCCCAGCTGCTGACCGGTGACGACCGTGATTTCGCCGCCTGGATCCACCGGGAGGCCATGGGTGGATTCGATCCCGATCGCGCCGGTGGTGACCTCATCCGCAAAACGGGTGTGCCTACGAGAAACCTGCAGGAGTACAAGGCGTGGCAGAAGGCGTCGGAGCAGGTGCGGGAAATCACAAAGCGGGACCATCAGCTGCGCCGGGATCAGCAACGGTTGGTCGAGCTGGTCGGGCAGCGGAATAAGGCCGCGTACAAGGCCAGGCAGATCCGGATGTTCGAGTGGGTGATCGATCTCAGGGATACGGAAAGCCGGCTGGAGGAAGTGACTGTCCGGTTGGATGTGTACCCGGAGGCGCACGAGCAGTATCATCCCCAGTTGCGGAAAACCATTGAGGAAGCCGCGCAGTCCGTGACTCAGCTGGACACGGAGCTGAACGAGCTGAAGAGCAATCTGGACGGATTCCGCAAAGAGCAGTCGGACATCGGGCTGCCGGACGGCGGCGTGCCGCAGGAGCGGCTGGACCGGCTTGCCACCCTGCTGCGCGAGATTGAGAATTTTGCATCGCAGGCCGGGCGCATTGAGCGCGAAATTGGGGCGGCCGATGCGCAGCGGCAGAATATTTTGAAGCAAATCAACACTGCCGGAACCGGATCGAAAGCGACAGCGGATTCAGATTCAGGCAAGGCCGCAGGAGTAAATGCGGATGCTGAATCTGCCACGGGAGCAAATGCGGATGTGGGGACAGATGGCGATCCGGGAACCGATGCTGAAACGGGAACCGACACAGGTGCTGATTTGCATGCCGACCCGGTCCTGAAGAACGGGTTCCATCCGGAGTGGGTGGCCAGAGCCGCCGACCTGGTCAAGCGCGAGGCCGAAGCCGAAAACCGGCGCCTGGCCGCAGATAGCGAACTGGCACTGCTGGATGATACTCTGGCTGGAAATGAAAGTGATGAGCCGGCGGGAAAGAAAGTTAATGCATCTGATGAACAGGCCGGCGCGTCGGCCGGGGATGTCCACAAAGGCATCGACCTGCTCACGGAGTGGCTGCGGGAAGTGGCCGGAGTGCAGTTGCGCGGCATCCCGCCGGTCAAGGCCTCAGCCATGCTGTTGCTGGCCGCACTGGCCGCCGGTGCCATGCTGATCGAGCCGCTTGCGGGACTACTGATCCTCATCCCGGCGCTGTGGTTGGGTGCCGAGTGGATCCGGCTGCGAAAGGCAAAGCTGGATGCCGAGTCGGGCCGCATCCCCACACGGTTTGCCGAAAGCGGACTCGGGGCGCCGAAGCGATGGGATATCGAATCCGTAAGGGATCGGTTCCTGGCGCTGACCGAATCGTATCTGCCGCTGCGTGAAGCCGAACGCAACCGCGATCGCAGGAAAATTATTGAGAATAAGAAGGCCGACGCTGTTTCTGAACTGAAAAAGATCGCATCCGCGCGGGTGCAGCTCGCCAGGGAATCGGGCGTGGCGCCGGAAGGTGTCGGATTGCCGGAGCTGCATTTCCGGCTGCACCACATCCACCAGTACAATGAAACCCTCAGCAAGCTGACCGGATTGCGGGAGGAGAAAAACGGTTGTGACGTTTCGCGGGAGCGGCTGCAGAAGGAGTTTGTGGAGCTGATCAGTGTATATGATGATGCTTTGGCAGGTTTGCGACCTGAAACAGGTGATGGCAGCGATACCGATCTTTTCAATCAGGCTGCTGCATTGTCGCATCGCGATCTGCGAGAGCAGCTTGACCGGCTGGTGAACAGGAACGGAAGGTGGCGTGAGTTGCAGCAGCAGATCCAGGGTGCGGAGGATCAGACCGCAAAGACCACGGATCGCCGGAAGAAGGAGCAGGAGCGGATAGTCAAGATCTACGAAACGCTTGGGCTGCAGACCGGGGACTATCCCGGATTGCTGAAACTGGACGAGGAACACGGTGACTATCAGGAGTGCATCCGGCAGAAACAGGCGCTCGAACAGAAGCAGGAATCGAACCTGAGCAACATCCGGGGGCACGAGGGATATGAACCGGCTGTTGAGGAGCTGAGTCATGAACAGGCCGAAGCCGAAGTGGCGTCGTGTCGCAGGGCGGAGGATGAGGTTCAGGAACTTCAGAAGGAGATCACCAGCATTGAAACGCTGCTTAAGGAGCGGATCGGGAAGCAGGAACTGGCGGATGCGCTCCGGCTTGAGGATACCGCTCGCGAGCGACTTGCCGGACAGTTCGAAAACTACCTGTCGGACGCCATACTGTCCCGCACGGTTGACTGGCTCAAAAAGGAGAACCAGCGGCGGAACTATCCCGATGTGTTCCACCGGGCCAACGAGCTGTTCCGGAGTTTCACCGAAAACCGGTACGAGCTGGAAGTGATCTCGGAGGGACCCGGTTTTGTGGCCATCGATCACGTCAACAACGGGGATATGTACACACTGGACCGGCTGTCGGAGGGCACGCGCATCCAGCTGCTGCTGGCTGTGCGGTTGGCCTTTGTGGAGCAGCTTGAGAGCGGGGTGCGGGTGCCGTTTTTTGCCGATGAGCTGCTGGCCGTGAGCGATGATGCGCGGGCGGGCGCCATCATGGATGCGCTGCTGGCCATCAGCCGGGAGGGGCGGCAGGTGTTCTATTTTACGGCGCAGGGCGACGAGGTGGAGAAGTGGATGCAGCAGGCGGCGGCGACCGGGAATCAGGATCTGGTGCAGGTCAAGACGCTGGGGCTCGGGGAGCTGTACCGAACCGGCGGCGACGGTCTCGGCGGCGATGAGCCCGGCAGCGGGGATAGCGGTGAAGCCGCGGATGGCCGTGATTTTGTGGATGCGGGAGGTGCCCGTGATGCGACGGACACTGGAGATGCGCAGGGTGCTCGTGATGGGGCAGGTGCACGGGATGCATTTGGCTACCGGCGTGCCGGAAAGTCGCCCCGATGGCGGTTCGGATACGGAAGTGATGTCCCGCCGCCGGGGGGTAAATCACATGAGCAGTATGGAGCGGTACTGGAAGTGCCTACTGTAGATCCGCTAACGACCGAAGCGGACCGGCTTCATCCGTGGTATCTCACCGAAGAGACGGAACTCATTAATGAATGTTTGCGGAATGGTCTGCTGACCTGGCGGCAGATCCGACTGTTCCTGGATCATGGCGGCAAGCCGGCGGCCGATCGGGAGCAAATCGACAAAATGAAGGAGGCTGCAGATCTGGCTCGAAAGGCACTGGAGCTCTGGCGGGAAGGGCGGCCCCGGCCGCTGACACCGTCAGCACTGCGCGACTGCAACGCCATTACCGGTGCCTACACCGAGCGGGCCGATGCTCTTGCGCAAAAAGTTCGATACGATCCGGTGCGGTTCCTTGCGAAAGTCGAACAGGGCGCCTTGCAACGCTTCCGTGAAGATAAAAAGGCAGAACTACGCAACTGGCTGGATGAGAACGGATATCTGCCGGAAGCCGACCCGCTGCCCGATGAGGAGGTGCAGGTGCGCCTGCGTGCCCTTGCGAGTGGATTCCGATATCTGGGACAGGAGGAGGCAGAGCGGATCGTTGAACGGATTATGCGTACACTGGGAAGTCAGATAGACTAACCAAACTTTTTATGATATAAAAAAGTAAAAAAAACAGTGAATATACCCGTGGTAGTAATAATATGCTATCCAATTTGAAGGTATTGATCCGATTGTCTGAATACGGTCCGCTAATCAGGATACGGTCTGATATTCAGGATACAGTCCGCCATTTAGGATACGATCCGATGCATATATGTTGATCAAAAATCGTCAAAGTACATTTTAAAACGTTCATCAGGATCATCAAACGTGACCTCGGAAGGGGAGAAATGTTCCGGGGAAAAATAGGGCCCCAGTTGTTCCGACATTTCTTTTTTCTCTGATTGCGTGCCATTTTCCAGCAAATCGAGCATCTCTTCGTAGAGATGGGGTCCACCACAATCTTCGGGCGGACAAGCCCTGCGTCCACCGGTGCATCGCGGGTATGACACTCCCTTTTCCCGCTTACTGATGGCCTCAAGGGTGATCTTGTGGACCCATCCATCCCCGAAATCATATTCGTAAGCCAGTGTTCGATGGGCAAGTGTCAGATACGAGCTCACGGGCACTACCCATTCTGGCATGGTACTTTCGGGATCGAAATCTTCTTCGTGAGGAACCCCCAGAAACAAGGGATGCCCGGTTAGCGGGTCGGCCACCTCGAACTGGTGCAGGTGACTGTCCGTCCATCCCATGGCATCCTGAATGGCCACATGAAGATCCCAGAAAGTGAAGGTGCAGGGGATTTCGATTCGGCGCCAGATGGAGGGTTTGGTGTTCTCAAGTGAGATTTTCAGCTGCAGGTAGTGGTCGAATTTCTTGCTGGGTGCTTTTTTTCTGCCCCGTTTTTTCGGACCCTCGAAAAGCGGCAGACCGGATTCCAGATCGGATTGATTGAAAAAATGGTTGAACGCTTCCTTGAGCAGGTCCAGATTTTCGGGTTCATCAGGATCGGTAAAATCCCAGGTTGAATGTTGCCAGTTGGAGATGTTGCCCTCCGATCCGCATTTGGAACACTTCCAGGTTATGGGTGCAATGTAACCATGGTACTGACCGCCAACTATTCCGGTGCAGCGGTCCACCGGACAGGTGAGTCCGGTATTTATTCCATTCTTTGACTCTTCCGGGTAGGATGTGACCGATTCAACCAGGGCGGTGAGGAATGAGGCCATTTTTCGGGCTTCCGGCAGCATATTGGCCGGTATCTGACCGGTTTCGTCGAGATAGTGCTGCAGGTTGGTAATAAAGTTCTGTGCCATGATTTCTGGAGTCGAAATGTGGTAATCAGGTTGATGTCAGGTGTACTCCACGCTCTGCCAGATAATCCATAATGTAGCGGAAGCAGGTTTCATCGCTGCCGATCCGCTCCGGCGGCAGCACGCCTTTTTCGGCCCAGAGCCCGTCCAGCAGCAAGTTGGCGGCGGCCGTGGCGGTGTAGCCGGTGGTGCGAGCCATGGAGGATGTTCGGGTCTCCGGGCAGTAGCGGTCCAGCAGATTATAGGTGATGCGCTTTCTCACAGGTTTGGTTGCCGGGGCCGCATCCTTCCGATCCGTGTCTTCAATCGTCACGCGCATCACCGTGAACTCCTCTTCCTCATCGCTCAGACGCCACTGGTCGAACAGCAGTTTTGAAGTCAGGGCCAGGGGTGCGACCTCGGTCCCGTCATCCACCCGGACCTTTTCCCCGCCGAAGAAACCGCACGCACGCAGCACGCGGATGTACTCGATGTGGCCGGGATAGCGCAGCGTTTTTTCTTTCATGTCCGGGATGTGCGGCATGGTGTGGATGAGGGTCCGGAGTCCGTCGGTGTTGAACGCCTCCAGGGTGCCGATGCCGTCGAATTCGATCAGTTCGGGGTCGGAGAGCGCCTCGCGGGTGACGATGCGGCCGTTTTCGACCAGGCGGGCCGGCCGAACGTACTCTTCGATCACATCCGCCGGCGAAAAGGGGGCCTTGTAGCTGAACGGCCACCGGCGCTCGACGGGGAGTCCGCCCACCAGGCACTCGAACGAGGTGACGGTCATGCGCGCGTCGTGGTACCCCAGAAGCAAGTTGCCGATGCCGGGTGCCACGCCGCAGTCAACGATAGCGGTGACCTTGTTCTGTCGGGCCATATCGTTCAGGTCGAGTGCGTTTTCGGGGAAGAAGGAGATGTCGACGATATCCCGTCCGGCTTCAATAGCCGTTCTCAGAGTCCGGTATCCGAGAAAGCCGGGCACCGCGCTGATGGCCAGGTCAACCTTGCCGAGGGCTTGCCGCAGAGCTCCGGAGTCGGTGACATCCAGCTGCTGTGTTTCCAGGTTTCCGGAAGGTCCATTTTTGTGATTTTTGGAATCGTGAGTACTCGCCGGGAAGGTGCTCATTTTAAGAGCATCAGCACGATTGCGGACGTTCTCAAGTGCGGGTGGATGGATATCGGTGACGGTGACACGATAGCGTTTCGCCATATCAAGCGCCATGGCGCTGCCCACCATCCCGGAACCGATGACAAGAATCTTTTTCATAACCCAAGAATACGCAGGTAAAATGGCTGTGTAAAGTGAATTGTTCACGCACGTCAGTGCGAACCGAAAAAACGGTGATATAGTGAATGATCACCGGCGTTTTCGTTGTTATCCGCTGACAGTCGAAAAACCGGATCAGTAAATTCATATCAACATTGCCCGAAGAACAATCCATCCAACAGTTACGTATGATGAATTTTGACTACCGAACGCTGCCATCCCGGACCGTTTTCGGCAGTGGAAAATGGAAGGAACTGCCCGGGTATTTATCCCAATACAGCAGGGTGATGATCATTGCAAGCAGTCGCATGCAGCCGCTGACAGAGTATCTGATCAATGAAATGGGTACGGGTCGGGTTTCAGTTTTCTCCCGGATCATCCAGCATGTGCCGCAAGACCTGGTGGATGAAGCGTCGGAGCTTGCTGAGGGGTTTCGGCCGGATGTGCTTGTGGCTATCGGCGGCGGTTCAGCGATCGGACTCGCCAAGGCCATCGTCATCACCCGTGCAAAAAAACAGTTTGATGACGATCCGCCATTGGCCGGAAATCCGTCGTATGAATCGCAATCGCCCG
>SKXL01000154.1 GCA_007128425.1 Balneolales bacterium | reverse complement strand
TATGGGCATGTAATGAATCAGTGCCGTTCTCAGACAAGGTCCAGTGAGCATCGAAATAAATGGCCAGACTCAAGCCGGTCAGGGTAAGGGCAACAACAATAAATAAAAACCAGCGGTTGTACATGATCTCGATAGATATGCCATTTGTTTATGAAAATAAAAATATCCGGCACTCCAATCCGGGAATGTCGGATATTTTAAAAAAATACGCTGTAATTCAGATAAAAATGCCGGCAAGTTAAAATCAGCTGTTAAGCCGGCCGTTAACCGCTTGTTTGAAATCCTTCGAAACTTTCAGTACAGGAACGTATTGTTCAGGGACAATTACTTCCTCATTTGTTTTTGGGTTACGGGCAATGCGACGGGCACGTTTAACCACTTTGAAACTTCCAAATCCTCGCAATTCGATATTTTCGCCACGCTTCATGGATTCAATAACGGTTTGCAAAAATCCATTGACAACGGCTTCGGTTTCAATTTTTGTAATTCCTGTGTTGGACGAAATTACTTCTACGATATCTGCCTTGGTCATAATGTAAGGGGTTTTAGGTGGAAAAGATTACTGCTCATTCGGTTACTGCACTTGCAATATGGATTACAAATAACAATATTTTTGCCTCAGGGTTCCCGTTATTTTAAAAAAAGTGTTAAAAAATCCAGAGAAGTACCTCATTCTCTTTTTTTGTCTGTCAAAAAAGCCCTATAATTTTCCTGGTATCTATCCTGCATTGCCATCCTGCGATTCGGAGGTCACCTGTCGATTCCAGTCATTTCTGTAACCAACTACATCTCACTTCATTACAGTAATATGGAAATTTTCGAGAAGATAATCTACACCCTTGAGGAGTTGGTTTGGAATACTCCGGAAATCATGCCTGTCATGGTGATTGCCCTGCTGAGTTTCGGTCTTTTTATAACACTTCGATTGGGATTCATCCAAATTCGCAAATTTGGTCATGGGATCAGGGTGTTGTCCGGAAAATATGCTGGGACAAGCCTTCTGGGTGATGTCAGCCATTTCCAGGCACTCAGCACGGTGCTTTCGGCAACGGTTGGCATAGGAAATATTGCGGGTGTTGCATTGGCTATCCATTTCGGTGGTCCAGGCGCTCTATTCTGGATGTGGGTAACAGCCGTCTTAGGAATGGCTGTCAAATATGCAGAATGTACCTTGAGTACTATTTATCGCAGGACCAATGCCGACGGATCTATTTCGGGCGGACCGATGTATTATATAGAGCGTGGCCTGGGCAAACGCTGGAAATGGCTTGCCGTTTGCTTTGCAACGTTTGCCGTTATTTGCTCCTTTCTGACCGGCAATGGCGTTCAGGCCAATACGGTTGCCGATACGATGCAAAGTGCATTTGGGATCCCCAAGGTTCTCACGGGCCTGGTGACTGCTACTGCGGTGGCACTGGTTATCATTGGCGGGATCAAGCGAATAGGTCTTGTGGCTGCCCGCCTGGTTCCCATAATGGCCATCCTGTATGTCGGCGGGGCCATAATAATATTGCTGCTTCACCACACCGAGCTCCTGTCCTCTCTTGCTTTGATATTTACATCGGCATTCAATCCCCAGGCAGGAGCGTTCGGTATTGGATCCGGTGCATTTATGCTGACATTTGTCTGGGGTATCCGGCGTGGTCTGTTTTCCAATGAAGCGGGACAGGGCTCCGCTCCTATTGCACTTGCTGCAGCCAAGACCGATGAACCGGTTCAGGTCGGTGTTGTTGCCCTGCTGGGTCCCTTTGTCGACACGCTTGTGATCTGTACCATGACCGGGCTGGTCATCATCACCACCGGCTCCTGGGAAGCCCACCATCCCGCTCATCTCGATCTCAACCACCCTGAAGTCACGTACATCATCGATAACGAATCGCACAGGAACATGGATTTTGAAGCGGGCGTGCCCATGACCCTTCGTGTTGAGGATGGCGTACCGGTTGATGGATCATTCACCTACTACGGCTTTGATGTCGACACAATTTATACCGACGCTGCCCGCATGGCGCTCTTCAAAGGGTCGATAACCATCCTGAATGGTGTTGCGGTTGCCGTTGATCTTGACGATAATGAGTTCACACATCTGCACACCGGTGTGATTCAGAATGGTGCACCTCTTACAGCAGCTGCTTTTGAAGTGGGCCTGGCCCCTCTCTTCCCCGGAGGACAATATCTTGTCACGATATGCGTGTTCCTATTTGCTATTTCAACCTCCATCAGCTGGAGCTATTATGGCGAGCGCTCCATTCACTACCTGTTTGGCGACCGCTCCATTTTTTATTACCGGCTGATGTATGTAACAATGCACTTTGCCGGAGCTATTCTTACACTTGGACTGGTATGGACTTTTGGTGATATCATGCTGGGATTGATGACCTTTCCCAATCTGATTGGTTTATTTGCCCTCTCAGGTGTGGTCTACAAAGCCACAAAAAAGTACTTTGATACCCATCCGTCATAACATTGCTGATTTCTTGAGGTGGTTTTTGAATCATTCATTCACTTCGCATTAATTCATCCTGAAAACACGTTCATTACATGACACTCCGCCGGGAACACCCGCCGGACCTGAAATCATTTGTTTATGGCATCTTTCAATAACATAACGCTGGTGGATCACCCTGTTGTGGCTCGCGATCTTACCATCATGAGAAACAAAAAAACACCCCCCCTGATTTTTCGGTCAGCGCTTGGACGTATTGCCATTATTCTGGCTTATCATTCTCTCAAGGGGCTTCCACTCAAGAAAGTCAAGGTGGAAACACCTATACAGGTCACCGACGGATACGAACTGGATGCCGAGATTGCCGTGGTCTCCATTCTGCGTGCGGGACTGGGGCTGGTTGATGCGGTTATGCAATTCATACCTGAAGCAAAGATTGGTCATCTGGGTATGTATCGTGATGAAGTAACGCATCAGCCTGTCGATTACTACTCAAAGATACCCCGGAATATTGCCCGGCATCATGTATTGCTGGTGGATCCTATGCTGGCAACCGGCGGCAGCGCCTGTGATTCTATTTCTTACCTGAAGGGCAAAGGCGCCAAAAATATCCGGTTCATGTGCCTTATATCCGCACCCGAAGGCATCCGGCGTATGCAGGATCAGCACCCCGATGTATCCATAATAACTGCAGCCATTGATGAGCGGCTTAATGACGATGCGTTTATCGTTCCCGGGCTTGGAGATGCCGGTGATCGTATTTTCGGAACAATTTAAGACTATGTCGTCCAATTTTTTTACAACGGTCATCATTTTGACGGTTCTCCTTACCGGATGGGCAGGGTGCACGGATCTGTCTGACTATGACCGCGAACGGGTAATTGATGCCATGGCGGACTCTCTCCTGTCCGTCACCGAAACACGCAATATCCGGATGCAACTTATTGAAGATGGCAAACGAATTGTAAAAGTGCAGGCTCCCTTCGCCGCCACATTCAGCCGCGATGGACGCAGTGAAACCGAACTTCGCGATTCGGTACGTGTTACCGTACTTGATGACGACGGTAACGTAGAGACGGTAGTCACAAGCCACTCGGCGCGCTACATTGGCCGTGATTCAGAGTTTCATTTCAGCGACAATGTGTTCGTATCCACCCGGGACGGTCGACGGCTGCGTACCGACTATCTGGAGTGGTCACAGCAAAACCGCTCAATATACACTCCCGATTTTGTGATTATTGTAACCAGAGCTGACAGTATTACCGGTTATGGCCTCTCGGGCACCGATGATCTATCCTCCTATCGGCTCACGGAGGTAACGGGTGAATTCGAACTGGACCAAACCGATCCGTAAGACGAAACTGAATTATTTCGTATGAAAGACACATGCCTGATACCGGTTTTTATCAATATCATGATGCTGACCGGCATGTTGATCTTATGTTCGGAACCCGCTGATGCCCAAAACCGGGTACGCATTCTCCAATCCGATGAACTTGAAGGGATTGTCACCGAAGAGGGCCGGATTCGCAAACTAACAGGGAATGTATCCCTTCAGACGAATGACTTCACTATTCTTTGCGACAGCGCCTGGCACTATATGGATATGGAGGAGCTTCGGGCATGGGGGAACATCGAAATCACATCCGAACGTGAGCAGATTTGGTCCGACAGGGCAACCTATGACCTGGTTTCGGAAGTTGCACTTTTCGAGGGGCGTGTGATCATGCAGTCTGAAAGCGTTTTGCTGTTCAGCGATGAGGTGTTTTACAGTTTTGTAACTGAAATTGCCCTGTTTCCCGGGCAGCTCCGACTGGAAGATGATCGAGGGGTGTTGGTAGCTGATTCGGGGTACTACTACAATGCGCTTGACAGTGCCATTTTCCGCGGCAATGTACAGGTGGCTGATTCTCTGCAGTATATTGAGGCAGACAGCATGTTTACCAGGCGGGGCGATGAATATTATGAGCTTCATGGCAGGGTATTTCTCGATGATCTTGAAAATCGCACCAGGCTCACAGGGGCTTTCGTACTTTCGGACTCCACCGGTTATCGGCGTGTTGAGGGGGGCAGCAGAATGAGGCGCATAAGCGAAGAACATACCGACACGACCTTTCTGTGGGCTGACTGGCTGGAGGTGCACCAAAAGGATACCGTAAACATATTCACTGCCTATGATGGAGTGCATATCTGGACTGAAGCGTACAGCAGCCTTTCCGACACGGCCCATTATGATGACGGGCTGGAGCATTTCATACTGAAAGGCAGTCCAAGGCTCTGGTATGAGGAGATGCAACTTACCGGCCCCTTCATCCACATTCAGCTGGAACAGGACAGTGTCCGGTATCTCGAATCATACGAGCGCTCGTTTGCGGTTCAAAGGGACACTGCTCTGGACCGTCTCAATCAGATTACCGGTGACACTCTTTTCATTCGTTTCAATGAGGGATCGGTTTCCTATATGCAGGTATATCCCAGAGGCAACGTCCTTTACTTCGTCAAGGATTCTGATGGCAGAGCCGATGGGGCAATCGAGATGACGGCCGATTTTATCAGGCTGGATTTCGAAGAGGGTGAGCTTGAGGATGTGATTGCCCGTCACAATGTAGATGGAAGTTTTTTCGAAGAGAGTCCGGGTGTCGTGAAGCGTCGACTTCAGGGTTTTGCATGGGATCCCGATACGCGTCCACAGCGACCGGAAGAACCTATTGAGTCCAGGCTTCCACCGGTTTCACCGGATCGTCCGTTTGAACCACCCCCAAGGTATGCTCCTCGGCAACACTTGCAGTAACAGGCTGATTCTCTCATTGGCCGGTTCTCATGCAAGTGCTTCACCGCCCCGGTCAGACCGACCGGAGGCAGTAAAGCCGGAATATCAAGACACTTCCTCTTTTTCCGCAGTTTCCTTCATGATGCGATCCTGGATATCATGGGGTACCGGTCCATATCCATGAAACTTGCGTGTGTGCGTTGCCCTTCCCTGTGTCATTGAGCGCAAATGGGTCGCGTAGCGGTACAGCTCGGCCAGCGGGACTACAGCTCTTACCTTCTGAAAGGTTCCTTCGGAATCCATCCCCTGTACCTGTCCGCGTCGCGGGGCAAGGTCACTCATCACATCGCCCATATATTCAGCGGGTACGGTGACTTCAACTTCATAAATGGGCTCCAGGAGCTGGGGTTTCGCATCAAGAAACCCTTTTTTGAACGCCATGAGTGAAGCTGTTTTGAATGCAGCTTCGTTGGAATCAACCGAGTGCATGGATCCGTCATAAACCGATACGCGAATATCCATTGCACGACAGCCGGATAGCGGGCCGTTTTCCATCTTTTCCATGATTCCTTTCAGGATAGCCGGCATGAAACGGGCATCAATTACACCGCCGACGATACAGTTTTGAAACACCAGCTTTCCACCCCATTCCAGATCGATTTCCTGGGTATCCCTGACGGTTACATCCGGAGTAGAGGGCATACCTTCCTCCCATGGCTCGAGGTAGAGGAAGACTTCGCCGTATTGCCCGGCGCCGCCAGATTGTTTTTTATGGCGGTATTGCGATTTGACTGCCTTGGTAATGGTTTCACGATAAGGCACCCCCGGCTCATAAAATTCGGGGTTCAGCTTGAAGCGGTTCTCCAGCATATACCGAATTACATTCAGGTGCTCTTCACCCTGCCCGCTCAAGATGATCTGTCTGAGCTCCATGCTGTTTTCGACCTGAAGCGAGGGATCTTCGCGCTGCAACTGATTGAGTGCGGCACCAATTTTTTCCTCATCACCCTTTTCTTTAGATCGGACAGCCATCCGCTCAGTGGGTTCCGGGTATTTCACTTTTGCAATGCCGATATCGATGCTTTTGTCGCGCAACGTATCTCCCACCGCACCATCTTTCAGCTTCACAACAGCGCCGATATCACCGGCATGAATTTCAGTGATATCCACCCGCCTGCCGCCCTGGGTCAAAAACAGATTGCCGAGCCGATTGGTTGATCCCTTGGAGTGGTTTATCATATCAGCTCCGGTCTTGAGCATGCCACCGTAGACTTTCAGATAGGTAAGGTCACCGACGTGTTCTTCGGAAATGGTCTTGAACAGAAAAGCCAGTGGTTTCTGGTCGGCATTGGCGGCAAGATCGTTGCCATTGACATCTTTGTCGGGATTGGATTCCAGCGGGTTGGGGAGCACGTTGTCAATGAAACCCATGACACGACCGGAACCCATGTTTCGTTCTGCGGAGAGACAGAACATCGGAAATATCTGTCGCTGAAGTAGCGCCTTTTTCAGTCCCTCCACCATCTCGTCTTCATCCAGATGGCCTTTCTCGAAATAGAGATCCATCAGGGATTCATCATTTTCGGCGACCGCTTCAATCAACTCATTGTGCTGCAGCTCTGCCTGTGATTTCTGGGAGTCGGCGACAGGGAGTTTATCTGGTTTACCCCCATCCTCCGAGAATTCATACATCTGCATTTTGAGCACATCGATGATGGTTGAGAATCCATCTCCCTCTTCATAAGGATACTGAACAGGAACCACTTCACGGCCAAAACGCTCTTTGCACAGATCGACGACCATCTGATAATCGGAATTGGCATGGTCAACCTTGTTGACAATCAGGAACGCGGGTTTGTTCATGTCGGCAACAATATTCCAGAGTACTTCGGTGCCCACTTCCACGCCGTGTTCTGCATCCAGCACGAACACGGCTGCATCAGCCACCTTGAGTGCATTGACTACCTCGCCAACGTAATCAGCGGTGCCGGGAGTGTCGATCAGATTGATTTTGGTTCCGCGCCAATCCAGATGCATGAACGAGCTGAAAACGGACTTCTGCTTCTCTTTTTCAATGGGGTGATAGTCTGATACCGTATTGGACTCTTCGACAGAACCTCGTCGCTTGATGGTTCCTGACTCGTAGAGCATGGTTTCTGCCAGTGTGGTTTTGCCCGAGCCGGAATGCCCGAGCAGCGCGATATTTCTGATCTTTTGGGGTTGATACACATTCATGAGTTATACTCCATTTGAGTTAAGACGGTTTGGCAACATTTTTTCGGAATTAGAAATTATTTCGTATTAATTTGGTCACAAGTGCAAAAAAATATTAACAACGTTTAGAAAGTATTGTAGCGCAAAGTAACTTTTTGGAAACCTTTTGGCAATAACATGGTGTAAGCATTTACAATGAAACGCATTCTAATCCTGCACACAGGTGGCACCATTGCCATGCAACTACATGATAATCAAAAAGATAGTGCCACATCGACCCTTTCTTTCAATTTGGACTTTTTTAATGACCAGGTGCCGGGGTTGGAGGAAATTGCAAATATTGAGTCCATCACGCTGTTTCTGGAAGACAGCTCCAACATGGTACCGGCAATGTGGGTAAAACTTGCTGATGCGATTGAAGAGCACTATGATGATTTTGACGGCTTCGTTGTGCTCCATGGAACCGACACCATGGCGTATACGGCATCCGCCCTCTCCTTTGCGTTTGAAAACCTCTCCAAACCGGTAGTATTTACGGGAAGCCAGGTTCCGCTGAGCAATCGCCGCACCGATGCCCGACGCAATCTGATCAATTCGGTAGAACTGGCCACCTTGAACATTCCGGAAGTCTGTGTTTGCTTCAATGACCGGGTTTATCGCGGCAACCGTGCCACCAAGATCAGCATCGGCGACTTTGATGCATTTGCATCACCAAATCATCCGGTACTTGCGGAGTTCGGGCTTAAGCTGGAGATTCGTTCACGCTACCGGCCCGGAACCGGCACTTTTCGAAACAATGCCCGTTTCGATCCTCGAATCCGGTTGCTCAAGTTGTATCCAGGAATGGATTTTGACCGTTCTCTGCCTGCAGATTCCAGCGAAGCGAAGGCACTGATCATCGAAGCCTTTGGCAGTGGGAACCTTCCTGCCGGTAAAAACCAGATGCTTCTTCCCGGGTTACAGCGCTACCTGTCCCATAACGGTATTGTAATCATTACCTCACAGGCGGTGTATGATGAGGTGGATCTTGGCAAATACGAAGGTGGACGCCAGGCCAAAAAAATGGGGGCAGTTACTGCGGGAGATATGACAACCGAAGCATGCGTCACGAAAATCATGTATCTTCTTGCACACCATGATGACATTACTATAACCAAAGAGCTGTTCAGGGAAAATCGTGCCGGTGAGCGTTCCCACTAGAACGACAGCACAAGGTGCCTTTCCACAACTGCCAATACCATGTTATCTTAAAGCTATGTTTTTTGTCTTTGATATCGAATCCATACCGGACATTCCATTTCTGAAAGGGCTGCTTGAAAATCCCCCGGAGGACGAAAAAGCTTTGCTCGAACTTGCCGCTGAAGAATTCGGGCGAGGCAAATCCGGTTTTCTGCCGCCCATGTATCACCAGATGGTGTCCTGGGTCGGCTTGTGGGTTACCGCTTCAGGCGAGCCAAGACAAAAAGTGGCATGGAGCGGAATGGACGAGCGGATTGGGATCATGGCGCTCATTGACACCCTCAGCACCTACAAGGATTTTGGTGTCATACATCACAACGGCAAGGGATTTGATTTGCCTCTAATTACGTATCGTGCGCTCAAGCACGGACTGCAGCTGCCACCGAGGTTGAACACTCATGACATCCGGTACCGGTTCAGCAAGCAAAATCTTGATCTTATGGATGAGTTCAGTAATTTCGGGGCAAGCAGTTATCCAAAACTCAAGCACATAGGCGCGCTGATCGGGATACCGGTCAAGGTTACCGGTGAGGGCAACGAAGTGCTTGACATGTACCGACTCGGGGAGCTGGACCGCATCGAACACTATTGCTACGAAGATGTTATGGCTACCTACCTCATATGGCTTCATCTGCAGTACACCAATGGTGAGCTTCCTCAGACAAAATTCAAGGACCTTCGCACACGTGCCATGTCCAAACTTAAAGAGATTCAGGAAAAAGCGATTTAAACATCTATTCTCTTGCCTGTTTCTTTCCTGTCTCTTGCCCTTGTAATAACTAAAATAATTATCATCATAAAATATTCATCATTATGAAACACAATTACCTGAACATTGCATTGCTGTTTTTACTCCTGATCGGTCCGGCATGGGTACTGGCCGCAGAAAACAGTGACATTGCAATTGATGAATGGCTGCGGCTGGGACCCGTTCACCAGCATAATCCGGCCTATCATGATGTACCGGACCTGGATGGGAACACATGGAATGTGGAGCAATTGCTGGAATCCGACCTGGCTGTCTATGCTGACTGGAATCCCGAAGAGGGTGCACCGGCCAAGTGGTCCCGGAATCATCAACTGACCTGGAGTCGCGAAACCGCTGATGACGACGGAAGACTGTCTCTTCCGGGAGCAACAGACCAATACCATGATGTGGCCTGGACTGCTATATGGCTGGAAGCGGACCGGTTTTTGACGACTTCAATTACACTGAAAAGCCGCGGAATGATCCGAATCTTTTTCAATGGTGAATCCATAGCTGCAAAGAAAACCATCGATACCGGAGATGAAGAAAGTCCGGGCAGTCTGAATCATGAATTGGATCTGAAGCGTGGCAAGCATCTGCTTTTGGTAAAACTTGTTCATCCCGTCGACTCCGGAATCAGTGACTGGTCGCTTCATGCTACTCTGGATGCCGGAGAGTTTTCCGGGGCCCTTTCCTGGAGCACCGACCCTTCACGGTCTGTGATGCTGCGCGACCTGTCCAATGCCCCTCGGCCAGCCGGTGTCTCAATTAGTCCGGATGGCGACCTGGCCGCCGTACACGTGCACCGCGACCTGCCACCGGATGGAACAACCGAATCACACATAGACATTCGAAACGTCTCGGATGGATCACTTTTCCGCCGGTATGCTGGTGGAATGGTCATAACAGGCATGCAATGGGTGCCGGAAGGGCGACGCTTCAGCTACACCACATCCGGCAACAATGGTACTGATCTGTGGGTCGTGGACCTGGATACAGGTGACAAAAAACGGATTCTGAAAGACATGGAAGAGTTTGCAGGCTATCGGTGGTCACCGGATGCCTCCTATGTCATATACAGTATTCGTGAGCAACACGAGCCCGGCAAGAACGGGGTGGTTCGATATCACGGGTTGCAAGACAGGAGGCCCGGATATCACACACGAACTTACCTATATCAGCTATTTGTGCCTGAAGGTACTACCCGAAGGTTGACTGCCGGGTTGCTGTCAACCTCCCTGAGCAGCATCCATCCATCCGGAAAGGAAATACTTTTCCTGCGCAGACATGAAATTTATGATGAGCGTCCTTATGGAAAGGTAGAATATGTGATACTGAACCTGGAGACAATGGAAGCAGATTCGCTGTTTATGCTCAATTTTGGAGGAAGTGCACAGTTTTCACCTGATGGAAACCGGATTATGATATCCGGTGGCCCGAATGATTTTAGCGGACTGGGTGTCAATGTTCCGGACACTCTCTTAGCCAATGATTACGATACCCAGTTATATCTTTATGACCGCCGAAATGGCGAAGTGGAGCCGGTTACAATACATTTTGATCCCTCGATCTCAAGTGCCCGCTGGGATGAAACCGGAAGGTATATCTTCATGGTTGCCACAGAAGGATCATACGAGGCGATTTTTCGGTACGACACCCGAAACCGGCGTTTCCACAAATATGAAACCGGTCCGGACGTCGCAGGCACACTCGATGTGGCGCAGAATGCATCTGTGGGTGTTTTTTCCGGATCGGGTGCATCTGATCCGCCAAAGGC
>SKXL01000118.1 GCA_007128425.1 Balneolales bacterium | reverse complement strand
TCGAAACCACGGCATCATCATCACCCAGAGCATGAACGATTTCCTCAAGGGCTTTCTCCCGCGACATGAGCCCGGTGGTATCCGCCGCCCATCCGGCGGAGCTGTTCACATCGGTAGCCGGAATCCATTTTTCAAATGTTCCTTTGCGTACCACGAGCGCTGTCGGACGGTTTTCGTCCTTTGCACGTCTAACCAGGCGTTTAACGACAGAGACATAGTCCTCTGTTTCGCCATCAATCACATCATAGGGCAGCTCCATGGCCTTCAGGATGTCGTTCTGCACCCGGCCCTGCTTTACATGCTGGGGTTCATCCTTTACACCGGGTTCCCCGCGCCAGCCGATCATTAGAAGCATCGGAATACTGTACACTTCCCGGTCGGCGATGGAGAGCAGCGGGTTGATGGTGTTTCCCAGTCCGGAGTTCTGCATATAGACCAGCGCGATCTCCCCGGTGGCGATATGGTGACCGGTTGCAAGCGCCACGGCCGCTCCTTCATTGGCGGTAATGATGTGCCGGCGGGCATCCACGCTTGCGGTGATACAGGCGCATATCTCTTTGAGCAGCGAGTCGGGCACGCCGGTGAACAGACTGATGCCCTCCTGCTGCAGGGTATCGAGAAACTGCGCGTTATTGATCATTGCTGTGTGTCTCCAGTTTTAATAAAATTAAGCAAAAAACCATCTCGGAAACCATGCGTGGTAACTGTAATGCGAATTGGATGATTCTGACCTCTGTATTTGTGCTGTTATTGATACACTTCCAATTGTCGCTGTACTACCTTTTACAACACAGGTACGTGAATGACTAGTCATCCAGGTCGTGCCTGAGTTTTTTCAGCGCATCTATCAGAATAGACATTTCGATCGAGTAGGACAGGAAGGCGATGCCACGGTCGCGCCAGTGTCGCAGCTGCTGCGGGGTGTCGGTAAAGATACCCAGCCGCACGTTTCGCTTGTTGGCCCGGGCAATCATGTCGTCGACCGCTTCGGTGATTTTCGGATTTTCAATGTCACCCGGTATCCCGAGGGACTGTGACAGATCGTATGGTCCGATAAAGATCACGTCAATCCCTTCCACCTTGATGATCTCTTCAAAATTCTCCAGCGCCTCTTTTCCTTCCAGCTGAATCACCATCAGGCTTCGATTGGCCTCGGGGAAATATTCGTTCTTGGGCATCTCCCCGTAATTGCCGGCGCGCACAAAACGGCACACTCCGCGTTCACCGGTGGGATGAAACTTGGCCAGCTGAACCGCCGTGGAGGCCTGTTCGGCATTCTGAACCGAGGTGACCATGATGCCGTGGGCACCCAGATCCAGCACTTTTCCGATGTGCATGCTGTCATAGCGCTCCACACGCACAATGCCCAGTGTGGGCGTCATGCCCAGACCCATCAGGTGCGTCTTGACCGTTTCGGTGGTCATCGGAGAATGCTCCATATCCAACACGACATAGTCCATTCCGCTGTAGCCGATCGCCTCAATGACCGAACTGTCGGTCGTCTTGGAGAAGCATCCCAGCACATGGCCGGATAGCAGTTTTTTACGGAAGTTTTCGAGTTTTTCAGTGTAGTTTGCCGGTATGTATTGTTTCATGTGTTTATAAACTTTTTCAAGAGGTCACATGTAATGCCCATGTTGATTACAATCACGCTTCTGTGTGGCGGATAGCCGCCATGGGCATTTCATTTTTTATTCTATGGATTGGATTTCATGTTCTGACGGAATGTATATGGCACCGCTACAGCACATTGTAGGGCGTTTGGTTCTTGTAGATCCGAAGGGCGTTTGTGGCAGCGTTCCTGCGCAGTTCGAGCAATGAGGCCGACGAGTAATAGGAGGTGTGCGGGTTGATAATGAGGCGTCCCTGCACCCAGTCCTCCGCATTGCGCCAGGCGTTGATCAGGTCATCGTCATCCGGCGGCTCCTGCGGAAGCACATCCAGCGAGACCGAGGCGAGGTGGCCTGACCTGAGCGCATCAAACAGTATACCGGTGCTCTTAAGCAGTCCGCCCCTGGCGGTATTGACCAGCGCGCTTCCCGGTTTCATCGACCCGACAAACGAAGCATCAATCATGCCCCGCGTTTCGTCATTGAGCGGGGTATGCACCGAAACGATATCCGTTTGCTCGAGAAGATCTTCGAGTGAATCTACCCGCCGGCTCTGCAGCATTTTTTCGTAGCCTCGGTCGCGGTACGGGTCGTAAAAGACAGTCTGGAAACCAATGGCCCGGCATTTGAGCAGCACGCTTCCGCCAATCCGCCCTGCGCCGACCACACCGACAACGGTGTCGCTGGTGCGGCGAATGGCCGGATTTACGTTTTCCTGCCAGGTAGTTCGATATGATCTGGCGTTATGGTTGTAGACGGTGACACCCCTGGTGATATTCAGGATCATGGCCACGGCGGTGTCGGACACTTCATCCACCCCGTAATCGGGATTGTTGCAAGCAATGATTCCGTGCTTTTTGAGCGCCGACAAATCGAAGTTGTCGTATCCCACGCCATAGCGCTGCACTCCTCGGAGGGCAGGCAGGCGCCGGATGTACGCCTCGTCGATCTGGTCGTGCCAGACGAGCAGCACCTCGGTATCGGGGCCCGGCTCCATGCCGACCAGCTCGCCCAGGATTTCACGTTCGATGTCCGGCACCTTGAAATAATCAGTGATGGCAATACGTGACATGGCGGACTATTTTGCTGCCGCGGCAGATTTCATGCGTTCCTCAACGATCGCCACATCCTTCGGTTCGTCGATGGCCCAGCTGTCGCCTATCATGTCTATGCAGTAGACAGGAATGTTGAGTTCCAGGAACCGGATGATGTCGAGCTGCTCGATTTTGTCGATGCGGGAGTGCCGGCGCTCCTTGACGTAGCGGTCCAGCGCCTGTTTGTTGAAGGCAAACAGCCATATCGCCTTATCGGCTGATACGAAGTTGCCACGGATATCCAGAGGGATGCCGGCACGGGAGGTGAACAACAGGCGTCCGTCGGATGC
>SKXL01000087.1 GCA_007128425.1 Balneolales bacterium | reverse complement strand
CCGCACGCGGCAAAATTGCATCCATCATACAGCATGAATCATGCGAAATGCCTTATAATAAAAGATAACTGGCGATATGTTTGAATCGATTGCGCGCCTTATTTTTGAGTTGATCCAGCCCACGGTGCAGCTGGTGATCCTGCTGCTGATTGTTGCCGGACTGCTGCTGGCAGGCCGGCGGCGCAGAGCGTTGCAGGCTTTGACGGTGTTATTCGTGCTGTGGCTCCTCTACGCCAACCCGTTTTTGTCAGGAGTGATGGTGGACCGTCTCCAGAACCGCTACCCCATGCTGACAGGGGAGGCGCTGACGGAGCTGCAGACCCTGGCCAAATCTCAGGAACCCATCCATGTGGTTGTGCTGGGATCCGGTCACACACCCGACCCCCGGCTGGAACCCGCCCAGATGCTCTCTGATGAAGCGGTTATACGATTGGTTGAGGGCATCCGTGTGCATCGGCAGCTGCCGGGAAGCCGACTGGTCACCTCCGCGTCGGTTAAATACGGCAACTACACCCAGGCCGAAGCGATGCGGGATGCGGCTGTCGCTCTGGGCGTGGATCCGGGCAGCATCCACATTCAGACCGACCCCACCACCACCTGCGAGGAGGCGCGCGCTTTTGTCCGCGATCACGGTCCCGGTGCCCGGGCAGTCATCGCCACATCAGCCACACACATGCGGCGCGCCATGATGCTCTTCGAACAACAGGGCGCGCTGCCTGTGGCAGCACCCGCCTCCTTCATTCGTAAGAAAAACCAGAACGAGCCCTTTCGCCTGATTGACTGGCTGCCCAGCCTGGAAAATATCGAAGACCTTGAACGAGCAATCAAGGAGCATACAGGCTATATCTGGGACAAGAGACAGTGCCGATAAAAAAAGGAATGCCGGCTGGAAGCCAGGGGGACGGTATGCACAAGCAAATCAGGCATATGGAATTTAAAATTGTTTAAATATTAAAAAATTTTAATATATTGGACGTGTTATCATTTAGCAGAAAAAGGTCCTGCCCAATTAAATTATTGAAAACTAACGGCTAAGCTTGTGAATTACCATAATAACGGGCGTATCTGGTTATCATCACCGCATATGGGGGGAGATGAGTTATCATTTATTCACGATGCGTTCACCAATAATTTTGTCGCCCCGGTAGGGGAAAATGTGGATGGATTCGAGGCCGATATCGCGAAATTTACAGGAGCCGGCAATGTTTCGGTGCTGACATCCGGCACGGCTGCCATTCACCTGGGTTTGATTCTGCTGGATGTGCAACCCGGCGATGTAGTCATCTGCCAATCCTTCACTTTCAGTGCCACCGCAAACCCGATCACCTATCTGGGTGCCGAACCCGTTTTTGTTGACAGCGAGGAAGACACCTGGAATATGTGTCCGGATGCACTGGAAGAAGCGGTCAGGGATCAGCTATCCAAAGGCAAACGGATTAAGGCCATCCTGCCGGTACATCTGTACGGCATGCCCGCAAACATGGAGCGGATCATGGACGTATCCCATCGCTATTGCATTCCTGTGCTGGAGGATACCGCCGAAGCGATGGGAGCGCATATCCTCGGGAAGCAGTGCGGCACCTTCGGACACCTGGGCGTACTCTCATTCAACGGCAACAAGATCATCACCACCTCCGGCGGGGGCGCCCTGATATCCGATGACGAGGATATGATCCGCAAGTCGCGCTACCTGGCTACCCAGGCGCGTGATCCCGCTCCGCACTACCAGCATACCGAAATCGGCTACAATTACCGCATGAGCAACATCGTGGCCGGCATCGGACGCGGACAAATGCGCGTAATCGAAGACCGCATCCGCCAGCGACGCGCCAACTACGATTTTTACCGCGGACTGTTGGGCAGTGTGGATGGTATTACGTTTCAACCGGAACCCGATGGGTTTTTCTCCAACCGCTGGCTCACCACCATCCTGATCGATCCCGAAGTCACCGGCTTCACCCGGGAGCACCTTCGTTTGAGTCTGGCTGCAGAAAATATTGAATCGCGGCCGGTCTGGAAACCGATGCATCAGCAGCCGGTCTACAAATCCGCCCGGTACTACGGCAACGGTATCTCCTGCAAGCTTTTTGAACAGGGCCTGTGCCTGCCCTCCGGTTCGAACCTGTCCGGCCGGGACCGCGAACGCATCGCAGATTGTATTACAGAGACCGTATTTGAGCCTGTCAGTATCTGATGTGATACCAGGACGATAATCATCCACCTTGCGACAAATGCGAAAATAGTGCAGGTATTCGTCAGCAGGCAATAAACGGATGATATGCCATTTGTATCCTAACCGAATTTGCCATAATTTTACCCTTTGGCAATAGAACTATCACTATCACTAGCACATAATCTTCCCGTCTCAAGCGGGATTCTCCAAAACAGGGTTCACGTTGGCATAGAAAGGCACCACTTCTTCCGGGGAACATCAAGACAACGAACAGACGCGTATGCAGCGACAAGTACTGAAGTTTGCAATTGATCTGGTATTGTGGGGGTTGGCGCTCCCGCTTGCGTTTTATCTGCGCATTGAAACGCATTTTTTTCAGCACACCGATGACATCCTTTATGTCACGCTTCTGGTGCTGCCGCTCAAGGCGGGTATTATCTATCAGCTCGGTTTTCATCGTCAAGCGTGGAGCAAAACGGGCATCTGGGACCTGATGCGTCTCGTGCAGGGAGTCGGAGTGGCTGTTGTGGCCTTTTTTATTATTATGGTGCTTGCGCAGGATACGGTGTATGTGCCGCGGAGCGTGCCATTTATTGAAGGGGCACTCACCATTCTGCTGCTCAGTTTCGCGCGACTGGTGACCCGGATTCAGAACGAGAGTATCCGGCGGCGAACCGTGCGCAATTCCTCCCGCAAGGTGGACCGTGTACTGGTGGCCGGGGCCGGCGAGGCCGGCACCATGCTCGCCCGCGAGGTCAGCCGGCGCCCCGAGTCCTACATGGAGATCACAGGCTTCCTGGATGACAACGCTGCGAAACAGAAACAGTGGTTCCTGGGGTATCAGATATTCGGACCCCTGGACGATCTGAAAGAAGTGGCCCGACGTCATAATGTGGACAAGGTGATCATCGCCATGCCGACCGCTCCGGGAGAGGTGATCCGCAAAGTGGTGACCCTGGCCCAGGAGGCCGGTGTCGAATCGCAGATCATGCCAGGACTCTATGAGCTGCTCAGCGGCGGCTTCAATATCGCCCAGCTGCGCAGAGTGGATCTGTCTGACCTGCTTCGTCGCGAGCAGGTGAAGCTGGATGTGGCACCCATTTCGCAGTATCTCAATGAACGAACGGTACTGGTGACCGGAGCCGGCGGCTCGATTGGCAGTGAAATTGTGCGGCAAATGACCGGATTCCACCCGAAACAGGTGCTGCTGCTCGGCCGGGGTGAAAACAGCATATTCAAGGTCGAACGCGAATTTCGCAGTGAGTATCCCGACATTCCATTCCTCCCGATCATCACCGACGTGCGTGACCGGGAGACCCTGGAACACGTATTTCGCCGGTATCGCCCCGATGTGATCTTCCACGCTGCAGCCCACAAGCACGTGCCGCTCATGGAGGCCAATCCCGACCAGGCGATCTTAAACAATGTCGGTGGCACGCGCAACCTGGCTGAACTGGCACTTGAGTATGACGTGCAGCGATTTGTGAACGTATCCACCGACAAGGCGGTCAACCCGACGTCCATCATGGGGTCGTCGAAGCGTGTGGCGGAATACGTGGTACAGTGGGCGTCGCTGCGTGCCGGCAAAGACCAGTCGTTCGTATCGGTGCGCTTTGGCAATGTGCTCGGCAGTCGTGGCAGTGTGGTACCGCTGTTCCGCCGCCAGATTGAGGATGGCGGACCGGTTACCGTCACCCATCCCGATATGACCCGCTATTTCATGACCATTCCCGAGGCATCACAGCTGGTACTGCAGGCGGGCGGACTCGGCGATAACGGCGCGGTCTATGTGCTCGATATGGGGCAGCCGGTGAAAATTGTCGATCTGGCGCGTGATCTGATCCGTTTGTGCGGTCTCACCCCCGATGTGGATATCAAGATTGAGTACAGTGGCATCCGTCCGGGTGAAAAGCTGTTTGAAGAGCTGCTGACGGCCGAAGAAGGAACCTCAGCCACTCACCATGAAAAGATTTTTACCGCCCGCAGCAAAGGCCTGCCTGTCGAAGCATTCGGAGACATGCTGGATACCCTGTTTGAGTCGGCCTTGCAGCAGGACGAGGAGGAGATCCGGCACCGGTTTCAGAAACTCATTCCCACCTGTACGTTCACGACTCCGGAACGCCAGGCTTCCCGCTGATGTCGACTTCACTACACCGGATAGTGAACCCTGACTATTTTTGCCTCAAATCCATGTCCGGCAGAACGTTTTTTTCTCAGCCGGATGAGCCTGCAATGACTGTTTTATTTATTTTAAATAATCGCAAATTACCACAAAAAAACAGGAATTAAGACTTTCTAATCTCTGTGACTGTTTTCTGTTCAGCGAAAATCACCTTCCATACATTCAAATCGCCATTTTGATATCAGACCACATTAAGATTTCTTAATATCAAAAAGTTGTAATGACGACTATGTGGTAATAATTTGGTAACAAATAAGAATTCATTTGTCTTATGATGTAGCATATAAGGCAAATGTTCTTCTTCTTCTTTTTGTTAAATAAACGTTACGGATGATGTGGTGTACTCATGTCACATACATAAGTAACGTGTTTTTGGAACCAAATAAGCGGCAATACGTTGCAATAGCGAAAGCGGACTTGCAACCGGGTTGTCGCCACCAGACTCAGATGCTGTCCCTTGCAAATCAGAACCATCGGAAACCAGCCACCGGTGATCCTCTGAGAAGAAACAAAATGGGACTTACAAGGCGGAGCTGTGCAAAGCTTCTGGTCACACATGTATCGGGGTCTGTAATGGTATCAACGAAAACGTTTTTTTTGTATCTTAATAATCTGTAATGATCTGCTGGTCTGCTGCGTTGCAGGTACTTCTGCTCCGTCAGCAGAAATTATCATCGTAATCACGGGCACCAAAAACAACTGACATCAAAGAAATTTAGCCGGACAGACGGATCAAACGTCAGACCGGGTGTTTCAAACGTTCATTTAGTCCAAACAGAACAAAACAATGGCAGACAACAAGCGAAACTACAACGGCAACTCTGAATCAAGCCATACCGGCAACGGAGCATCCCAATTCCATGATCGTGAAGATCTGTTCAGCGGCGGGGCAGATCTCGGCGAACAGAAGGCGTCACTGGCTTTCCAGAAGGCGCTTGCGGGCATTATGAGATTCAAATGGATCGTGATCCTGGTAACCGCCGCCGCGGCCTATGGCGCATGGCATTACGCACAAGAGCAGCCCGAAAAATTTCGCAGCTCGGGATCCCTGATCATCCATCAGGAGGTAGCCGGAGCCATTCAGGGCGGTGAGATGGGTGGCATCCTTTCGCGCAATCTGGGCGTGGAGACGTCGCGCAATATGGAGGATCAGCTGCTTATCCTCAATTCGCGATCGTTCAACGAGCGCGTGGCCCGGAGGCTTATGGATATGGAGCTGATGGACAACGGCGAGCCGTTTCCCATACTGCTTAATGATACCGGCCATCAGCGCACACTGGACCAGGTGGTATCCCATCTGCGCCGTAATACGGTAAGCGAACGTTCGCGGGAAGGTCAGCGGATCATAAGTGTGACGCACGAGTCACTCAGCCCCCAGGAAGCCATGCAGATTCCAAACATCATGATGGAGGAATTTGTAACATATACCTATGAATCCAGCCGTGAAACCACGCGAGAAACCATAGACTTTCTTGAGAATGTGATGATGGCACAGGTCAGCGATCAGTTGCGGCAGGCCGAGCGTGAAGTCGAGCAGTTTATGCGCAGTGTGGAGGGGGGAATCAATCTGGATGCCCACACCACCCGTATTGTTGGTCGCATCAATGCCCTCGAAGATCAGATTGCTGCCACAGAGCTCGAGATGGATGCCGCACACAAACGGCGCGCCAATCTGGAAATCGAACTTGAAGAGTTGCGACCCGGGTTAACCGACAATCTGAAAGAAGCGGTTGGCCCCCGGGTACAGATGCTCCAGGAAAACATTGCCAACCTGACCATCGAACGGATCCTGACGCTTGAGCGAAATCCTGCCCTTCGTGGCAATGAAGACGCCGAACCTCGCCTGCGCGAAATAAACCGGGATATCGAAGCCTACCGCGAGGAAATTGATCAACTCGTAGGGCGCAGCCTTGAAGGAACAACCGGTTTTCTGATGGGACAACAGGGCAACGTAAACCAGCGCGTGATCGAATTGCGCCGCACTATTGCCGAGCAGATGATCGACATGGAGCGGATGAAAGCACTCATCTCACGGGCCCGGGCCGAGATCGATAAATACGAAGAGGACCTGAGTCGCCTTCCGGAAGACCAGACCCGACTTGTTCGTCTGGAGCGACGGCGCCAGCTTCATGAACGCATGTACAATGATGTTGCCGCCAAGCAGGTTGAACTGCGCCTGTATGAGCAGTCCTCGACCGGCAACGGCCGGATCTTTGACTATGCCCGCCTGCCCGGCTCACCGTTCTATCCCGATATCCCCCTGTTTGTGGCGTTGGGACTTCTGGGCGGTCTGGTGCTGTCGAGCGGAACGATACTCCTTTTTGTGCTCAGCAACAAAAAAATTGACAGTATTGACGTGATGAAGAACTACGATCTGCCGCTCATGTCGGTGATACCGGAACACAACACCATGATCCGCAAGGAATTCAAGCGCAAGGAATTCTACGACACAGGCGAAGTAAAGATCGCTACATCGCTCACCACGTTCTTTGATCCGGTATCCAGCCTGGCCGAAGCGTACCGCAAATTGTACAACAACATCCGCTTCAATAATCCCGATATAAGCCACAAGATGCTGGTTGTCACCAGTTCGGGCAAGTTCGAAGGGAAATCAACCTGTACGGCCAATCTGGCCATCACCATGTGTGGCAGCGGACGCAAGGTCATTCTAGTGGATTGTGATTTCCGTCGCCCGATGCAGCACACGCTCTTCGGTAAGGACAAGCGTCCGGGTGTGATCGACCATCTGTTCTCGGGTCGGGATATCAGCGAAGTCATTACATCAACAGTAGTGGACGGTCTGGACCTGATGCCGGCCGGCGTGGAACCCTCCAGTCCGGGTTTGGCGGCCAACAGCGAGAAGATGCGCTCCATGCTCAACACGCTCGCAGACATCTATGACTATGTTATCATTGACACCCCGCCATTCGGCATCATCAATGATGCCGCGCCGCTGATCAAGCAGGCCGATGGCGTACTGGCTCTGGCCCGCTTTAAAGGCACCACGACAACCGAACTGGATCAGCTGCTTGAAGGGCTAAACAGCATCCGCGCCGAGGTCATCGGTACCGTGCTGATGGGGTTCGATCCCAAATCGGCTTCCGGCTACTACTCCGAAAACAAGATGTACACTTACAAAAACAAGGTGTACCAGGCTTACCAGAAGAAGCCGGGTAAAAAAAGGTCCGTAACGGCCTGAAACGACATCCGGACTTCAACATCAATAAAATCAAACCCCCATGAAATGGCCATGACAGATCAGGAGCTCCGACACAAAGGAGCATGATTAAAATCTGTCAGGGGCATTGCATGTGACCACTTTAACCAAAATTGATAAACATGAAACTGTTCTTCTTCAAAATCATCGCTTTATTTATCCTTCTCGCCGTTCTGCCCGCCCACAACGGGTTCGCGCAGATCCAGCAGGAGGTGCCCCAGTTCCGTTCTGATATCGTGCGCCTGGCACCCACCGGTGTGCTGGCCGATACCATCAATGTATGGGGTGCGGTGACCCAGCGGGGCCGTTTCATGGTGCCACGCGGTACGACCGTGGTGCAGATGCTCTCCTACACCGGCGGACCCGGTGTGGGCGGTGGCGCAACTCGAATCGGGGACGCCCGCAGCATCTATGGATACTACGCAAGGCCACAAGTCGAAGTCTATCTGCACCGCTATGACGAGGATCAGCAGGAGGAAAAACTGGAACGATGGGTCTACCGGCTGCGCGAGCCGTTTCCTGCCGGCATGCGCGACTACCAGCTGCAGAACGGGGAATATGTCACGGTGCTGATTCGAACCCGTCCCACCACACTGCAGTATGTTCTGTTCGGCATCACCACACTCGGTTCTCTGGCCGGAGGCTATTTTCTTGTGGAACGCTTTTTCCTGTAACCTGTACACTGACAGTCACCCGGGCATTAGCATGATCGAGCTTGCAGCTCGGTTACCCGGCCGGATCGGAATCCATACCCCACACCAATAACTCACATATATTTTGACAGAGAATCTGAAAAAAATTCTGTACCTGTTGCCCAAAGGGGATAAATACAGGCTGATGGGTCTTTTTGCCATGATGATGGGCGCGGCAGTCATCGAAGTGGCCGGCATCGGCATGATCCCGGCATTCGTCTCCATCGTAGCCGATCCCCAGAGGGTGATGCAGTATGAGCCGGCCGGACGCCTGTTTGCGTTTCTGGGCATTGATACCACACGCGAACTGCTGATCTGGGGCGGATCGGCTCTGATTCTGGTCTTTTTCATCAAGAACCTGTACATCACCCTGTTTTTCTATGTGGAGGCACGCTATGCCTACAGCAGATACTACCGGCTGGCACATCGCCTGATGAGTTCCTACATGCAGGCACCCTATTCCTTTCATCTGCAGCGCAACACAGCTGATCTGCTCCGCAACTCCAACTCCGAAGTGCGACTGCTCATCCAGCAAGTCATCAAACCCGTACTTTTGATGTCCAAGGAAGCCGTTATGGCGCTGACCATTATTGTCTTTTTGCTGGTTATGGAACCCATGATCACACTGATCGTCTTTCTTTTGCTTGGTTCCGGCGTGGCAGGATTTCTGATGCTCACCCAACGGCGGGTGAAAGGGTATGGTCGTGAGGAGCAGGAACATCGTCGCGGACTCATCAAGGCACTGAACCAGGGTGTCGGTGGCATCAAGGATGCCCGTGTGCTCAATCGCGAAGCCGAATTCATCGAAAAATTCCGCTACGCGGCCTATCGCAGCTCGTTAATGCTGACCAAAAAGTTTTTCCTGTCGAAAATACCCAAGCCCATCGTCGAAACCATCGCCGTTTGCGGAATTATGCTCATCGCTGTAATGATGGTCGCCCAGGGCCGCCCGTTGACCACCATCGTGCCGGTGCTTACCCTCTTTGTCATGGCCACCGTACGTCTGATGCCCGCCATTCAGCAGATCACCAAGTCCATGACCAAACTGCGCTACAACATCGTGGTAATCGACCCGATTTACAATGACATTAAAGAGCTGGCAGAATATCGCAAAAGTTTTCTGGCCGACCGTGTCAAACAGGAACGGCTGAAACTGAACCGGACCATCGAAATTCGCGATCTGCACTATCGGTATCCGAATACCGACGAACAGGCGCTCCAGGGTGTGACGATGACCATCAAACGGGGTCAGTCCATTGCATTTACCGGTCCGTCCGGAGCAGGGAAAACCACTATCGTCGACTTGTTGCTCGGACTTCTGGACCCCGGGAAAGGTGAGATTCTGGTAGATGGCAAAAACATCCAGAACCACCTGTCGGCCTGGCAGCGCAACATAGGCTATATTCCGCAATTTATTTATCTGTCTGATGAATCACTGCGCAGCAACGTCGCCTTTGGCTTGCCCGAAAACGAAATTGATGACGAGAAGGTGTGGAACGCGCTGCACCTGGCCCAGCTCGGCGAATTTGTAGAACGCATGCCGGAGAAACTGGATGCAATTATCGGCGAGCGCGGTGTGCGACTTTCCGGCGGACAGCGTCAGCGCATCGGTATCGCCCGGGCACTGTACCACGATCCCCAGGTTCTGGTAATGGATGAAGCCACATCCGCCCTGGACAATGTCACCGAAAAGCAGATCATCAACGCCATCGAACAGCTCAAGGGAGACCGGACCATCATCACCATTGCACACCGCCTCACCACGGTGATGAATTGTGACTGCATCTACTACATGGAGGATGGCAAGATTGTATCGGAGGGGACCTACAGCGAGTTGCTCGAGCAAAACGACAGTTTCCGTGTGCTGGCCAACGCTACCTGAACCCGTTTCGATCCGTATCAGCAATGACAAAACATGGATCATGCTCATGCGAATCCGGATGTACCATCTTGCAACGTAACTGGAAGAAATACACCCAATGAATAACAGGAAGATTCTGCTGGTCTGCGATAATCGCGAGGCGCGCAACTGGGGAAGCCGGGGCACAAGCATTGCTCTTGGTCAGATTCTCGGTTTTCGGGGCAAGATTATCTCTATCCCGCGCGAACTGGCAATCAAGCGTCAGCCTGTCGGGCCGCTGCGTTCTTATGTCAACAACGGCCGGCATGGACGCACTGTTTCACGATTGATCCGCAAAACCCGCACTTTCAACACGCTTTATTGGCTCATCGGCGGCCGCGATGACTATGTGATGATGGATCCTTCCCGCACACTCGAACTTTTCCGGCATGAAGTGAAACACAGTAACACGCGTCTTGCCGAACTGGAGCAGCAGTTTGCGCAGGCGGACAGAGTGGTGGTCAATGGCGGTGGCACGGCCGTTTTCCACAGGCCGCCGACCCGCGAGCTCAAATTCCAGCTTTTTGCCGTGGAACTGGCCGCATCACTCGGCAAACCGGTCACCTTTTTGAATATCATGGCCGGCAGCGGATCACAGAAGAGTAGCCAATGGAACACGATCAACACCGCAGCAGGCAATACCCGGGATGCGGAATCCGACGAAGAACAGGTGAATATCGTGACCAGGACCCTGCGAAAATGCGATGCTGTTGTTATGTGCGATCCGCTTTCGCAAAATGTGATGCAGTCACTCGGTTTCGATAACGCAAGGTGGTACCCCGATGCGCTCTTCACCTGGCGTACCCGGTACGCCTCGCTGCTGGACTCCGACATGCTGCCCAAAAACCCCGAACTTCTCGAACCCTGGCCGGAAACCGACCAGGTGTACCGTGGCACCGGATCATGGTCTGATCCCTATATCTGCGTGAGCAGCGATGCATGCCCCGAAGACCAGCAGCCCGAAATATGGATCGGGTTTTATAGCAAGCTCATCAACGAACTGACCGGGCAGACGGGAATGCAGGTTGTCGTGGTGGATCCCGAAGGCAATGAGTTTCTCCGGCCCTTGTGTGAGCGCCTTGGCATCCCGTTTGTAGCGTCAACGATCAACCTTTTTGCGGGAACCGGATTGCTGGCCGGTGCACGTGCCTATATCGGAGGACGCTATCATCCCGCCATCATGGCTTCCCTGGGCGGGGCACCCTGTACCATCCTGAATAGCGGTGAGCAGATGTCCGGCGGTCTGCAACATTTACTGG
>SKXL01000132.1 GCA_007128425.1 Balneolales bacterium | reverse complement strand
ACGCTGTCGGGCAGGTCGCCGCGCAGGATCAGCGGCAGTACGACGGTGGTCCCGCCGGAAACCCAACGGATGTTGCGGTTGAATTTGAGCTCAATGATCTGTTTGTACAGGGCCAGTTGAATGAGCTTGTCCGAGCTGGGCATCACCCCGTGAAGACAGTTCAGGTTGGTTCCGAGTCCGATCACCTCAATATTCGGTAACTTGAAGATTTCTCCGTAAAAATCCACAACTTCTTCGCGCATGACCCCTTCCCTCAGATCACCCATTTCAATCATGATGATGATCATGTGCTTGCGATCCTGCTTGACCGCCTCCCTGGAGAGCAGTCGGATGGTGGACAGTTCCGTGTTGAAACTCACATCGGCATATTGTACTACATCCTTGATATACTTTTTGGGAGGGGGTTTGATGTATACGGTCTTCACATCCGGATCGATGCTCTTGACCACCTTCAGATTGCTGACTCTTGAATCGTGAATCTCTTTGGCCCCGAGGTTGATCACTTCGCGGATATATGCCTCATTTCCACAGAAAAGCTTGGTGACCACTCCCCATTCAATATTGTGGTCCAAAAAGATATTCTGCAGAAACTCGTAATTGTGCTTAAGTTTGTCTTTATAAAGCTTTAGATAGGCCATGATTACTTCCTGTACCTCATCTCAAGGTATTTATTGGTAAAGCCTGTACGTTGATACAAACGCAGAGCGGGGTTATCGGGCTCCACGTGAAGAGCGATATCGCCCCGGGCGGTTTCGATCACCTTTTCTATCAGGATCTTTCCAATGCCGCGTCCCCGGGTTTTCTGATCAACTGCAATATAGACCAGCAGATTTTCCGGTACGAATCCACTCATTCCTGTTTCACAGACAACGACCACACCAAGGATTTCATTATCCTCTTTGGCAAGCATGATGAATCCTTTGCGGCCTTCAATTCTACCCAGCGCATAGTCCAGGCAGTTCATAATTTGGTTTTTGGGATCGCGGAATTTGTCCAGGTGCTCGTGAAGAAAATCAACGATCGTTTCCGGCGTCACAGACGCGTTTCTGTAGTTTTCGGGGGTGAGTGTTTCGGTAGTCAGGTTTTGCTGCATAATATTTATTTGGGTGATAATGATAATATGTGATGTGAATATTAACCGGTCATTATCTCCATTCATATGAGGGTATGGGCGATATGACCGACGCTAAAAAAAACCGGTTGTCTGAAGAATTTTGCATCCTGTAATACAATAGCCGTTATCGTCATAACCAGTGGTTTGTCATTTACGACTTCTGTCCGGGAATACGAATGAAAATGTCACAAATACGGCAAATGATACCGCCAGTCCGAAAATGATGGGATCCAGTCCCAGGGGCATGGAAAACTGGTAGGGAACATGAAACGGCAGGGTGTCATCTGACAACAGGGTTAAAGCCAGCGTGAGCGTACCGCCGCTGATCATGGACCACCAGGCTGCTGTGTTGCTGCTGCGCTTCCAGTAGATGCCCCCAACAATCGGCACCAGTAGCGCAGATACCATAAAGGCATAGGAATAAAGCATGATCTGCAGTACCGTATCGAATAACGCCGCCAGCAGAAACGCAAACAGGCCCAGGGCCAGGGTGACGATCTGCGACAGCCGGATCATGGATATTCTGCTTGTATCAATACCAAACACTTTTTCGATGATATCCGTTGTCACATTTCCGGATGCGGCCACCAGGCAGCTGTCGGCTGTGGACATGATTGCCGAAAAGTAGGCGGACATCATCAGTCCCATCAATCCGACAGGCAAAACGGTTCGCAGAAGCATGGGCAGACCCTCTTCGTGGTGCATCTCCGAGGCCAATTCATACCCCATGTAGGCAAACATGCCCTGGTCGGCTGCAACCCTGGCAAACAGGCCAAGCAAAACTCCCATAAATGCCATGACGGGCCATTCCAGCAGTCCGGCCAGATACCACGCTTTCTGTGCATCTCTCTCACTTCGGGTAGCATATATGCGCTGGTAGAGCGTCATCCCGACAAACCAGATGGGCAGGATCGTAACGCCCCAGTTGACCAGTTGCTGCCAGGAAATATTGCGCAGCGACAGCATTTCGGGTTCGACCGTCTCGCGGATCACCTCCATTCCACCTACTGCAAAATAACTGATCGGTATTCCTACGAAAATAAGTCCGCCAAGCAGCAGTATCCATTGAAATGTATCGGTGTAAATTACGGCCTTGATACCGCCCATCACCGTGTAAACAACGATTATAAAAGCCATGAGATAGAGGGCGGCATCCAGGCTCAACCCGTCAAAGGATGAGGAGGCCAGACGGGCTCCGGCGAGCATTTGTGAACTGCTGAAGCCAACATATCCGATGGCGGAAATGATGCCGGCCAGCAAAGCCACACGGGCATTGAAAAAGTGGCTGAATACCTCCGGCATGGTGAAAAAGCCCTGCTCGGTTGAGAGATTTTTTACTTTGGGAATGAGCAGTACGGCAGCCATCCAGGCACCTACTAAACCGGTGAAAAGCATCCATGAACCGGATATGCCCATGACAAATCCGAGGCCGCCCAGACCAATGGAAAAACCCCCGCCGACATCGGTGGCAACCACCGATAATCCGACGTGCTTGTACCCCATCTTGCGACCGCCGATATAATACTCATCAGCACCCTTGTTCCGGAAGTAAAAGTAAAAACCGATGCCCAGAATGACGGCGAAATAAAGAACAAAAACCGTTAAATCTACAATATTCATTGTTTGGATGTTTTGTCAGGACAGTCTTAAAGATTGGCATTAATCAAAGCAATTGCAAACCGGCAACGGATTGGATATATCTGTATCTTACCTGATTATCAAAGACATGAATAAAAATTATAACCGCATGAAATGTCCATGACCGGGCATAGCCCTGACACACAGAAGCATGATTAAAACCGGTCATGGAATTGCATGTGACCGCTTGAATCCAAATTTTTTTATACACATGAAAATTCACCTTAAGCGAATCGACAACGCCTTTCATCTGGAAGCTTCGAACGAACTGGGTAAAATAATTGAAATGGACGGTGCTCCGAAAATCGGCGGGTCGGACAAGGCCGCCCGACCGATGCAGGTGCTGCTGATGAGCCTGGCGGGCTGCAGTTCCATGGATGTGCTTGACATCCTCAAAAAGCAGCGCCAGCAAGTTGAGGATTTCCGGATCGAAGTTGATGCCGAGCGCGAAAAGGACAAAACCCCGGCCCTGTTCACCGATATTCATCTCCATTTTTATCTGAAAGGTGACCTGAATGAAAAAAAAGTAGAGCGCGCAGTGAACCTCTCCATGGAAACATACTGCTCGGTTGCAAAAATCGTTGAAAAAACGGCAAAAATAACCTGGGAATACACCATTGAGTAACCGGTCTCAACGGTTTGACACACTCCCCAAAAAACCAGTTACCGGTCATAGGAAACAGCCGATGCACGGAGTAAGCAATGAAAAATAAATTTGAAACAAGAGCTATCCGCGAACAGGCCGAACGCACACAGCACCGGGAACACTCGGTTCCGGTCTATCTCACCTCCAGTTTCGTATTCGATTCTGCGGAACATGGTCAAGCGCTGTTTGCAGGTGATATTGAAGGCAATGTTTACAGCCGCTACAGCAACCCTAGCACCGATGAATTTATCCGCAAGATTTGCCTGCTGGAGGATGCGGAAGACGGCATAGCGACGGCATCAGGCATGGCTGCGGTTTTTGCCGGCATCGCCGGTCTGCTGGAGAGCGGTGATCACATATTGGTGGCCCGGTCGGTGTTCGGATCGACACACCAGATCCTCACGCAGCTTCTCCCCCGCTGGAACATCACCCACACCTATGTCGATATCGGAAAACCGGAGCGTTGGGAGGCGGAAATCCAAAAAAACACCCGCATGTTGTTCCTGGAGACTCCTTCCAATCCGGGTTTGGACCTGATCGACCTTGAATTTGCCGGAAACCTGTCCCGAAAACACAACCTGATCCTGAACGTTGACAACTGCTTTGCCACTCCCTATCTGCAACAGCCGGGAAGGTATGGAACCGACCTGATCGTACACTCCGCCACCAAGTTCATCGACGGACAGGGCCGTACCATCGGCGGTGTAGTCGTCGGGAGGAAGGAGCTGATCGAAGAACTCCGTTTTTTTGCACGCCACTCGGGTCCGGCCATGTCGCCGTTCAACGCCTGGGTGCTGTCGAAAAGCCTGGAGACCCTTGCGGTGCGCATGGACCGCCACTGCGAAAATGCTCTGGCCCTGGCACAGTTCCTCGAAAACCATCCAAAAATCGCGTCTGTCAAATACCCGTTTCTTCCCTCCCACCCGCAATACGAACTGGCATGCCGGCAAATGACGCAGGGAGGCGGCGTGCTGGTCTTTAATTTTTCTGAAGGATTCGATCCCGCCCGCAAGTTTATTGATCGTCTCCAAATGCTATCCATCTCTTCAAATCTCGGGGACACACGCACGATTGTGACGCATCCCGCATCCACCACCCATTCCAAACTCACAGAAGACGAGCGGCTTTCCGTGGGCATCACGCCGGGACTGGTTCGTATTTCTGCCGGACTCGAGCATATCGATGACATTATCGGGGATGTGGAACAGGCACTGGGCTGACTTCCGCGAATGAAGTCAACGCAATTTGTGATCTCTTGAAGTTTGAATTTTGAAATCCTGAAGGATTCACTATCTTTTCGCAGAAGCGCTTCCATCCTTGATTAACAATCATATAGAATTATCTTCAATTTTTATATGTTGCCCCTATCACCGCTACGCACTCCTGCTTATTGATAGTAGATATCTTACACAAAATATGTATGGATTGCCGGATGGGGATCAGCCCTAATCTGTGAATTTAAAAAGTTTGTCAAATGAGCAATAATGATGTCATAATCAGAGACAATCTGATGAGTACCTACAGCGATGTATTCACTCCCGAAGCATTGCATGCCATATCAGAACTATCGTATTTGAACAAGACTATCAAGCGGATCATGTCGGAGCGGATCAAGAGACGGGCAGACCGCATAGCCAACAAGAAAAAGATTGCGTTCCTGGAGCCGGAGCAACTCATACCGGGAACCCGAATCAAAGTCAGGGATGCCCGTGATGGAAAATTTACAGGTTCCGAAATCCCAAAAGATTTACAGCGCCAGTGGATTCAGGGAACCGGTCCCGGTGCAAAACCAAATGCACCGGTTGAAAAAAGCATTCGTAATGTAGCATATGCTTTGCTATCAGGCGCTGATGGCTGGATGTTCGACGGTGAGGATGCGCTTGGTCAAATTACCACCATGTCACTCGATAACCAGCGGAATCTGTCATTGGCCATTCGTAAAGATCCTGTTTTTATGAATGCGGCACAGCAAGTTGCTGCCGATATGAATCGGTGGGCTAAAGATTTTTTTGGTCGGGAAATCATTTCAGACTGGAGACAACAGCTTGATTTCACCACCAAAATTTTTCGTGCACGAGGGCTTCATCTTGACGATCGGCACGTTCGCGCTTCAGACGGTGACGCTGTGGCAGCTTCCATCGTTGATACGTGCCTTTATGTGACAAATAACTGCAAAGAACTGCAATCGTCCGGTGCCTCCATCGTTCTCTATCTTCCCAAAATTCAAACGGCGGGTGAAGCGGCTGTGTGGAATGAAATGCTCACCGCTCTGGAACAGCTGCTTGGTCTGAAAGAAGGAACCATAAAAACATATGTGCTTGTCGAACAGCTGGAAGCCACTTATCAGTTAATGGAAATCCGGGCGGCACTGGGCCGGCATTTTGTCGGCTTCAACACCGGTCGATGGGATTATATCAACAGTGTTTCCGACGCCATGACCTGGAACAAGGACTTCATCAATCCCAATATTGAGGAAATCACCATGACGTACGGCTACATGCGCATATATGAAGACCGGGTGCGTCGCGCTGTAAACACGCCGGATCTAAACGGTAATTTTGCGTTATGGCAAGGCGGGATGGAACCCAATATTCCGGTCGGTTCGGCTGAAGGCGTGAAAACAAGTATGGAAAAAGCGCTGGCAGGTGCCCGGCGTGAGCAAAAAGAAGGCGCAAGCGGTAAATGGGTTGCACACTGGAAAATGGTTCATATCGTCCGCCCCGTATGGGAAGAAAAAAGAGAAAACAATCAACTGGGCCGAAAATTTCCGCCGTTGACCTATACTCATAACGATGCGGATGATCTGTTGATGCTGGAACCGGCAGACCGAACTGTTCGCGGCGCCCGGAATTTGTTAAGTGTCGCCATACAATACGGCAATGCATTCGGACAGGGTCTTCAGGCTGCGGCATTGAAACCGGCAGACTTCTTTGGCAACGATGATATTCTGTATCTCATGGAAGATATGGCCACAGGCGAAATCCGGTTAAGCGTACTCTGGGAGTGGGTTCACAAAGGGGCCGTCATGACCGATGATGACCGGAAAACCGGTGTAAAAAAGGGGGACCCCTTTACGGTAAAATTGTTTAAGAGGCTTCTGGATGAAGAGTATCATAAATTGCTGGATGCCGACAGCAGGGATGTCCATGATGAGTCGAAAACAACTACTTTGCCAATTGCAAGAGAAATAGCCCGGGTGTATGTACTGAGCGAAATCAAACCACCGTGGTTTATCGACCTGCTGAACATCAATTTGAATAACCAGGACCTTCAACTGGCGAAAAAGCGAATATCCATGTATATGGACGCATTCAAGAAAGACGGAACCCGAATTACGGAAAATCTGGACTTTAAAACAGGATAAATGCTGAAGTATCTAATGGATTATCTTCATGGGTGAGTGATGACCACCATCTCAAATTACTGCTGATCCGAGACAACAAGAAGAAGAGTTGAATTACAAAATCTGCGATGCATCCAAATCTGTCATTTTCCACCGACCTGAAAAACAACATAAAAGGTGACGTTCTTGATGATGCCTGCTCACTGGGTATTTACTCCACTGATGCCAGTATCTATCAAATCCGGCCTTTGGCCATCGTGCTTCCACGCGATGAATCTGATGTTAAAAAAAGCATTGAAATCGCTCAGCGACACAAAATAAGCATCCTCCCCAGAGGAGGCGGAACAAGCCTGGCCGGTCAAACCGTTGGCGAGGCCATGATCCTTGATTTCTCCCGGTACATGAATCATATTCTGGAATTCAATGCCGAAGAACGATGGGTACGGGTTCAGCCAGGGATGGTACTCGACGAACTTAACAAGGAACTGGCACCGTACAAGCTCCATTTTGCACCCGATCCGGCTACATCCAGCCGGGCAAATGTGGGTGGTATGGTTGGAAACAATTCATCCGGAACCAAAAGCATTCTATACGGCAAAACGGTTGATCATGTTCTTGAAGCCAGGATTGTGCTGGTTGATGGAACCGAACTGCATCTGAGAGAGTTCACTCCGGAACATTATCAACAAATAGCCGCGCAAGAAACCCGTGAGGGAGAAATCTATCGTGAATTTCGCCGGATTATTGATGAAAACAAGGAAGAGGTAGAAAAGCGCTTCCCGAAAGTGATGCGGCGGGTTGGTGGGTACAATTTTGATGAATTTACCCATACGGAATCCTGGAATCTCGCCAAACTTGTCACCGGCAGCGAAGGAACACTGGCTGTCACCGTTGAACTGAAACTCAATCTTGAGCCGCTTCCAAAGCACAAATCGGTTACTGTTGTACACTTCAGTAAATTAAACGAAGCATTGAGAGCGGTGAAGCCCATGCTTCAATTCGGACCTGCTGCTGTGGAAATACTGGATCGTATCGTGTTGGGGTTGAGCCGTGAAAACCTCACAACCCGACGCCATTGCCATTTCATCGAAAACGATCCCGAGGCGATATTAATCACGGAGTTTTACGGAGATACACCGGAAGAAGTGCTGCAAAAGCCCCGGCAAATGATCGAGGAATTGAAGCGCCGGGGTTTGGGATATGCTTATCCATTATTTCCGGAAGGAGATGACTACGAAGATGTGTGGATTGTTCGCAAAAAGGGACTGGGGCTCATGCTTGGTATAAAGGGTGAGAAAAAACCTCTTCCGTTTATTGAGGATGCGGGTATACCCATCGATGTCCTGCCGGAGTATATCGAAAGTGTGCTCGATATCTGTAAAAAATATGAAACAGATGTGTCGATGTATGCGCACGCCAGCGTCGGTGTAATCCATGTACGCCCCATACTCGATCTGCGCCAGGAAATCGATATAAAAAACCTGAAGCGTATCGCCGATGACACATTCGACCTGGTCATGAAATACAAAGGCTCCTGGAGTGGTGAGCACGGAGACGGCCTGGTCCGCAGTGCCTATAACGAACGGTTTTTCGGAACACAGCTTTACAACGCATTCCGACAGTTAAAAAAACTGTTCGACCCTGAAAACCGTATGAATCCCGGCAAAATCGTTGATGCGCAAACCATTGATCAAAATCTGAGATACGGTGTCGATTATGCCGATCAGCCGGTGGAAACCGAATTTTTGTATCGCAAGGAGAACAGCTTCAGGGAATCTGTGCATATGTGCACCGGCGTGGGGGAATGTCGAAAGATGATAGGGGGTACGATGTGCCCCAGTTACAAGGCTACACGCAGCGAAGAGCACTCGACACGCGGACGAGCCAATGCATTGCGGCTGGCCATGTCCGGACAACTTGACCAGAGCGGACTGACCAGCGAGCGACTCAGGGAAGTGCTTGATTTATGCTTGTCCTGTAAAGCCTGCAAGTCCGAGTGTCCCAGCAATGTGGACATGGCCAAAATGAAAAGTGATATTTCACAAATGTATTACGACAAACACGGCACAACATTTCGGGATCGATTGATTCGGGATTCATCCAAAGCCGCTGCCCGGTTTGCCGGTTCTGCAGCAGGCATTTTGAATTCAATTCAAAAAACGGCGTTGTTCCGTTTCGGTATGGAAATACTGGCAGGTTTTGATCGTCGCAGAACGCTTCCCAATTATGCGCGGCAGAGTTTTGAACAGTGGTATGCCCTTCATCAAAACGGCAGCAACGGGATCTCGGCAAACTCCTCTGCTCCCGGCAACGAATCAAAACGAGTAGTCCTTTTTGCAGATACGTACATGAACTATCATGAACCTGATATCGGCATATCCGCATATGATTTGCTACGCTCTTGTGGATATGAGGTGATTGTTGCCAATCCCGGTTGTTGTCAACGGCCAAAAATCTCCCATGGTTTTCTTAGGGAAGCAAAAAAAGAGGGTGCTAAAACGATCAACGGTTTGAGACCCTGGCTTGAGCAGGGGCTTCCAATCGTTGTTTGCGAACCCAGTTGCGCTTCTGCGCTTGGTGATGATTTTCCCGATTTAACCGATGATGAAATTCTGGCCAATCGCTTGAAGTCCCAGGTCAAAATGATTGATGTATTCCTTGCCGAAGAAATGGAAAAAGGCCAAATCAATGGTGAGTTCGAATCGGTTGGTGAGGATGTGATCATTCATGGTCATTGCCATCAGAAAGCACTTTTTGGCACCCATGCTACCAAATCCGTTCTAAACAAAACCGGAAAAAATGTTACGGAAATACCATCAGGATGTTGTGGAATGGCCGGCTCGTTCGGGTATGAAAAAGAGCATTATGACATTTCCAGGCAAATCGGGGAAGACATTCTGTTTCCTGCTGTCCGATCCATGAAAAACGGATCGACACTGGTAGCAGGCGGATTCAGCTGCCGGCACCAGATTGAACATTTTACCGGCGTAAAACCTAAACATCTGGTTGAGGTAATCAAACTGCGCTCATAAGCCAGACAATCTTATAGTTAACAGCCACTTGCCATCACAAATATCGACACAAATTCAGAATTGTTATGAGCTTATTATACCCTGTAGCAGCGATTCTACCCATAGTTCTTGCCGGAGTGTTGATCATAGGACTGCGCATTGCAGCAAAGTTTGTAATGCCCATTGCGTTAGCAGTTACCATTGTCATAGCCTATTATGTCTGGGACTTTTCCGGTCTGAATATCATTGCATCCACGATACAGGGTTTGTTTATCTCCGTTGAAATTTTATATATCATTTTCGGTGCCATCCTGTTGCTTCAACTGCTTAAATATTCAGGAGGCATCAGTGTAATAAGAAAAAGTTTTGCAGACATCAGTTCCGACCGGCGGGTACAGGTAGTCATTATAGCATGGCTGTTTGGCTCTTTTCTTGAAGGCGCTTCCGGATTTGGAACACCAGCGGCCATTGTGGCACCCCTGTTGCTTGCACTGGGATATCCGGCACTTGCTGCTGTTATGCTTGGGATGCTCGTTCAAAGTACATCGGTAACATTTGGTGCAGCAGGTACTCCCATTTTAATTGGTGTGCAGTTCGGTCTCGACAGTCCCGAATTCGCAACTTATCTTGCGGCTGCCAATCTCACCATGATGGATTACCTGCTGATGGTTGCAGCCAGGGTGGCTGTATTTCATGCCATCGCCGGCACCTTGATGCCGACCATCATGGTGATGATGCTCACCCGGTTTTTCGGTAAAAACCGATCCTGGACAGAGGGGCTGTCCATCTTTCCATTTGCACTGTTTGGTGGCCTGGCTTTCACCATTCCTTATGCCCTTACCGGCATATTCCTTGGGCCCGAATTTCCATCTCTTCTGGGTGCTTTAATTGGTCTTCCTGTCGTGGTCTTTGCAGCCCGAAAAAAATTTCTGATACGCGAAGAAACCTGGGATTTCCTCCCTGTTGAAGATTGGCCAAAACATTGGATTGGTACCATTTCTGCCAATCCTGATGACGAAATAACCCGAGCCGGAATGAACCTGTACAAAGCCTGGCTGCCATATGTTATTCTGGCTGTGTTACTGGTACTGAGTCGATTGCATCAACTCCCGTTTCGGGAAGCTTTTTTAACATTCGAAATAGGCTGGCAGCATATTTTCGGAACACCCATCTCTGCCACAAGCACCCCGCTGTATCTGCCGGGAACCATACTGGTACTCACCGGTATCATTACCATGTTCTTGCATAAAATGCACCTGGAGGATATTAAAACTGCATTGAGCGAAAGCGGACGAATACTTATTGGAGCCGGCTTTGTTTTAATATTCACCATTCCAATGGTCAGAATATATATTAACTCAGGAATTAACGATATCGGTCTGGACAGCATGCCTATTGTCATGGCGGACCTGGTTGCCTCCATTGCGGGTCAGGTCTATCCATTTTTTGCCCCTGCTGTAGGTGGACTCGGAGCGTTTATCGCCGGCAGCAATACCGTCAGCAATTTGTTATTCAGTCTTTTTCAATTCGGGATCGCCGAGCAGCTATCCATGCCAAGCACATTGCTGGTTGCATTAGGCGCCGTTGGTGCCGCTGCGGGAAATATGGTTGCGATCCATAATGTCGTAGCTGCATCGGCAACCGTCGGTTTCCTTGACAAGGAAGGTGAAGTGTTGCGACTTACTATTATCCCAACCATCTATTACCTCGTGACAATAGGTCTGCTGGGTTTGATTGCCTCGCAAATATTTGTTTGACCAGCTTTTTCACCTGACCGATATGCCCCCCGACCGCCAAGCCCCGTTTACAAATCCGGTTTTGACTAATTGTGCGTCTTTACCAGCCGACTCCACCCGATTTTCGGGTTGGAAATGATAGCTCAAGCTTGAATTCCACACGGAAAATCCCTGCAAATGGGAATGGATTTTCCAAATCCTTATATTCCGGATAAAATGGGCCCATTCTGTGGTGAGGACTTCGATATCCGGGATAAATAGCCGGTATGGTATTCGCAAGCACCTGTTAAAAAGTCCGGTCATCTGGTTGTCCGATTTGGAGATGTATAAATAGTAAACAAATAATGCCTGTACGATACAAACATGCCTTCATAATGAAACAGATATTTTTTCGAAAAACGAGATTTTTAAAAATAATTATTCTCTTGCCGGCAATTCTACTGAATCAATGTGATAATTCCTCCCGTGAAGAGCCGGATTCTCTCAGGTTGATAGATTGGGATGCACAAACGCTGCTGGAAGTCAGGCAACGTCTTGAAACAGGAGATATGGCGCTTCAACCGGCGCTTGACCGGCTGATCCGGGAAGCCGATGAGGCTTTGAATGCCGGTACCTTCACTGTGACCGATAAACCTCAGGAACCCCCAAGCGGGGATAAAAAAGATTACATGAGCATCGCACCGTTCTGGTGGCCTGATCCCGACTCGGAAGACGGTTTACCCTATATTCGTCGTGACGGAGAAGTTAACCCCGAACGTCACGAATACGATTCCCGAAGATTGAGCGAGTTTTCAAGTGCTGTTCAGACGCTGAGCCTTGCCTGGTTTTTTACCGGACGGGAAGCCTATGCCGAACATGCAGCCGAACTGGTGCGAGTTTGGTTTATCCATGAAAAAACATCGATGAACCCGCATCTTCGCTATGCGCAAGCCATACGGGGAAGGAACGAGGGACGTTACATTGGCCTGATTGATACGGTATCGTTGCTCTTGATGCTGGATGCTGTTGGGCTGATAGCAAAATCGCGGGCCTGGTCAGACCGTGACGATGAACGATTAAGAAACTGGTTCCGGCAATATAAAACCTGGTTTATCGAAAGTGAATTCGGCCGGGATGAGTCGGCTCATCCCAACAACCACGGAACCTGGCACGATGCACAGGCCAGCGGATATGCGTTATTTGTCCGTGATACCACCACAGCTCGTGATATTTTACAACGGGTTGGAGAACTACGAATACAAGAGCATATTGAACCAGATGGTCGCATGCCTCGGGAGCTTCAACGAACCCGTGGATTTAGCTACTCCATTTATAATCTACGTGGACTCATTATGCTTGCTGAGCGTGGTGAAAGATTATCCATAGATCTTTGGGGATATCAAACTCCGGATGGCCGGTCAATAACACAGGCTCTTGACTGGTTGCTGCTTTATGCAGTTGACTTTGATCCGGAAAAATTTCCGTATGAACAGTTGATCCACAATAGTGAGGATCGCAATACCATGTTGCGTCATGCCGAAATGATATACCGCAGGGCAGCTCTCGCTACCGGAGATAAAAGGTATTTTGATGCAGTATCACGTATATCGGCAATTACGCCGGATGACAGGATCAATTTGCTATATCCAATGCCCTGAGCTGATTTTATCGTAGCGCATCAACAACCTCAGCGATGAAGCCCTTGTTATGCAATGGCCCTGACCATGGATCATATAAAAAGACCTGCCGGCGATCGGCAAAAAAGTGGCCGTAGACTGTGGGTAGCGCAGAGCGAAAGCAGATCCAAAATTTGTACCTGAAACAACAAAGGCTTGCAACCCAATGGATTACAAGCCTTATAGTGGCGGGGGCAGGATTCGAACCTGCGACCTTCGGGTTATGAGCCCGACGAGCTACCAGCTGCTCCACCCCGCAGTGTGAAGAAAAGTAAAGTACGACTTTTTTTTTTCGTTGTCAAATTATTTAAACATCGCTTTGGGTTGAAAAGTGAAAAAGAGAACGGCCTATTCTTGGTACTGAGCGTTGATTTTGGTAGCTTAGAAGACCATTTTTTGGAATTCTGATTATATTCGATCGGTCCGCACTACTAAATCATTTGTTTCATGACATCCAAATCCCTCATAACTCCCGATACGGTACACTCTTCCCTCGGAAAGCATATCCTCGCCGATGGATTCAACATGGTTCTGGACCTCAAAAAAAGTCAGGGGCCCTACCTGCATGATGCCAGGGGAGGTCGCAGCTATCTTGATTTCTTCACCTATTTTGCTTCCAATCCACTGGGAATGAATCACCCGAAGATGGTGGATAATGCAGAATTCCGTGAAAAAATCGGTTTCGTGGCCATGCACAATCCCTCCAACTCCGACATATATACTGCCGAAATGGCCGAGTTTGTGGAGACTTTCTCTCGTATCGGCATTCCAAAATCCATGCCTCACGCTTTTTTTGTCGCTGGAGGCGCTCTCGCTGTCGAAAATGCCCTGAAAGTGGCTTTTGACTGGAAAGTTCAGAAAAATTTTGAGAAAGGATACCGGATCGAAAAAGGTCACAAGGTCCTCCATTTTGATCAGGCCTTTCATGGCCGAACGGGATATACCATGTCTTTGACCAACACTGAGCCCAGCAAGGTTGCCCTGTTTCCAAAATTCGAGTGGCCGCGTATAGTCAATCCGAAGATCCACTTTCCAATTGATGAAACGAGCACAGAGCTGGTGATCGCCCGGGAGAAAAAAGCGATCGCACAGGCCGAGCAGTACTTCCGAACCTTCAGGGATGACATCGCTGCCATCATCATCGAACCCATCCAGGGGGAAGGGGGTGACAACCATTTCCGACCGGAATTTCACCAGGTATTGCGCGATTTGGCCAACGAACACGAAGCCCTGCTCATACATGATGAGGTGCAGACCGGAATCGGCCTGACCGGCAAGTTCTGGGCACACGAACATTTCGTTGAGCCGGACATCCTTGCTTTCGGGAAAAAAGCCCAGGTTTGCGGTATTCTTGCCGGCAAACGCATCGACGATTTGAAAACGAATGTATTCAGGGTGTCTTCACGGATAAACTCAACCTGGGGCGGCAATCTGGTGGACATGATTCGCTTTGCACGCTACCTTGAGATCATAGAAGAGGACAAACTGGTTGATAACGCTGCAAATACGGGAGCCTACCTGCTCGAACAGATTCACGCCGTCACAGATGAATTTGACACTGTCACTGGTGCACGCGGACGCGGACTGATGTGTGCTTTCGATTTTGTTGATCCTGCTGTGCGCCGGAAATTCCTTGATGCAAACTTCAAAAACGGCCTGCTGATGCTTTCCTGCGGTACCCATGCTGTCCGATTCCGGCCGCCGCTTACCATTGGCAAAGAGCACGTGGATGAGGGCATTGCTATTGTGCGCAAATCACTTCAGGAAATCAGCTGACTCCGAGGTTGCCTGCATGCAACTGAATCTCCCTACACTGCCTGAGTCTGTGACAGTGCTTTGGGAAGCACACCTTCGTAGATCTCTCTGAGGTTTTGCACCTTGATCTCGGCAAAATCATCAATAAACAGGCGGCTCCCTCCTACGGTCCCGAGATGAAAAACGGGAATATCAGATTCGGCGAGCGTTTGACTGACCTGTTCCAGTTTCTCCGGTGCCACACTTAAAAGAATACCGGACTGTGCCTCGCTGAACAACTGTTCTGTTGTGCTCTGACCGGGAAGGTCCAGGGTAACACGCGCACCAAGGCCCGAAAAAATACTTTTCTCCATAAGCGCCACGGCAAGTCCGCCGTCTGACAAATCATGAGCCGATGCAATCCACCCTTTGCGAATGACATCCAGGATCGCATTCTGTAACTTTGCTTCAAATTCAAGATCCAGGTCAGGCGCGTCACCCGCAGTCAGACCGTGCACAAAAGACAGGTATTCACTGCCATCAATGCCACTGCGTGAGGCACCGACGTAAAGGATTTGATCTCCTTCGGAGCGAAAACCAGCCTGCGTTGTATGCTTTTCATAATCTTCAATGAGACCAAGCATGCCTATCACCGGCGTGGGGAAGACAGCTCCGTGCGGATTCTCATTGTAGAAACTCACATTACCACCGGTAACAGGTGTGCCGAAAACTTCGCATGCATCACCCATGCCTCCGACCGCCTCTTTGAAGGTCCAGTATACTTCCGGTTTATAGGGATTGCCGAAATTCAGGCAGTTGGTGATGGCCATCGGACTGGCGCCGGTACAAACCACATTACGGGCGGCTTCGGCCACCGCGATCTGGCCTCCTTTCCTCGGATTCAGATAGACGTACCTGCCATTGCAATCGGTAGCCACGGCCAGCGCCTTATTTGTCCCCTTGATACGCACTACACCGGCATCAGACGGACCTGGTCCCACGACCGTATTGGTGCGCACCATGTGGTCATACTGCTCATATACCCACCGCTTTGATGCGATGTTGGGTGATTCCAAAAGCTTTAGCATGATTCCCTCGATATCTTCTATATCGATATAAGGTGACAGGTCCGTGGTCCCGGTTTTTTCCAAATACTCCGGTTTTTCTGTCTCCCGGATATAGACCGGTGCACCACCGCCCAGAACCAGGCTGTCGGCCGGAATGTCGGCCTTGACCTTTCCGTCGCGCATGTAGGTAACCCGTCCATTGTCCACCACCTCACCGATTACAACTGCATTCAGATCCCACTTGGAAAATACATCCATTACTTCCTGCTCCCGGCCCTTCTGCGCTACGATCAACATACGCTCCTGGCTTTCCGAGAGCAAAATTTCATAGGCGCTCATGTCTTCCTCACGCAATGGTACCTTGTCCAGATCAATACGCATGCCGGTGCCGCTTTTGGCGCTCATTTCGGAGCTGGAGCAGCTGATGCCGGCCGCCCCCATATCCTGAATTCCTACGACAGCACCGGTTTTCAGTGCTTCAAGCGAAGCCTCCAGCAACAGTTTTTCGGTAAACGGATCGCCTACCTGTACGCTCGGACGCTTGGCCTCGCTGGCTTCGCTGATCTCCTCGGATGCGAAAGTCGCTCCGTGGATGCCGTCACGACCTGTCGATGCCCCGACGATGATCACCGGATTGCCTGCGCCTTCGGCGATGGCCGAGGCTGTCTCTCCGTGCTTGACAATTCCGACACTCATGGCGTTGACCAATGGATTTCCCTGATAGCTTTTATCAAAACAGACCTCCCCGCCGACGGTCGGTACCCCGAATGAATTACCATAATCGGCTATACCCCGGACAACCCCATCCACCAGATACCGTACCCGCGGCTCACTCATCGGGCCGAATCGCAGTGAGTTAAGGGCCGCTATAGGCCGGGCGCCCATTGTAAAAATATCCCGGTGGATACCTCCCACACCCGTCGCTGCTCCCTGGTAGGGCTCTACGGCCGACGGGTGGTTATGGCTCTCGATTTTGAACGCACACGCCAGTCCGTCACCAATATCCACCAATCCGGCATTCTCCTCACCGGCACCCACAAGCAACGTCGGGCCTGTACGCGGCAGGGTTTTCAGAACGGCGATGGAGTTCTTGTAGGAGCAGTGCTCGCTCCACATAACCGAATAGACACCCAGTTCGGTGAAGGTGGGTGGGTGTCCCAGATACTCGCAAATTTTATTAAACTCCTCTTCTGTAAGGCCATGCTCGCGGGCAAGTTCAAGGTTTACCTCGGGTTCAGAAAAACGCAGTTTGGACATTGTTTTGGGATGATGTTATTTAGTGGTATTGGAGTGTTGAAGTACGTCGTACAGGTGGTGGAATTCGGAAAAAGTAAAGTGGGCCATGTTTGGCTCGGGTTGCAAGCCGATTCGGTTGTACCATGCTGTTTTCCAGCCGCTGTTTATGCCACCAGTCACATCGGATGAGTAGGAGTCCCCGACATAGAGCAGTTCACCGGGGTTGCATCCAGCCAGTTCGGCGGCAAAGTCAAATATTCTCGTGTCTGGTTTGAGATGCCCCGCCTCCTCGGAAATAATCAAATGACGCGCGTATCGGTTCAGGGAAAAATATTCAAACTTTTTTTTCTGTATGAAAGTAAAACCGTTGGTCATGATGCCGACCGGGTACTGTTCGGCTATGCGAACAAAGGTATTTCGTGCATCGGGTATCCAGTCCCAATGTCTGGAATAACAGTCCATATAGACCTTGTCGACCTCACGCCATTCCACCGAGCTGATCCCCAGCCGCTGGAATGTATCCTCGAATCTCAGGCGGCGGAGCTCATGTTGTGTTACCTCGCTGTTGCGATACGCTTCCCAAAGCCGGTAGTTGGTTGTGCCAAATTCTGCGACAAATTCAAGCGGTTCGATATGTTGCATCTGTGGATACTGGGTCCAGACATCCACAAGAGCACGATCCTGAGCTTTTTTATGGTCAATCAGCGTATCATCCAGATCAAAATAGATAAATGAAATGGCATTAAAATCCGGGATGACAAGCTGCGAAGTAGAATCCATAACACCTTATGTTGTTGCAAAAAGCTAAAAATAAGATGTTGTACAACCTTTCCATAGTTAAAAATGCAATTTTCTGTTCCTTTTTTGTGTTACGAAGACAGTTTAACCAAATTCCAATCTTAACAACAAACCTCAAATAAATTTGATCAATGGCACGAACACCATCCAATATGCTTGAACTTGGGACTGTAGCCCCTGACTTTTCTCTTCCCGATCCACACGGCAACGTTTTTTCACGCGACCAGATCGCCGGCGAACACGGTCTGCTGGTTGTGTTTTATTGCAATCACTGTCCGTTTGTCAAACACATTAGAGAAAAGTTTGTACAGGTAAGTTCCGAATATATTGACAAGGGAATTGGTATTGTCGCCATAAGTTCGAACGATATTGAAAATTATCCGGATGACGCACCCGACAAAATGGCCGAAGAAAGCGAGCTTTACGGTTACCGCTTCCCCTACTTGTTTGATGAATCTCAGGATGTTGCCCGTGCTTACGATGCAGCCTGCACTCCTGATTTTTATCTGTTTGACAAGGACCTGAAGCTTGTTTACCGCGGCCAGTTTGATGACAGCCGCCGTGGCAATGAGGAACCGGTCACCGGAGCCGATCTCAAAGCTGCTATGGATGCACTGATTATTGGCGAGAAACCGTCTCTGGAACAGAAGCCTTCCATCGGATGCAATATAAAATGGAAGCAGCCGGCCTCCTGATGATCCTGATGACCTGCAGACCAATTTGGGCCGGCTTGCCAGTATTCGCCATCAAACATGGATAATGCTTGTGAAACTGGGAAAAAATCCGAACAGGTATTATTGATTAACAGGCCGTTTACCCTTTGATGACATCCGTAGGATTCAAACGCAGCGCCTTGATTGCGGGATAGACGGCAGCCAGGATGGCCGTGCATGTTACCAGCAGTATCGTAGTGATGTAATCACCGGTAACGGCAATCGGGTAGACGACAGCATCATATCCGAACTCGGCCATGGATTCGCCACCAACACTGGTCATATCCAGCCCCTTTCTGGCCAGGAAATTCACGCTGATATGCGCGATGAATAGTCCGGCCACGGCGCCCGTGAGTGTCAGTATCACCGATTCCAGCATGATCATCAGGAATATCCGGACCTTGCTCATCCCCACGGCCATAAGCATCCCCAGTTCACGCATTCGCTCGAATATGGCCATCAGCATGGTGTTCAGGATCCCGAAAGCCAGCGCCAGCATGATCACGACCATGATGTAGAAGGTCATGGATCCGCCCATATCGGTGATATACCGCAGCTCGGGCGACAACTCGTACCATGTCTCGGCGGCAATGCCGTCAAACTCCCGGTTCAGATCAGCCGCCAGGGCATTGCTCACTGATTCGTCATGAAGCAGGATGGCGATTTCATGCCGGATGATACGGTCCGTCAGAAGTGCATTGAGATCATCGGACCGCACGAATACATGTCGTTCGTCATAAGGGTTGGATGCGGTCCTGAACAGGCCGGTAATATTGAAGGAACCGGACGTAATATGGTTGTCCAGATCCTGGAATGACAGCACCACCCGGTTACCGATTCCGACATTCAGCTTCTTGGCAAGCTGCTCCCCAAGCAGGATCGGATTGCGCATGCCGACATCAAGATACTCCCCCTGCGTCAGGTTTTCATGAAACGTGGTTGTTCGAGGTTCCCTGTGGATATCGATGCCGCGGATCTGCACACCCGACGAGGTGAGTGGCGACTGGATCATGGCATCGGAAAGTGTGCGTGGAGTAAAACTCCTTACCCGGTCATCCTGCTCCAGGAAATGCATCAGGTCATCGGCCTTGCGGAGATACATTTCGGACTCCCTTTCGGCCAAAAAATCCGGATGGTGTATCTGCACATGCGTGAGCTCTTCCAGTATCATGTTGTCAAACCGCTGTTTCACCCAACCGTTGGTAAGAGCTGAAACCATGATCCCTGCCCATAGACCGGCTACGATGGCGCCAAGCAAGACACCGCTTCTGGCAGGATGCCGCCAAATGTTCCTCCAGGATATGGTGAGCAGCATGTTCATATCAGTTCCTTGCCGAATTGAGGATGTTCAGGGTGAATATCTTGATACCGGGATACAAACAGATCACAGTAGCCAGAAAAAAAATGATCATACCCTGCCACATGAAAATATCAGGGGCCAGCGCCGCCGGCATTATGGGCTCTATCCCCCACTCCTGCACCACCGCCTCCATATCTCCGCCAAGATGAATCGGATTGTAATGGAAATAAAGTATGACGAAAAAGCCCAGCACGAAACCGGTCAGCACTCCAATCACACTGATCAGGAACGTTTCAATAAAAACAACCAGCGCCAGTTTCAAACGCTGCATGCCGACCGACAACAGTATTCCGAATTCACGAATCCGTTCCAGGGTCATGGTCAGGATCGTGCCGAATATCCCGAAACCGATGACAACGTACAGGATGACCATCATCACGCGCGTACTGGCCCGGTCGAAAGCCAGTGCCTCCAGCAGTTCCGGCATCATTTCCGGCCAGGTAAGCACACGAAGTTCGACATTGTCAAATCCGCTGCGCAGCATCTCCGCAACCGTTTCGGTATGGCGCACGTGATCCGGAGTGACCAGCAGGGCAGTTATATGATCCTCGGCCGAAAGCATCCACTGGGCGTCGGGCAGAGAAATGTAGACGATCTGGTTGTTCATATCCCTGAGTGGATGCCGGATCAATCCGGCCACTTCAAACTTCCCGGAAGCAGTCATGCCAAACCGGCCCTGTCCCAGCAACACCAGAGTATCACCCACGGCAAGCTCCAGCCGATGGGCCAGTCCGTCTCCGAGCACAACCGTAGCGTCACCTGAGTCAAAAAAACGGCCCTCCACAAGCCTGTCTGAAAGGTCATTGAGCCTGTTCTCGCCGGCCAGGTCAGTTCCCATGACAATGGCGCCGCGTGTCTGCTCTTCGCCGGCGGCCAGCATGTAGGTCTCTATTCTGGGGATGGCAAAAGCAATCCGGTGCCCGTTTTCTCCAATCCAATCGCTGATATCATTGTCGTAGTAAAAGGCATTGTCGAGAGAAGGCTCATTCTTGTAGCGGTAGTCCTGAACCTGCATGTACCCGGTGTGGAAACGGGTCATGTTGTCGACCATCAGATCGTGCGCACCCCGTTCGATGGACTCCACGAAGAGGGCAAACACCACGGCGAACATGATGGAGGATACGGTGATCATGGTCCGCCGCTTGTTGCGCCAGATATTGCGCCATGCCAGTTTCAGATACAATGACATACCGCCCTCTCTTCCCTGACAGGGGCTATAGCCACAGTCATCGAACACTCCTCCCTCAGCGTCCAGGTGCGAATGACAATTTCAAATCTTTTTCGTGGGCGTTTCGTCTCCCAAGAGAATTTTAGTAGCATAATCCCGAAATTATTCGCAACCTTATTGGACTGAATTCCCGCTGTGATATCATATTCGAAATGTACTTACAAGTTATACCTGGTTCAACATGTTTTTAACGCTTCGATTCCAAAAAATTTTTCGATCATCGGAACCGAAACAATAGGGGACAACTTTCGTAAGAGCAACGCAAACATGAATCGCGCAAACGTACACCAATACCGGAGTACTTATACGTTTTCGCACATGTTCCTGGACGCAATATTTCACAGATTGGCTGCTTTCCAGTCATTGAGTGACCGGAACATCCAAAATCCAACCATCACTTCCTGGCTTCGGTCAGCTTCATGTAAACCTGAAAGAGCCGGCGAAAATGGTCATCCATGGTACCGATAGTATGTTCGGCAGCGTGGGCACAGGCATTGATCATCTGATCACGATCGCGGTCCATGATCCGAAGTATTGCGTGTGAGAGTGCTTTTGCATTGCCCGGTTTGTAGGTTTCAGAATAGACAGGATCAGCCAGATCTCCTGCACCACCTACACTCGGAACAACAACCGGGAGACCACTGCAAATGGCTTCTGCAACAACAAGCCCGTATGTCTCTGCCGCCGACCCGTGGACAAAATAGTCGGCACTTGAAAGGTAATCGGCAAGTTCCTCCCTGTTGGATGTAAAGCCCATCAGTCTCAGATGTTTCACCCCCCTGGCCTGGCGTTTAACCATCCATCGAAATGGTCCGTCACCGAAAATTACGAGTCCCATCTTTCGCTGTTGTGAAGCGAGCCGGAATCCTTCGAAGACCGTTCCAAGACGTTTTTCCGGATGGTACCTGCTGATCCCCATTAATAGCGTGGCATCTTCAGACAATCCCAAGTTCTCCAACAGCTTACGTCTTATTTCGGGATTACGGCGCTTTGGTGATGAGAAGGTTTTATCAATTCCAAACGGCACGGCAACCGGATTTTTAATCTGAAAACTGTTGAGGCGTTCCGCCAGCCAGTCACCGCTTACGATAGTCGCATCAAAGTGTTGACTCAGTTTTCTCAAATAGGCCCAATAAAACTTGAACAGCTTGTCTACCTTTGAGAAGGCCATCATCTTTCCAAGTATGGTATGCGGGTAGACCGCAACGGGATCCTGATGAAAGATAAAGGTTTTTACGGCATCACCTTTCCAGCGAGCTGCAAACCAGCCACCGGTCCAGGGCGAGGATCCTTCCACAACATCGGGTTTTTCACGATCCAGAATATCATGAATCATCCGCTCACGCCACAGGATATGATACCTGCGGTCAAACGGCAATGGCGGACCCGGTACCCAGATGACACGGCCACCAAATCGCTCTTCCTCGCCGGCCCTCTTTCCGGGTGCGATCACAACGATTTCATGACCTGATCGTGATCCTGCCTGCAGTTTCTGGTTGATGTAGGTTTTAACCCCACCTCCCTTATCCGCATAAAATTCTGCGACATCAATAATTTTCATAACGATTATCTATACCGTCCCTCAATGTATGGCAGATCCTGCTATTATTCAATTCGGAATCCGAAATTCGATCGGGTTTCAAATTGCTGAAATACGTTATGGTTTGTGATGCTCCCTTGCGTGCCCGGGTGCCATTGGTCATGCCGTCAGGGTCAAGCCGGATAACTGGAAGAAATATAATTTCGCAAATTTTGAATTTCTGATTTTTGTTCGTCAATGATTGCCTTGACTATGTCCCCAATGGAAATAACTCCCTTGAGATTATTTTTTTCATCTATGACAGGCAGATGCCGGATTCGTTTATCCGACATGATCGCCATGCAATCCTGCATAGTGTAATCTTCGGTAACACATTTTACATCCCGGGTCATAATATCCCGCACGGGGGTTTCCTTGGATTTTCGTCCTTTAAGAATAATTTTGTTGCGATAATCCCGCTCCGAAATAATTCCACACATGGTTCCGCGGCACATGACAACAAGTGCGCCGACATCCTTCTCGGACATGAGAGCAATGGCATCATACACCATGGTCATTTCATCCACAGAATAAACTTCTCCACCCTTCCTGTATAAAATCTGTTTCACCTTCATAAGTGTTCCTTGTGCTTAATGATAATTGGCGAGCCCGGTAATTTTTCCGAACAAACATTTAATCAACTACTTACAAAAATAGAAATCATACCAAATAATGCAATCGCAGTTTTAATGCCGGCTACTTATTTCCGCCCGACACGTTTTCTGCTATTATCCACTGGCTCTATTTGATTTCAATCATCTTGCATTGTTCATAACAACCATCCGGCTATTTTGAACCCGCTATCCTGAAATCACACTTTGGGTACCCTGCCACCCAGCGCAGGCATTTATGAACAATGTCAACAGGTTGGCAATACATCAACGGACAACCACCGGAAATTACCGAAATCCCTGATTCACGAGCCAGGATAGCGGCTTCTTCGTTGTAACTGCCCTGGCCGACAGAGCGATGGAACCAGACACGGATTACACCTGAAGCCTGACACTGACGGATGAGACCAACCGCCTGATCCGGGTGTGTGGCTATTACAAGACCGTCCACTTGCTCCGGGACAGCCGCAAGGTCCGGGTAACAGACATCACCTTCGACCTCAGAGGCATTCGGATTCAATGAATACACCCGGTATCCAGCACTCTTCAGCTTCTTGTATATGACATTCGCAGGCACATCGCCTTTTCTCGAAACACCCGCAACGGCAATATTTTTCTGAGCCAGGAAATCACTGATCTGTTTGTTCATGCTGTTTTAATAAACCTCAACTTCGATAGGGGCAGTAAATAATTTGAAAGTATCGTTTTTCTGCATTATTTCAATAATGATACAAACAAATGAGTTACAAATATTCCTGTGATTCATTATTATGCCGGAACATTTGTGGAATCAGATGTGTTAAACCCGTGTAACCATCAAATTAACAGTATAAAAAATGAAAACAGCCATTGTGTCATTACCGGTGTTATCTATTGTTCCTTCGTTTTTGAATAGCACCATCTGTTCTGGTCTTGTCTTGTTAGTTGCCATGGGCCTGGGATCGTGCAATTCACATGAACAAATCGATGAACAAAAAATTGAACAAAATAATGTGGAGAACACCAGCTGGGTTTCAGGCAGCCAATATACAGATTACCGTGTTACCAGAATTGCCGGCAATCTGGAACATCCCTGGTCGGTGGCATTCTTGCCGGATGGACGCATGCTTGTCACAGAGCGTCCTGGCCGGCTGAAGATAATCGAAGATGGCACCGCAAGGGAGGTTAATGGGCTTCCGGAAATTTATGCAAGAGGACAGGGTGGATTGATGGAAGTTGCGCTCCATCCCGATTACGAAACCAATGGCTGGCTTTATCTCACCTACTCCAAACCTGATGATGAGGAGCAAACTGCAACGGCGCTTGCACGTGCAAAGCTTGATGGATATGCCCTTGTTCAATTTGAAGAGATTTTTGTTCAGGATCGTTTTTCACGACCGGGTCGCCATTATGGATCCAAACTTGCGTGGACCAATGATGGCAAGCTGCTAATGAGCATCGGTGACAGGGGAACCGACCCGCCGCGTGCCCAGGACCTTATGGATCATGCGGGAACCTTGTTGCGACTCAATGATGATGGTTCGGCACCTTCCGACAATCCCTTTGCGGGTGATGAAAATGCTCATGACGAAATCTATTCATACGGCCATCGCAACATACAGGGACTTATTGTGCATCCGGAGACAGGTGAAATATGGGTAACGGAACACGGTCCACGGGGTGGTGATGAATTAAATATTGTCGAGCCAGGAAAAAATTACGGATGGCCGGTGGTCACACTTGGTTTGAATTATCGGGACCAGGAAGAGTTCCCGCATTCCGAGGCGCGGAGACGAGAAGGTATGGAAGACCCTGTATATGAGTTTCTGCCGACACATGCTCCATCTGGTCTGGCCCTGGTTTCAGGGGATCATTTTACAAGCAGATGGGATAATAATCTGCTTGCAGGCGGGCTGCGTGCTGAGCGAATCAGACGACTTGTGATTGACAATTCGGACGGCTTTTACGAGGTTATTCATGACGAAGAGCTTTTACTTGAAGAATTAGGACGCATCCGGGATGTCCGAATCGGTCCGGATGATAACATCTATATCGTCACTGACCACAGTGATGGTGCACTATGGCAGATTTCACCGGCGAACTGACCACGTTCTCAAGTAATTTGTGGGCGATCATTATGCAAGCCCAACAGCAAAACGGTACCGATCAAATCCGCTTTCAGTTTCTTTTAAAAAAAGCATTGCATTTGTATATAAAAATGTACTATTATATATAGTAATTAAGATATATAAATATGACTTCATATATAAAAACCCAACTCCTTGCGAACTGGCATCCCATGCGATGGGTCGCGTTGGGTGTTGGACTATTTCTGATTGCCGGTGCTATAGCATCGGCAGAGCCGGCTCTTGGCCTTCTGGCTATTTTCTTTCTATTCCAGGCGGTGACCAATACAGGGTGTATGGTTGGGCACTGTACCGGCGGGAGTTGCCATACCAATAACGGAAAAAGGAACCAGTTATAAATTACGTTTGGCCAATTATGAATACAGACATCAGAAAGCAGAGTTTTTCGGAAATCATCAAAGGCGATACTCCGGTGCTGGTGGATTTTTATGCTGACTGGTGTGCCCCATGCCGGATGATGCCGCCCATTCTCAAGGAACTGAAAAACCGAATGGGTGACGAGATTCATATCCTAAAAATCGATACGGAAAAGAATCCCGATGTTGCAATCCGTTACCAGGTGCGAGGCATTCCGACACTTATTCTATTTCGAAACGGACACGTATTGTGGCAACAGGCAGGCGTAATGCAGGCTTCACAGCTGGAGTCAATCATACGCCAGAAGCTGGCTTAACGCCATTTTCTCCATCGTCGATTGATCCAAAGCGCCAATATCATGATGGCTGCACCAAGGGCCAACCGAAGCAGATCGGCATCGCGATTCCAAATAAGGAGGTTCACCAGTAGTCCGACCGGAATCACGGCGTTATTCATGACTGCAAGCGTACCAGCATCCACCTTTGCGGCTCCGCTGTTCCACATAAACAGACCTACGGCTGAAGCCCCGAAACCGAGCCATAGCAGCACACTCCAATGCAATCCGGTGCGGGGCAGCATGGATGTGTCACCAAAAAATAGATACATCGGCAGGATAATAAAAAGTGCGCCCAGGAAAAAGTATCCAAAAAAACGTACTGGCGGCACATCGGTCGGATACCACGCCAGCAGATTTTTGTACCCTACCTGTCCGGCTGCGAATGACGCGTTGGCCACCTGGAGCAGCACAAAGCCTGTGATATAACCGCTGGAAATACCATCGTACCGAATCACTCCGGCACCGACAACCGCAAGCATCGCCGCGATAAGTGCAACCGGGGAAAATCTGAGATTCAGCGCATCATCAAACAGGGTCACAAACAGGGGGGTCAGGATGGTAAAAAGCAGAACTTCCGGAGCATTTAGAAACAGAAAAGAGCGATAAAGGCAGAGATAAGTTACGCCAAACTGAAGGGCACCAACAATGATCATGCCTGTGATCAGTTCGGGACGCACCCCTTTCCATTTAGTGATGGGAAGAAATGCAAGTCCAGCAAATAGTACCCGTGAAAGCACTGCAAAGTCACTGTCCACCTGGCCGGAGAGATATTCATCGATCAAGCTGAAGGAAAAGGCCCAAAGAAGTGTTACAATGATCAGATAATGCATGGGAGGGCTGGCTTGCGCTTCATATGACAATATACCTGTGAGAAATCAGAGCCACCTCGGTGTCTCATCGGCATATTCTTCGTACTCTTCACCGAAAATCTCCATCATGTGACGCTCTTCCGGTATAATCTGGAAACGGGTCATATAGGCATAAAACCCGGGCATGAGCATGAGTGCAAGAAAATCCGATAGGAAAATGGCTTGCGCAATGAGCACCATGGAAAGCGACAGATACATGGGATTCCGGGTGTGCTTGTATGGACCAGATGTGATCAACTTTTCCGTATCATGCGGTTTATGAGCATGCACCGTGGTTTCATTGCGATAAAAAAGCAGGAGACTCCAGACGGCAATCAGCAGTGCCACAGCCATCAGGAATGCAACAAGTGCCGGGCGGAATGGAATGTCAACATCAAACACAGGGAAATAGGCATCGATCACCCAGAAAAACAGTGCAAACACAGCAAATATGACAGCAGGTGGAATTTTCAGCTCTAAAAAATGACGCTCTGATTGGGTAGCCATTTACTTCACAATTATTCTGTTCAAATTCATCTGATCATTCTTGCCGCGTAATATACGGGAAACAAGCTACATATGTGACGCTTCGAACCTGTTCGAAAAACCGACTTTCCCATCCTGGCAATCCAGCTGCTCGTCATGATCACATTCGGGCCGGCCTCTCTTGCAAAATGGCAGGAAGGAGGGGTTCCGGATTTATTTACAGATCAATTTGGTGATACCTGGATGGGGTCGCTTCCGGGCGGACTTCGGCTCACCGGTCAATTTGGCGGCGCTGCCAATACGTTCTTCTACTTCGGCACGACACTTCTGGCACTATGGTTTACAGGTCAGGTTCAAAAGGATCGTACCAATGAACAGGAAAAATCGGATTAGAAGTAATGATTTCCTCGATAAGTGATCACAAATCCGAAAAACGGGCGCGATAATCCTCCCGAAACTCGATCAGTTCGCCACGCAATGTGCCTTCGCTTTCCAGATCGCGGTATTCAAAGCGCACCAGTTCACCCGGAACATCGCGGGATACCCACCATCGGTACTCAACATCATAGGTTTCTTCATCATCGTATTCCTCCATTTCCCTCGTAGATACGAAAAGCAGATCCGTATCAAACGTTCCGGCTCCGGTAGTAATGGTTTCACGATCCTGCCGGTACTGATCCCATGATTCCGCGTAGAAGTAATTGGTTTGATATCCGAACTCCTCCAGGGACTCCTCACCCTCTTCGGTCTCGGCAACCTCATCCGCATCATATGAGAATTTATGATGGCGAACCTCCCGGGTTTCAGGATCCCTGACATACATTTCTCTTGCCTCCAGGTTGGCTGAATAGAGTACCTCGAACATAAGCGGCTCGGTGTCATCGGCATCAAATTTTAAAAACCACCAGGTTGATCCATCTTCGTTACGCTTAAGAAGAGCTCGTTCCGCGTTAAAAGATGACACCTCATCGCGATCCACCGACTCAACACGCCAGGTCGCTCCCTGGCCTTCTTCAAATGTATCGGGAGCAAAACCGTATCCACCCAGATAAAACGTCTGTGTATAGGCAAGCTGATACATCATGACATCGGTATATCCGGCCAGGCGGGCCCCGAGTTCCTGTTCGATCGCTGAGCTGACGGCTCCATCAATAGCCGTGCGCACAGACTGTTCAAACACCATGCAGCCTGTAGCTGTCAAAACCAGCAGTACAGCTGTTGTCGAATGACCAGAGATTACCTTCCATCTCCTGTTTCTGCTCAACTTATGTTTTGGTTTCATGTGTTATAAAAGTTTGATTTATAAAGTCACATAGAATGCCCATGACGTTTTTTAATCATACTCCTGTGTGACCGGGAGATGCCCGGTCATGGACATTTCATGTTCTGATGCCATTTGATTAGATGCAATCCATAATTCAATAGTTGCCCTCTGCTTCAAACAAGATACTCCTTGAGTATCATGAGAGGCAAATAATTGTTATTTTGATTCGTTTACATTAAGTACAATCAAAGGTATGAAAAAAAGTAAGTACACAATCATTATTTTGCTGGTCATCGGAGCCGGTATCTGGTGGGCATTCCGGATGATGGGTTCCGGCGAATCCGAATTACCCCCTCTGCACACCGTCGAGGTAGACCGCGGCGAAGTATCGCGTCGGGTTATCGCTCATGGTACGTTACAACCGGTGCAGAAAGTGACTGTTGGCAGCCAGGTTTCCGGGATTATCGACGATATCAATGTGGATTTCAACTCCATGGTGACCAGGGGGCAGGTGATTGCGCAAATCGATCCATCTACATTTGCTGCCGCCGTAAGCTCGGCAAGGGCGGAGCTGGAATCTGCGGAAGCCGGACTGGAGCTGGCCCGCATGCATTGGGCGCGGGTTCAGGAACTCAGGGCTCAGCAATTCATTGCTCCATCCGAGGTTGATCAGGCAGGTGCCACTCTGCGTCAGGCTGAAGCACAGGTGCGCGTACGCCGGCATGCTCTCGAACGGGCAGAACGCGAGCTTGAGCGATGCACCATCACATCACCAACCGACGGCATGGTCATCTCCCGCAATGTGGATATCGGGCAGACGGTTGCAGCCAGTTTGAGTGCCCCCATCCTATTTGAAATAGCAACCGACCTGCGGGACATGCACATATACGCAAATGTTTCTGAAGCGGATATCGGACAGATTATCGATCAACAGAAAGTTATTTTCAAGGTGGATGCCTACCGCGACCGTGATTTTGAGGGGGAAGTCATTCAGGTACGCAACGCTCCCATAATGGAGGACAACGTCGTCCATTATGAAACCATCATATCGGTTGACAACAGCGAGATGCTGCTCAAACCCGGCATGACCACCGAAGTATCCATCATTACCGCCAGAAAGGATGATGCACTGCGCGTTCGCAACACCGCGCTTCGTGCCCGTTTGCCGGACAACCTCATTCCGGCTGACACTCCTGGCGGCAGAGGCGGCTCCGGCTCCGGCTTCGGGGCTGACGGCGGGTCAGCTGAGCAAGGTATGACCAACGAAAGCGATGAACATCAGGCCGATAACGACAATCATGAAGATGGAGAAGAAGGCCGCGTCTTTGTTCTACGGAATAATCAGATTACACCGGTAGGGGTCCGTACGGGTCTAAGTGACGGGCTACACACCGAAATACTGTCGGGAGATATCTCAACCGGGGACACATTGGTGGTCGGACTGTCTCTCAGGACCGGCACAAATGACGAGGGACGGAGTCTGCTACGCGGTCGCCAGGCACAATACTAATTCTGGGCATACGCGTTAGAAAAATCTCTCCTGTGCACTTCCTGTACCTGGCATCAAATATTTCGAACGGAGATATCATACTCCCTTTTGACATGGCAACTAAATCATTCATACTCCCCTCCTCTGTTGTATGTATGATACCCCCTGTAAAAACGGGCTGTACAAGGAATACAACAGATCAAACAATTTGTAAACTTTTTCATACGGTATCATGATATTAATTAGCACGGGTTTTCAAATGCATTTAAGATTATTGTACAGGTCAGCCCCAGGATACTGATCACTACTTTTAAAAAGTATAACATGGTCATTTTTAAATGCTATTGGAAAACCGAAATATTACCGGAAATAGAAGTTTTTGTAGCAGAATTTATGTAAGTTATCGGATCAATTTTGCTGACTTCAGAAATCACTAAATATCCACAGTTTGTCTGCATCATTAAACTGCCTTGCAGCTCCGATCATCAGAACAACGATCTATGACCCCTTTTTCGAACCCAAATGATGACACCAAAAGCCTGATCGAACCTCTGATCAATATCCGCGGCTTGATGCGATCTTACAGAACCGAGACGGTTTCTGTTGACGCCCTGCGTGGTGTCGACCTTCAAATCAGTCAAGGTGAGTTTGTTGCAATCATGGGATCCAGCGGATCGGGCAAATCCACACTGATGAATATTCTGGGTTGTCTTGACCGGCCAACGCGGGGTGATTATTTGCTTGAGGGAAATAATGTCGGACAACTTTCCCGTGACCAGCTTGCGAGATTGCGCAATCAGACCATAGGTTTCGTATTCCAGAATTTTCACCTGCTGCCACGCACCTCCGCTTTAGAAAATGTGGAGCTGCCGCTGCTTTACTCCAGTGAAAAGCTGGGATGGAAGGAACTGCACCGCCGGGCCAAAGAGGCCCTGGAGATCGTGGGACTGGCCGACCGGGCTTCCCATACCCCGTCCGAGCTTTCGGGTGGACAGCAGCAGCGTGTGGCTATTGCACGTGCCCTGGTCACACGCCCCTCCATCCTGCTGGCTGATGAACCCACAGGAAATCTGGACAGCCGAACCAGCCTGGAGATCATCGGCCTGTTCCAGCAGCTGAACCGCGACGGACTCACCATTCTGATGGTGACCCATGAACCCGAAAATGCACGGTTTGCCCAGCGCGTGATTGT
>SKXL01000077.1 GCA_007128425.1 Balneolales bacterium | reverse complement strand
CCCATTTTTTTTGCCTGCTCGACAGGGTAAAGTACCGCATTGTGCTCGGTGCGTGCCGTAATGATCTGCTTGCGGGTGCTGTTTTCAAGCACACCGAAGATGGCGGCATTGTTGCTTTCGGTACCGCCGCTGGTGAAAATGATTTCCGATGCCTGCGCACCAATAAGGTTTGCGATCTTGCCGCGCCATGTCTCCACAGCCACACTGGTCCTCCTGCCCATATGGTGGATGGATGAGGCGTTACCGTAATCCTGTTTGAGATACGGAATCATCTCTTCCACCACTCCCGGATCGATTGGCGTGGTGGCTGCGTTGTCCAGGTAAACAGTTTGCATCAGATCTAAAATTAATCAGTTAAACTCGTATTTTCCCTGCAGATTACTAACCATTACGGCAGGTTTTTTCACATGAAATACATCTGTAACGGTTATCATGGGATGATGATGCAAAATAAAGCTTAAATCAAAAGGAAACATCGACAATGGCAAAATTATCTATAAAGGATCTCGAACTTGAAGGGAAAACAGTGGTAATGAGGGTGGATTTCAACGTTCCCCTCAAAAATGGAGTGATCGGTGACGACAACCGCATCCGGCAGGCACTCCCCAGCATAAACCATGTTATTGAGTCGGGAGCAAAGCTCGTTCTGCTAAGTCACCTGGGACGCCCCAAGGGTGAACCCAAACCCGAATTCAGCCTCAAACCGGTTGCGGAGCATCTGAAAAGTCTGGTTACCTGCAACGTCAGGTTTGGTGAGGACTGCATCGGTGAAAAAGCCAGGAAAGCCGTGAATCAGGCTTCTGCCGGCGAGATTGTCCTCCTGGAAAACGTGCGATTCCATCCTGAAGAGACGAAAAATGATCCCGGGTTTTCCAAAGCACTTGCCGCGCACGGGAATGTCTTCATCAATGACGCGTTTGGCAGCAGCCACCGGGCGCACAGCTCCGTTGCGGGCATCACCGATTATTTACAGCCTGCTGCTGCCGGTTATCTGCTCCGCAAGGAGATCGACTACCTGCAGGAGAGCGTTGAGAAGCCGAAACGGCCGTTCGTAGCTGTCCTGGGTGGAGCAAAAGTCTCGGATAAAATCGGTGTGATCGAAAACCTGATTACCAAAGTCGACACCATTATCATCGGAGGAGGCATGACCTACACCTTCTTCAAGGCCATGGGACTTCCCATTGGCAATTCCCTGCTGGAAGAGGACAAGGTGGAACTGGCCAAAACCCTCATGGAAAAAGCGAAGGCCAACAATGTGGAGATCATGCTTCCGGTTGACTCTGTTGTCGGCAGGGAATTCAAGGAAGACACCGAAAACAAGGTCGTGCCGCAGGACGGTATCGAGGACGGCTGGATGGCACTGGACATCGGTCCGAAATCAGCCGAACTCTTCGGCGATGAGATTAAAAAGGCCAAAACCGTGATCTGGAACGGTCCGATGGGTGTATTCGAGATGGATGCGTTTGCCAAGGGTACGTTCGCTGTCGCAGGTGCGATGAGTACAGCTACGGAGAGCGGTGCCATCACGATAATCGGCGGCGGGGATTCCGCATCGGCCATTAAAAAGGCAGGCCTTGAAGATAAAGTGTCCCACGTCTCGACGGGCGGCGGTGCCAGCCTGGAGTATCTCGAAGGCAAGGAGTTGCCGGGTATAACCAGCCTCACCGACAAGTAATTTCTCAAACATTTCAGATACGAAACGGAACCGGGCAGGATATTTTTTTTCTGTCCGGTTTTTTTAATACGTACGTACAGCCGTTCTCCGGATTCCATTAGGAAAAGTAACTGCCGGTCTGCAACTATTTTACTTTCAGGATTATCCCGGATAGAACTGCCTGAAAAGGAGAGATTTTTTTACACTTGTGGTTGACATCATCAAGTTGCGTTAAGGGTTGCAGGAAAAAAATGTAGTTCTTATCGAAACGACGTATATTGCCACAATTCACCAAGTTTCTGTTCAAACGAAAAACTGTAAACTCTAAAAGCATAAAGAAGTAAAATCATTATGGCGAAGCAACGAACCCTGGCTATACTGAAACCCGACTGTGTTCGCAAAGAACTGATCGGGGAAGTGCTCCGGCAAATTCAGGAAGCCGGATTTGTCATCAAGGCAATGAAAATGACACGTCTCACCAAACAAACAGCCGGAGGCTTTTACGCCGTTCATCGCGAAAAACCCTTTTTTGATGAGCTCACCACATTCATGAGCAGCGGACCGTGCGTGCCGGTAGTCCTTGAAAAAGAAAATGCCATAGAGGACTTTCGCACATTGATAGGCGCCACCAACCCGGCCAACGCTGACGCAGGTACCATCCGCAAGGAATTTGCCGACAGTATGGGAGAGAACATCGTGCACGGTTCCGATTCGGAGGAAAACGGGAACATTGAAGCCGCCTACTTTTTTGCTGAAAGTGAACTGGTAGCCAACGAATCCTGACCCCCTCAGATAACCGTAGTCATGCAGAAAATTCCATCAGAGTTTGTATCAAAAGTGACGCATGATCTCAAGACACCCGTCGGCAATGCCATGATGTACGCCGAACTGATGTCGGAAGACATCAATATGCTCATGCAAGAGCACCCCGAGATCAGTGATCAGCTTGAGTCCCTGAAATACTACTGCAGCAATATTCAGCTCTCCTCATCCAAACTCATCAATTCTGTTCAGAGCTGGAGCTACGCATATCAGATCGAGGATGGCGTGTTTGAGCAGAAGAAGAGTCAGGTCAACCTCAGGGAACTTGCCCGGAGTGTCATAGAGCGAAACGACATTTTTATCCAGACGAAAAACCTGGAAGTGAGTCTCGATTACGAGTCAGATGTTCAGAGCATCAGCGTCGATCAGGAGATCATGAACCTGATCCTGGATAATCTTCTCACGCTATTCATCGGAATGGCACCGAACAACGAACCGCTGCGCATTCAGGTTACCGATGAGAGTGACGGCCTGTTGTTCCGGTTCTTTGTCTCCGGTACAGCATTCAATGAAACACTAAGAGATGCGTACACGAGTGATATTTCGATCAAGGAACAGATCGCTCCGAAGCAAGGCATACTCAAGCCCGGAGGCTATGCTCTCATGTTTGTGAATATCGCACTCAAAGAGATGAAAGCCGGACACGGCATCGATTCAGAAGATGTGGATCCGCGCTCATTCTGGTTCCGTTTGCCGCTGACGTAGTATTTCATAACAGATAAGCGCCCCGCTGACCGAGGCATTGAGCGATGCCACCTTGTTTTTCATGGGGATATGTACCACCATGTCGCAATGATCCCTTGTCTTTTTTCGGATGCCCTTCTCTTCGCTGCCGATAATAACTACGATAGGCAGGTTGTAATCCTGATTCCGGAAATCCTGTTTCGCCTGGATATCCGTACCACAGACCCAGAAACCGGCCTCCTTCAGTCTGAGCAGCGATTGATTCATGTTTACCACACGTATCACAGGCATGTGCAGAATGGCACCCGCCGAGGCCTTCATTACGGCCCCGGACATTGGTGCCTGACGATGTTTCGGCACCAGAACCGCATCCACCCCGCAAGCAAGTGCAGTACGAATGATTGCGCCGAAGTTGTGGGGATCCTCGATTTCATCAAGTGCAACGATGACCGGGTTCCGGGTCACATCGACTGTTTCCAGCCAATCTTCAAGTTCCACGTAGCTTGCTTCGCTCACTGCTGCCACGATGCCCTGGTCGTTGACCGGACCGACCAGCTCCGCCAGTTTTCTACCCGGCACCCGCTGTACCGGTATGCGGTTTTGTGAAGCCAGACGTTCGAGGTCCTGAATCACCCTGCCTTGCTGTTGCTGCCGCAGATATAATTTAATAATATGGCCCGGCTTGTGCTCCAGATACTCGAGCACCGCATTCCTGCCGTAAATGTATCCATCTGATTCCATGGATCGTTTTATGATATTTTAAAGTTTATTGGTTATAATGTAGTAAAAATAACCAACCTGCAGCACTGCCCAATGGCACGAAAAATCAAAAATACAAAGGATGACCTTTTTCAGCGAAGACAGGTGCGTGATCTGTCCCTGCAGGGCAGCGAATCCAAACGCAATTTTCGCGGAATCAATCCGCTGCATGCCGTCTGTTCGTTGCTTATGATCTTTATTGGGCTGTTCGGAGTCTATCTTGTCATGATGAACCTGGTTGCCAACCACTGGTTGGGTTCTCTGCTCAGCCTTGCCGGCAGTGTCACGGTTTTAATGGGTGCATGGTTGCTTTTTGATGCGGTCAATGTGCGTAAAAGTGTGGATAACCTGTTCAGGAAAGCGATTATGCGTTCGCTTCGTGACAAAAACTGATCCTGAGGATGACCATCCGGGAAGAAGACATTGCCAGAATCAATACCGTGCTTGACTATCACATCGGTAAAGATCGTGTCAGTTTATCACGGTCGGAGCAGACCCGGTTGCTGATGCAGCGGAAGCGTCGTTTCTTTTTCATCACAGCCATCAATGTGCTTGCTCTGGTTTTCTTTGGCTACTGGTTCTTCAGCGGCATCACAGAACTGCCGGCCTGGATATTCTGGATACTGGCTGTGGTATTTGCCCTCAACCTGGCATCTGTTGCATGGCAGAAAAAACAGATTGATGACGCCATCGAATATCTCGAGTCGGACCGGTCGCCGTAACCGGTCCGTGAAAATGAGTAAATATCAAATTTTCATTTGATACCCCCGGGGAAACCTGCTATTTTGCTGCAACCTTTCACTAAGCTTGCACCACCAAGATGGAGCCGAAATATATTTTTGTAACCGGGGGAGTTACGTCATCCCTCGGAAAGGGTATTATTTGTTCATCCCTGGGACTGTTACTCGCCAATCGTGGCCTGCGGGTCACCATTCAGAAGCTCGATCCCTATATCAACGTCGATCCCGGAACCATGAATCCCTATGAACACGGGGAGGTCTACGTCACCGACGACGGCGCCGAGACGGATCTGGATCTGGGCCATTATGAGCGTTTTCTGGGCATACCCACATCGCAGGACAACAACGTGACCACCGGACGCATCTACTATGATGTGATCACCAAGGAGCGGCAGGGGGCCTACCTGGGTCAAACCGTACAGGTTATTCCGCATATCACCGATGAGATCAAGTCGCGCGTCAAGGCCATAGGGGATTCCGGCAAATACGACATCGTTATCGTGGAAATAGGAGGCACAGTCGGTGATATTGAAGGATTGCCCTACATTGAAGCCATGCGTCAGCTTCGTTACGATGTCGGGCGCATCAACACACTTTCCATTCATTTGACGCTGGTGCCCTACCTGAAAGCGGCCGGTGAGCTGAAGACCAAGCCGACCCAGCACTCGGTAAAGACAATATACGAGCTCGGCATGCAGCCCGATATCCTTGTTTGCAGGGCGGAAGTACCTCTGGATCATGGAATACGCCGAAAAATTGCACAGTTCTGCAATGTGGAGATCGAGGATGTTATCGCATCTCTTGATGCGCGTTCCATTTATGAAGTTCCGCTTCTGATGAAGCAGGAGGGGCTGGATCAACGCGTGATTAAAAGACTTCAGATTCAGGCCGAAGAACCTGATCTGGAACGATGGAAGCAATTTGTGGAGGCTGTTTCAAACCCCTCGCACCGCATACGGATAGCTCTTGTCGGCAAGTATGTTGATCACCAGGATGCCTACATGTCTATTGTAGAATCTTTTCGTCATGCCGGTGCTGTAAACAATTGTGAAGTCGAGATTGTCTGGGTCTCTTCGGATCATCTGAGCAAAGATAATGTGGAAGAGCTGTTGCAAGGCGTTACGGGAGTACTGGTCGCCCCCGGTTTTGGTGGAAGGGGGATCGACGGTAAATTGGTCGCGATAACCCATGCACGTGTGAATAAACTGCCTTTTCTGGGTATTTGTCTGGGAATGCAGTGCGCCGTGATCGAGTTTGCCCGAAATGTGTGCGGATGGGATGACGCCAACAGCACGGAATTCAATCCTGAGACAAGCTATCCGATTGTGGATCTCATGCTGGAGCAGAAGAACATCAACGACAAGGGAGGTACCATGCGATTGGGAGCCTACGATTGCGCACTTGAAGATGATTCGCTTGCTGCGCATGCCTACGATAAGCCTTTGATCAGTGAGCGCCATCGTCATCGCTACGAGCTGAACAACCGCTATATCAATGACCTGGCACTTCAGGGCTTGCATGTAACCGGACGAAATCCCGAACGGGATCTTGTTGAGATTGTTGAGGCGGAAGATCATCCCTGGTTTGTCGGTGTGCAGTTTCATCCGGAGCTGAAAAGTACCGTAAACCGGCCTCATCCGCTATTTGTGAAATTTGTCGAAGCTTCCATGCAATATGCATCAGAAATCGGTAACATTGAGCATCTGAGCGTGGAAACGCAGAGCAAGACGAACTGATATGTCAGATTCCGGATCGATCAGAAACAAAGTTCGGGTTCGCGTTAATGGTTTGCTGGTGGAGGAGGATGCTCTTCTGATGGTTCAGCTGCTTTCACCGGTTGCCGGGAAGCTGATCTGGATGCCGCCGGGTGGCGGTGTCCGTTTTGGAGAGTCACTCACCGAAGCACTCAAGAGGGAGATGCGGGAGGAGACAGGGATCGAAGCAGATCCGGGTCCGCTATGGTATTTGCACGAGGTGATTACGGATAAGGTGCATGCCGTTGAGTTTTATTACCTGTGCCGGCGACAGGGTGGATTGATGCAAAAGGGCACAGATCCTGAACACTCCCGGGAAGACCAGATTATCCGTGATGTGGCGTTTTTATCATTTAAAGACCTGGGTCGGTCCGATATCCATCCAGCCTATCTGCGTACCGGGTTTCTCGGTGATTACACTGATGAAAGCAGTTCCGGTCTTCCAAAATTTATCTGAAAATCTGAATAACAAGAAGCCTCAGCCTTATTTTTCACCGGAGGTACAGATCCGGCAGGTCTCGTGCCAATCTGATCTGGAAGTCATTAAAATCCCGATTCCACTCCATGCTTTTAATGCTGAAGCCATACCGGAATCCAATCACTAACATACCGGGGAAGAGCGAAGGAAAGGTATCGTACTGCATTTCGGTAAAACCCAGCAGAGCGGCATCATCCATCATGGCGTCCATGAGCACGGTTGCCACACCGCGGCGCCGGAACTCTGGTGCTGTGGCACTTTTCGCTGAGTAGAAGACGCGCCTGTTTAAAGAGTAACCGATTTTGAATCCGGCCAGTCTACCCCGCACATGAGCCGTCAGAAAGATCAGGGGATCGTGATCCAGGCGGTTGATGAGTCGATCCTCACCAAAAACCTGGCGATTCAGTTCGCGGACAGCATCCAGGTGTGGAAAACTGTCGCGTTGCACAATGATATCATCAGCGACTTTTTGCTGCATGTGTTTTGACCGTTTCCGCTACAGCAGTATCTTGAATGACAGAAAACAACCTTTTGTTATTGCGGATTATGTACCGCCTACCGGGTAATATAACCGGTACCACAAAATAATACGTAACTTTTTGTATACCCCATGCGAATCCGGATACAGCAAATCAATGTTATTGTCGGAGATGTGAAGGGCAACTCGGCATTGGTGCTGCAGGCGCTGCGGGATGCCGGAAACGACCGCGTCGATCTGCTCATACTGCCGGAACTGGTTACCTGCGGCTATCCTCCCATGGACCTGCTGGAGCGCAAGGCGTTTGTACATGCAGTTCAGATGGAAAACGAAAAAATTGTGCGCGCGACCGGCCGGACGGCACTGCTTTTTGGCACCATTCGAAAAAATGATGGATCAACGGGCAGGCCGCTGTTTAACGCTGCCATACTCGCACAAAACGGAAGCATTGTGGATACCGTGAACAAGACGTTACTTCCAACCTACGATGTGTTTGATGAGTTCCGGTACTTCGAACCGAACCGGGAGATGCGTCTGATGGAGTGGGCCGGTAGAAAGTGGGGTGTTACCATATGCGAGGATATCTGGAATAACCAGAATGAGTACAACTACCATACCTACAATTTGGACCCGGCATATGAATTGAGGGATCTGGGGGCCGAGGTGATTGTTAATATATCGGCATCGCCTTTTACAAAGCGAAAACCGGAAATGCGTGAGGATATGCTTAAGCGCCATGCCAGACAGCTCGGTATTCCGCTTTTTTACGCAAACCAGGTCGGTGCCAATACGGAGTTGATTTTTGACGGTATAAGCTCGGTGATTTCATCGGAAGGCGAGGTGCTTGTCAGACTGGCCACATTTGAAGAGGACGTTGCCGATTTTGAATGGCCTGAATCTGGCGAACCGAAGCCCCAGGTTTCCGGAGAGTGTATCAAACCCATTCCGGGCGTGGAGGAGCGTATTTTCCGGGCACTGGTACATGGCCTGCGCGATTACGTTGAAAAGAGCGGGATGACCGGCAAGGTGGTCATGGGACTGAGTGGGGGAGTCGATTCGGCCCTCACCGCTGTTATTGCCCGCGAAGCAGTAGGATCGGATAATGTGCTGGGGGTCACCATGCCATCCCGTTTTTCATCCGAAGGAAGTATTTCCGATTCAAAAAAGCTCTCCCGAAGCTTGGGTATTCAGATGTACGAATTACCCATAAATACGATTTACGAATCATTTCTGGATGTGCTTGCACCGGTTTTTGGTGAGACGGAATTCGACGCAACCGAGGAGAACCTGCAAAGTCGCAGCAGAGGCGCAATTCTCATGGCCATATCAAACAAACTCGGTCATATGCTGTTAAACACCGGCAACAAATCGGAACTTGCCGTCGGCTATTGCACACTATACGGGGATATGGCAGGGGGCTTGTCTATCCTCTCAGATGTCTACAAGACAGAGGTGTTTGCAATTTCTCGCTGGGTCAATGACTCCTATTATGGAAAAGAGATCATCCCCTGGAACACCATTGAAAAGCCGCCGAGTGCCGAACTTCGGCCCGATCAAAAAGATACCGATTCCCTGCCGGAGTACGATATACTTGACGGCATTCTCAAAGCCTATATCGAGGATCAGCTGCCTGCAGGAATGATTTCTGAACTGGGATTTGATATTGATCAGGTGCGTGATGTAATTCGGATGGTCGACCGCAACGAGTATAAGCGCAGGCAATCGGCTCCCGGACTCAGGGTCAGTTCAAAGGCCTTTGGATCCGGCCGGCGGTTGCCCATAGTGCAGCGCTGGACCGAGATGTGACAGACACTACAATTTTTTTCGATTCTCACACATTTACCGTAAATTAAGCGGATATGTCCGATAGCATAGAAGATGCTGTCGCTTTTTAATAATTAACTGTCATTCATCCGGGTTTAAACGTTGAATATTATGATAAACAGAGTGATGCCGGCAGCATGCGCGGTATTTTTTTTGACAGGCAGCCTTTTTGCCCAGGATCGGGATGCAGGCATCGACTATCGAACAGTGGAACCGCTATTGTTTCATGTGAACCGCGCTGACTTGATGAGGTATCCCGGGTATGAGCGGCCTGATCCTTCGGTATTTGGCAAGGATATATCAATTGATGCCGCTGAAGGCGAAACCAACCGCCTCTCGTCAGAGATGCTGCAGCGGCTTGCTTACATTTACAGAGGGCATCTACTGGCGCTCGAAGCCCAAATAAACGATGATTTGGTATCTGCCGAAGAATATATTACTGAGGGACTCTACGCGATCCAGTCATTAATGGATGATCATCCGGAAATTCGAAACAGACGTCAGTTTGCGGAGCTCTACCGCACGATTATGACCGAATATCAGGAGTTTTATGGCATTACTGATTCTCTTGTCGATGTCCAGGGTGAAATTTTCCAGGTGCACCAGGAACTGATGATGGCAGAAGAGGGTGACTGGTTTGATAAACAGATGTTCGTTTTGCCGGAAGATCTTGAAATCGGTAAAACACAGGTTCCACTTATTCGGAACAGGCAGGTGAACAATCATATCGCCTACCTGACCGTCCGTAGGCCTGAAATCATGGAACGCTGGCTGCAACGTTCCGCTCGCTATTTTCCCATGATGCGCGAGATTTTTCGCGAGGAAAATGTTCCCGAAGAGTTGGTGCATCTTGCGATGATTGAGAGCGGACTGGTGCCCACGGCACGCTCGCATGCACGTGCTGTGGGGATGTGGCAGTTTATATACGCCACCGGTTCTGTGTATGGGCTGGAGGTGAACTGGTGGATAGATGAGCGTCGTGATCCGGTCAAGGCAACCCGTGCAGCGGCAAGGCATTTGAGGGATCTGCACGAATACTGGAACGGAGACTGGCACCTTGCACTTGCGAATTACAATGTCAGTACTCGCCGCATGCTCAGATCGGTTCGCAGTGCAGGCGGTGTGCGCAACTACTGGGAGATATATCCGTTTCTGCCCAGGGAGACGCGGGGTTACGTTCCCGGCTTTATAGCCGCGACTCTGGTAGCCATGAATCCCGAAGATTTTGGATTTGAACGACATTACGATGCCGAGCCCTATGAATACGATATAGCGGAAGTACATGGTTCGGTGGAGCTTAGTGTACTTGCTGAATGTGCCGGTATCTCCACTCAGGAGTTGCAGTATCTGAATCCGGAGCTGCTTCGCTGGGCGACACCTCCGGGAGAGGAGCCGTATCCTTTAAAAATTCCAAAAGGTTCTAAAGAAGCCTTTATGCTTGCTTATAATGAAATCCCCGAAGAGAAGCGGACAAACGATCTGGTCATCCATACGGTGAAACGCGGTGAAACACTCGGGCTCATTGCCAATCGGTACGGGACCTCGGTTCGTTCTTTGTACCAGGCAAACGAAGGTCTCAGCAGCATCATCCATCCGGGTCAGGATCTGGTTATTCCCATACCCGGCGGCAGCAACATAGCTATCCGTTCCGATGAGCCTTCAAGGGCTCAGACAGCCCGGCTTCAGGCAACATCCCAGGCTCCTGCAGCCAATCGGCCTGCCAACTCAGCCGCAGTGACATATGTGGTTAAATCTGGCGACACGGTTGGTCATATTGCCGAGTGGTTTGATACCCAGGCCTGGCGGATCAGGTCATGGAATAATGTAGGAAACCTGATTCGCCCCGGGCAGCGTCTCACGATCTATGTTCCGGCCCATTTGCGTGATCAGTATGCTCAGATCAATCAAATGAGCAGAACGGAACGGAACCGTTTTTCCGTATCAGCCTCATCCACACGGGTTGCCATTAGTGGAGATGGAGACTACCGGACCTACACCGTCCAGACCAATGACAATCTTTCCGTCATTGCACGAAGCTTCAATACAAGTGTTCAGGCCATTCAGCGTTTAAACAACCTTCAATCTACACGAATCTATGTCGGGCAAACGTTACGTATTCCTAACTGATATTCGTAACTCTGCAATTATCTGACGTCACGCAAGTTATCACCTATGCGTTTTTCTTCCCGCTTTTTGCTCGTTATCATTTTACTGGCAGGTATGGCCGGTGCCGGTTTTATACTGCGGCCCGATCCCTACTTCCTGATGCAAAAAAACTTCAGGATCTTCAGTGAAGTATATGAAAACGTCTCCAGCTCCTACATTGAAGAAGTTGATCCGGAAAGACTGATACGCAGCGGGATCGATGCCATGCTTAACGAGCTCGATCCCTACACCGTTCTTATTGATGAAGCCGGAAGCCGCCAGATGGATATAGTAACTACGGGTCAGTACGCGGGTGTGGGTCTGGAAGTGGGCGCCCGTGGAGGTCAGCTTGTTGTCATTGCTCCTATTGAGGGCTATTCGGCAGAACGGCGTGGTGTTCGTGCGGGTGATGTTATCAAGAGAGTGGATAACATCAATGTCACGCAAATGAGCACAGAAGACCTGCAGAGTCTGCTTCGGGGGGATCCCGGAACCACCGTTCTTATTTCTATACAGCGATACGGTATTGAAGAACTGCTTGACTTTGAGCTCACCAGAGAAACCATTGAGGTCAAGAACGTCACATATTACGGATCGCTTGAATCAGAATCCCGTATTGGTTACATACTGCTCAGGAGATTTGCTCAAAACGCCGCCGAAGAGGTGAGAAAAGCCATTTTGGAGATGCAGGAGGAAGAGCCGCTGGATGGATTGATCCTGGATTTACGAAACAATCCCGGTGGATTGCTGGACGAAGCTGTTAAAATTATTGACAAGTTTGTGCCTGCGGGTGAGAAGGTGGTTTGGACAGAGGGACGAATGTCACGGGCCAATCAGCAGTACGAAACATCTGAACAGCCCGTCTATGCTGAAAAACCGCTGATCATACTCCAAAACAGCGGTAGCGCCAGTGCCTCTGAAATTGTTAGCGGAGCTCTTCAGGACCTGGATCGGGCAGTTGTCATTGGTGAGCGCAGTTTCGGGAAGGGGTTGGTGCAGATTGTTCAACCATTATCCTATAATACATCCCTCAAAATCACAACATCCAAATATTATGTGCCGAGTGGCAGGTCTATCCAGTCCACGCCTTTTCTAACGGACGAAGAGGTAGCTGCAATGGAACAAGTGCCGGACTCCCTCAGAACCCGCCATAAAACCCGGGCAGGAAGGGTTGTTTATGAGGGCATAGGCATCGAACCGGACCTGGTGGTCAAACAGCGGTCACACAGCATGCTGGAGATCGCTCTGCTTCAGAAAAGCCATTACTTCTTTTTTGCCAACGAATACACTGCCGGAAAAGAGGAACTTGACCCTGAGATGAATCCGGATGACTTTTATGCCAAGTTCCAGGAATACCTCGTTGAACAGAATTTCGAATATACCACACATGCGGAGCGCCATCTCGGCCGGTTTAAAGAATCGCTGAATTCCGTTTTACTTGAAGAGGCGGAAGGTCGCATCGAGGATATGAAAAAGCTGATTGAAATGGAAAAAGAACGTGATGAGGAACGTTACAAGGAGCATATAAAAAGAGAGCTCTATCTGGAGCTCATTTCCCGTTTCAATGGTACCCGTGCCCGGATGAAAGAGCATCTCAAAACAGATGAAACAGCTTTGAGAGGTGTTGCTTTGATTGAAAGCAGGGATCGTTACTTTTCAATTCTTGAGCCTTAATGTTCTTGAAATCTGATCTGCATATTCATACTACGGCATCTGACGGCAAACATACCCCGTCCGAAGTTGTCATTCGTGCCTTGAAAACCGATCTTGATGTTATAGCCATCACAGATCATGATACCATCGCTGGTTTTGAGGAGGCACAGGAAGCTGCAAATGGAACACGTCTTCGTGTGATCCGGGGAGTTGAAATTAGCACCCTTTTTGAAGGCAGGGAGTGCCACTTGCTTGCCTATGCATTCAGGGATGCCGAACTTATTCTCGATTTGCTCAGCAACCAGAAGAACAGGCGGATTCAGCGTGCCCGATCCATTATATCAAATTTGAACAAACTTGGTTTTGAAATTACGTATGATGAGGTCCGGGGTGAGGCCGGACGCGCATCCATCGGGAGGCCTCACATTGCCAGAGTCATGATTAAGAAAGGATATGCGTCCGACACCCATGAAGTTTTTTTCCGATACCTCGGCAACGGATCCAGTGCCTATCACAAAATAGACTATCCCGATGTCATGACCGTGATTGATAAGATTCATCAAGCTGATGGATTTGCCGTTCTCGCTCACCCGGGAAGTACATATAACTTTATCGAAATCAAACAACTCAAGGATGCCGGTATTGATGGCATTGAATGTTGGCATCCCTCCCACAATTCGGTGCACCGGCGTCGTTATCTCACGTATTGTAATAATTACGATCTTATTGCCACCGGGGGCTCAGACTTTCATGGCACGGTCCAGGATTACTTTAATTTAGGAGTGTTGCACATGGAACTTCAAACGGATTCTCCACTTCTGCGATCTGTCGAAAAAGTGGAAAACGGTGTAACAGAAACACAAAATTAATATAAGCTATGCCAGTGAACAAGATAGAAGGCACGTTTAACGTTACAGATGCCAGAATTGGAATAATCGTATCCCGATGGAACAGCTTTATAACCGAAAGACTTCTTGAGGGTGCCGTAGACATGCTGAAACGGCACGGAGTTGATGAATCGCAGATAGATGTCGTATATTGCCCTGGTTCCTTTGAAATTCCCCTGGTTACGTCCAGACTCGCTGAAAAAGGCAAACATAATGCGATTATATGCCTTGGTGTGGTTATTCGGGGTGCAACACCCCATTTTGATTTCGTAGCGGGGGCAACAAGCAGAGGCATTTCCGATGTCATGCTGAAATATCAGATCCCGGTGGGCTTTGGTGTTCTGACGACGGATACCATAGAACAGGCCGTTGAGCGGGCAGGTACCAAGGCAGGAAACAAAGGAGGAGAGGCTGCAATGACAGTACTTGAAATGATTTCTCTCGCAGGTCAGATTGACTCGCTTTAGCCTCGGACGGTCAAGTTAAAATTAAAACGCTTTTTAATCTTTTTATCATTGAATACAGAAGAATTAACATCAAATCAGCAATCCCCTGAAGATCAGGAGAAGCAGGAGCTATTGCAGAAGAGAGGTGAAATTCCTCGTCACATTGCTGTCATCATGGACGGTAATGGCAGATGGGCAAAAAGCAGGGGAAGCGTGCGAATTGCCGGGCATAAAGCCGGAGTGGACTCAGTTAAGGATATCACGGAAGCCTGTGGACAACTTGGTGTCGGTTATCTGACACTCTACGCTTTTTCCACAGAAAACTGGGGCCGCCCCAAAGGGGAAATAAGCGCTCTCATGAAATTGCTCGTGCAGTCTCTGCGCAATGAAACGCGAAAACTTAATGAAAATGACATAAAACTGTCATCCATTGGTGAAATTGACCGCCTGCCACCGACATGCCGACGTGAGTTGGAAGATGCCATTGCTCTTACTGCGGATAATAAACGCATGGAGCTTTGCCTGGCTCTCAGCTATTCAGGAAGATGGGATATCTGCCAGGCAGTTAACCGCATTTCAAAGAAAGTCCGGGACGGTGTAATCTGTCCGGATGACATCGATGATGAAACCATCAAAAAGCACCTTTCAACTGCTCATATCCCTGATCCTGATTTAATTGTGCGGACAAGCGGGGAATTTCGGTTGAGCAACTTCCTGCTCTGGCAGTCAGCCTACTCTGAGATCTATATCACAGATACGTACTGGCCGGATTTCAGGCGTGATGAACTCTACGAGGCGATAAAAGCCTATCAGAGTAGAGAACGTCGATTTGGCAAGGTTCTGTCTCATTTTGAGTTGGAGGAGCCAAGTGTAGCCATAAGATGATAAAAAAAATAATAACTCCGGAAATAAAGATTTTCAAAAGACGTTTTTCCACCGTGTTTTCGATGAAAAGCAACATATTATTTGCGACATTATTTGTCGCTGTCTGTTTCCTTGCACCCGAAGTGCTTCGTGCACAAAGTTCACCTGGCTTACCTGACGGAGAGGTGGCATTTCAACCGGTAAATCCGATGCAGAACCAGCCCAGGCTGTACGAGCTCATTGATGTAACTGCAACCGGAAGCAAGTTTTATAGTGAAACATTTATCGTCAGTGCATCAAACCTGAGTGTGGGAACCAATATCAGGATTCCCGGCGAGGAGATACCACAGGCGATCAAGCGACTTTATAACACCGGTCTGTTCTCCGATGTCAAGATCTATAAACGAGAGGTGGGTCGTGATGGTGTGATTCTGGATATCGAAGTAACGGAACAGCCAAGACTTGAAAGATATACGATTGAAGGTACCCGTAGATCGCATCGCCGCGATCTGGAGAAAAAAATTGCTCTGTCACGTGGATTTGCCGTGACCGAATCGGCCAAAACACAGTCGGTAAATACGATTCTGCGCTACTATGAAAGTCGCGGGTATCGGGATGCAACCGTGGATGTTGAGGTCACTGATCCCGACACACTTCGCAACAGAGTTTCACTTGTTTTTCATGTGGATCGTGGTGAACGCGTTCAGATCCGCCGTATTGAATTTGAAGGTAATGAGAGTTTTTCAGATCGGAGACTGCGCAGAAATTTTGGCGATGTAAAACGCAACCGCTGGTGGCGAATATTCACACGCCAGACATTCATCCGGGACGAATTTGCAGAAGGGAAGGATGAGTTGCTTGCTTTTTACAGAGAGAACGGGTTTATGGATGCCCGCATCATAGAAGATTCTGTTTATGTTTACAGCAGGCGGAGGGACAAAGAGTCTATTGGTGTCTTCCTGAAAATAGAGGAAGGACCGCAATACCGCCTCCGGAATATCACTTGGGAAGGGAATACGGTCTATACGGATGAGCAGCTTACAGATGCTCTTGATATGGTAACCGGCGATGTGTTCAATGAGACAAAATTTGAAATGAATCTCAGACAGAACCGGCACGAGACAGATGTCACAAGCATGTATCAGAATATTGGTTATCTGTTTTTTAATGTGCAGCCGGAGTTTGAGCGTGTGGATGGTGATTCACTGGATATCACACTTTTTGTCATTGAAGATGACATTGCAACCGTCAGAATGGTTGAGTTTCTGGGCAATACCAAGACCCATGATGATGTGGTTCGTCGTTCACTTAGAAATTTGCCCGGATCGCGCTACAGCCGCTCGGCAATTATGCGGTCTATCAGGGAACTTTCTCAACTTGGCTATTTCAATCCCGAAGCGATACAGCCTGATCTGGATGTGGATTATGAAGAAAAGAAAGTGGATATCATCTACTACCTGGATGAATCCATGAGTACTGACAATTTTGAGTTTTCGGGTGGTTACGGAGGCCGGCAGTTTGGACTAATTCTCGCTGCACGAGTCAATTTCAACAACTTCTCGGCTCGGAATCTCTTCAATGGCGAGGCATGGCGTCCACTGCCCAGCGGTGACGGCCAGCGACTTACCCTGGGGGTACAGCTCACCGGACGCGGATACCAAAATTTCAGCTTTGGATTCCAGGAGCCCTGGTTTCTGGGGCGGCCAAACTCATTTGGCATCAATCTCTCTTATAGCCTCTTCTCCGGCGGCCGTGGGACATTTTTCGGTACCTCGACAACTCGTCAGGAAATGTTTTCAGGATCCGTTGCTTATGGCAGGCGCCTGAACTGGCCGGATGACTACTTTCGACATATCACCAGACTGCGCTATCAGTATTTTGATGTAGCTGGTTTTGTGAGTCTTCTGGGAGGGCAGGCGAGCATCCTTTCCCTGGAACAGGAGCTGCAGCGTAACTCAACCGATAACCCGATTTCTCCCAATACCGGATCCAAATTCTCCATAAGCGGTGAGTTTGCACCCAACATTCCAGGCTTCTCCCAGTATTTCAAGCTGGGTATGGATTACCAGTATCACATCCCGATTGTTGGCAAGCTGGTTGCCACATACGGTGCAGAATTCGGGTACATGAGTTGGTTTGGCAAATCAAACAGAAGCCAGTTCCAGCGTTTCTATCTGGGTGGTACACCTCTCCAGCAGCAGCAGGTGTTTACCCGGGACAATATCGATATGCGAGGATACCCCGGTGGCTTTGAAGGGTCAATTTCACCCTATCTGGACGGGGAAGAAATTGGTGGTACCGTTTATAACAAATACTTAACGGAGATACGTTATCCACTTATAAGTACGGAACAGGTTCAGCTCATTCCGTATGCATTCGTTGAAGCGGGAAATTCCTTTTTAGGTTACAAGGAATTTGATCCGTTTAATGTGAAACGGGCCGCCGGCTTCGGAGCCCGAATTTTTATGCCGATTCTTGGACTCATTGATCTAAGTTACGGTTATCGCTTCGATGGCATAGAGGCTCCTGGCGTCGATGCCAACGAATGGCAGTTTCTGTTTAATATTGGTGCACCCTTCTGATCATGAAAAAACTGATTTCAGTTTTGTTACTACCGGTTTTGTTGTTGTTATTACCGGAACAGCAGGTTACAGCGCAGCAAAAAATCGGTTACATAGATTCCGATGTGATTATGCGTGAGATCCCTGAATACACCGGTATCCGACAGAGGCTTGAAACCATTGCTCAAAACTGGAAAGAGGAGATTGATGAAATGCAGGTCGAAATCGAACGTTTGAAGCAGGACTTCGAAGCCAGAGAGATTCTCTTTACACCGGATATAAGAAGGCAGCGCCAGCAGGAAATCGACCAGAAAGTACGTGAACGGGAGCAGTATATCAATCGCAGGTTTGGTCCGGATGGTGACTATTTTCGGCAACAAGAGGAATTGCTGGAGCCGTTGCAACAAAGGATTCTTGAGGCTGTCGTCAAGGTAGCGGAAAGGGATGGGTTTGATCACGTTTTTGACAGAGCTGGAGACTATTTGTTTCTCTATTCCAGGACACGCTGGGACATCAGTCGAAATGTACTTGAGGAACTGGGTATTTTTGTCGATGATGATGCATTATGATATACAGCACACAATTATTGATGAGGGTTGAACGTATTGTATAATGACATTTTGGAAAAGCTTGCCTAAACATTGTATCTTATCAAACTTTTGAAATAAATATCAAAATTACCAATATGAAGTATTTTTCAACAATTATTATACTCTTGACAGGTCTTACGCTATCTGCAAATGCACAGATGCGCGTTGGGTACATGGATCCACAAACTGTTCTTGATAATCTGCCGGAAAAGGAGGCAATTGAGCGGCAACTTAATCGATTTCTCGATGGAAGAGAGGCGGAATTCGAAGAGCAATCAATTGAATTTCAGAACCAACTTGCCCGGTTTCAGCAGGAAGCTCCCAACCTTTCAGAAGAGGAGACACGCCGAAGGCAACAGGAACTGCAACAAATGGATCAGGAACTTGAACAGTTTCAGATGAGAGTTCAGCGTGAACTGGAGCAGCGCCAGGCTGAATTGCTCGGACCCATCCTTCAGGAAATGAATACCGTTATCGAGACTCTTGCCCGGGACATGGATCTTGACTATGTGCTGAATGAAGCCACCAGCGAAGGTGAAATGTTCCTGCTTTTTGTGTCGGACGGCGGCAAAGAACATTATGACCTGACCGACAGAGTGATTGCACGAATGTTAAATTAACCATTAAGTACAGATATAACAGACAATGAAAAAAACCTGGATTATTATCGCATGTATCCTTTTTACGGGAATCGCCGCTTCTGCCAATATTGTGCAGGCACAGCCTCAGGAAGAACTGAAAATTGGTTTTGTCGATCCCCAAACCATCATGAGAAGCATGCCCGAAATGGCTGCGATTGAGCGCCGTCTTCAAAACTTCATAGACCGCAAGCGTCAGGAATTTGCTGAAAAGGAAGCTACATTCCGAAGGGAAGTGGAAGAATACCAGCAGAAGATGTCGGTTATATCAGATGAAGCCAGAAGAAGAGAAGAGGAGCGTCTTGCCGAGCTCAATCTCGAGCTTCAGGAATTCCAGCAAAATTTCCAACAGGAAATACAGGAACGGCAATTTGAACTTATTGAACCACTGCTTAATAAAATACAGGGAGCGATCGAAACCGTTGCCAGAGAACGCGATTTTACATATGTTCTCAATACCATGACCAACAACGGTGATTTTATTATCCTTTACGCTTCAGAAAGAGCACATCGTGACTACGATATCACCGATGAAGTGATGCAGCGACTGGATCTCATGTAGGTGAAATGTAGACGGTAGAGCAGATGTCTGCTGGAAATCACAATCCCTATATTCTGGAAAAAAGACTCTGGGATGAAGGCTTTGGCAGAATCATGGGACTTGATGAGGTTGGCAGAGGTTGCCTTGCCGGACCCGTTGTAGCAGCAGGTGTTATTCTGAGACCGAACAGTGCAATCCCTGGCATATCTGACAGCAAGAAAGTCAATGCCAAACAGCGGGTTGTAATTGCGGAAAAGATAAAAAAAAACTGCCTTTGGTGGACTGTAGCCAGCTGTGATATTGGAGAAATCGAGATATATAATATCCTTGGTGCCTCTCTTCGAGCGATGGAGAAGTGTGTGCTGCACACCAAACCAGGTCCGGATTATCTTCTTATCGACGGCAACCGGAGCATTACATCCACGTTAATACCATCGCAAACAATCATCAAGGGAGATCATCTAAGCGCCAGTGTAGGTGCTGCTTCCATATTGGCAAAAGTGTACAGGGATGGGTATATGGCAGATCTGCATCAGCAGTTTCCGGAATTTGGATGGGACAAAAACGCTGGTTATCCGACAGCATACCATTTTGAAGCATTGGATAAGTACGGTATTACACCCCACCATCGGACATCTTTCCGGCTTGGGACAACCAGGCTGTACCACCAATAGTTGACACACCGCCAGAATCAATCAGATTAATCAGTTTTCTGGTTATTTACCGGGACCATAAGGCCGGACGGATACGGCACATCGGTTGGCTGATATGTAACAAGCCGATTGAAACTTTAACTGTAAATGCTGAATTCCCGTTTATAAAAGTCAAAATTCAGACATATGGCAAGCATTATGGAATACGAAAGAAAGGCTGACCCACCATAGCTGACAAAAGGAAGCGGCAGACCAATGACAGGAAACAGTCCCATGGCGCTGCCTAAATTGATGACCAGGTGGGTGAAGAAGGTCATGGTCACGCCCACGATTACAAGCTGTGCAAATGGGTGTCGATGCTCGCCGGCTATATTGAGCAGTCTGAGAAACAGGATGGCAAAGACAAGCAGCAGAAATCCGGCCCCGATAAATCCAAACTCTTCAGCAATTACAGGAAAGATGAAATCAGTCCATTGTTCCGGAAGAAATCGAAGCTGCGTCTGTGTTCCCTCAAGAAATCCCTTGCCCCACATTCCGCCGGATCCGATCGCTGTTTTTGCCTGAAGTACATTCCACCCGGCACCCTGGGGATCCATCGCCGGGTTGACAAAAGCCTCAATTCGTGCTTGTTGATAAGGTTGAAGCACTTGGTTGAGTGCAAATTGCATGCCGATGACCACGAGTATACCAGCAATAAAAGCAGCACTGGTCAGCCATGGTCTTTTTTGAATAAAGAAGATGGCAATGGTCAGAATAACTGTTACCAAAACCCCGAGCTTCCAGTTTATGACAGTGAAATAGGCAATGATGGCAGGTGAGATTAGGAACAGTGAAATACCGTAAGGCAAGCCGGACCAGAAGAGCATAACCGGAATGATGGCCAAGAGGACAAGTGCCGTTCCCGTATCGTTCTGTAGAATAATTATAATACTGGGAATTACCATTAAAATAACGGCAACGAGAGCAGATCCGATATGTTCGGCAGAGATATCCCTTCTGCTGGTAAGATAATTGGCAACGGCAAGAATTGTAGCCAGTTTCAATATTTCACTAATTTGAAACCGCAGCCCACCGATAACCAGCCAGCGTTTTGCACCACCGGCCTCTGTGCCCCATATAACTGTGACAATGGCCAGTATGATACAGATCACGTAAAGCACATAAGATATTTGCTGAAATGTACGTGGGCTGGTAAACTGTATGGAAATAAGAGCTCCAATAGAAATACCGATCCAAACCACCTGGTTCAGAAAGTTATTCTGAATGTATGCGGGTAGAAATTGGGACACGGGTCCAAGTGTTGCACTGTAGATGGCAATCAGACCTGCTGTGAAGAGCAGTATCCAGCAAGTCACAATTACCCAGTCAAATTGTCGATACCAGGCCATTATTCAGCTTCCTCATTGTTATTCCCGCTGCTATCTCTCGGTGTAAAAGTCTTCACATAATTGTACACCCAGTTTCGGAGAATTCGTCCGTGAAAATACTGCTCCATCATCAGCCCGGCGATCGGTGCTGCGGAAATGGAGCCAAAGCCGGCATTTTCTACAAGTACTGCGATAGCTATTTCCGGGTTTTCATACGGTGCGTAGGATATGAACCACCCGTGGTCGTTACCGTGGGGGTTCTGGGCTGTACCGGTTTTACCTGCCACCTCTACACCGGATATGTCTGCATAAAATCGACCGGATCCTTCTGATACTGCTATCCTCATCCCTTCCTGAACCACTTTCATGTGCTGTTGATTTACCCATGGTATGCGCTCTTTTTCGTATTGAAAAGTTTTGGTTGATCCGTCAGGGTAGACTACCCGGTCTACGATATGAGGCCGGATTCGATATCCACCATTGGCAAGATGAGCTGAAAGCATAGCCATTTGTACAGGAGAACTGGAGAAGGTTCCCTGGCCAACTCCCACGCTGATCAGGTCACCGATACCCCAGTTGCGTGAATCTCCGAAATGAGTATAGTAATAGGCACTGTCCGGAAGGATGCCACGACGCTCATGTGGAAGGTCGATTTGGGTAAGCTGACCAAGACCAAAGGAACCGGCATGCCGATGCCATGCATTCAACCCCACCCGGTTCATGGTCTGGTTCATCAGTGAAAAGAAATAGGTGTTGCAGGAATTCTGAATGGCTTCAACCAGATTCTGGCGGCCATGCTCACGTGTACAGCGGTAAAACCGGCCAAGTGTAAATCCACCACGGCAAGTGATGGTTGTTCCGGGATCGATGATGCCGAAGTCAAGGGCCATCAGTCCAAGGAGTGGTTTGATCGTAGAACCCGGAGGCTGCATGGTGGAGATGGCTCGATTGAAAAGCGGATTGGTCGTATCTGAATTCAGGGTGAGCCAGTAGTCCATGTCAACTCGGCCCGACAGTCTGTCGACGTCAAAGTCTGGAGAGCTGACCAGAGCCAGAACAGCACCGGTGTTCGGATCAAGCGCTACAACGCCACCTGTTTTTCCCTTCATCAGATCTTCGGCCAGAAGCTGAAGCTCATAATCGATATGTGTGTATATGTCTGCTCCCTGAACAGGGCTGTGACCTATTTGATCACCTTCAAAAGGACCGAGAGCCTGTCCAAGTGCGTTAACTCTTATGTACCTGGCTCCCAACTCACCGCGAAGGTCTTCCTCATAGACAAATTCAATGCCACTACGCCCGGCCTTGTCGCCCAAGTTGTATCGACTGGAGCGATGATATTCCTGCTGCGTCACCTCGCTCAGATAGCCAAAAATATGGGACCCGTTAATATCGGTTGGATAATGCCGTTTGGACTCCACATGATATCCGATACCAGGCAATTTCCAGATATTCTCCTGTATCTGGGAATAACGTTGAAAACTGATGTCGGCAAAAAGGCGGGAGGGCCGATGCCAGGAATATCTTCTGGCTGCCATGATGCGTTCTTCAATGACAGCAGGATCCAGATCAAGATATTCGGAGAGCAGAGGAATAGTGTTCGGATCGAAGTTGGCCGGAGTAACAGTAATGGTATAAATCGGTTGGTTATCCACGAGCATCCGGCCGGCACGATCGAATATAAGTCCGCGGGCCGGACTCACAGTCTCCTGGCGTATGCTGTTTGCAAGGCTGAGTGGACCGTATGTTTCATATTCTATGATCTGCAGCTGGATCAACCGGCCGGTTATGACCAGCATAATGGTGACTATAGTCACTTGCAGAACACGAATGGCTATTTCGTTTCGCTTATCTTGCTTGTTGTGAAGCATAAAAGTTGTTAATTATCCCGCAATATGTAGATGATGCTGCCTGTTACGGCCGTCATGAGGCTGCTTCCGAGTAATATCTGAAAAAAAACGAGTTCCGCATGATATATTTGGGCAAAGAAAGCAGATAGAAGAAAAAAGAAGTTATGTACAATTGATATCCCCATTAATATCAGAAAAACTTGTGTAAAAAAAAGCCTGCTCTCTTCAATTCTGGGAACAAATGAGTAAACAATAAGGGTGGTCAGAGTCTTCGAGAGTAAATGGAGTCCCCAGTAATCCAGAAATATATCGGAAAGCAGACCTACATACGCTGCGAAAAATATTGCCATGGTTCGGTTTTGTGTGGCAATCACCCAGATGAGCAGGATCAGGGTGATATCAGCCTGGATGGGTCCGTAGCTCAGGTGGTTGAAAATGAGCAGCTGCAGAAGAGTAGCTGCGAGTCCGAGGAGACCAAATTTAAGCAATTCAGATTTCATTGAAACAGCCCCTCATATTGCAAAAGCAACTCTTCAATTTCCGGTTCGGGATGAAAACGGACGATGAATGCCTCGGCTGCCTGATGAAGCGATACAAACGGGCGGATATATATTTGCTGGGTATCCCGACCCTCTTGCGGTTCGGTGCGAATGACCCTTCCAATGGGAATACCGGCTGGAAACTGATTGCTGAATCCCGAGGTTTCCACGACCGACTCTATCGGCACGTGTATCGTTTGAGGAACGTAGCTCATTACGAGTTCATTGGCTTGATCCGTATTCCAAGAAACAATACCGTAAGCACGATTGCCCTGAATGCGGGAGCTGACCCTGAACAGCGGATTATAAAACGGCATGATTTGTGCATGGCCGGGCGTAGTCAAAATGGTTTGACCTATAAGTCCCTCAGGGGTAATCAGCGGCATGCCTTGTTCTATGCCATCCCGGCTTCCCTTGTTAATGGTTACCGAATTGTTGATGCCCGTCAGGTTTTTGGCAACGATTCGCACCGGAACAAGATCGAGATCCAAAGTGTCTTGAAGACCAATCATCCTTCTGAGTGCGAGATTTTCCTCCCGTGCCGAACGAAGCCGACTGAGTTCGTCCTGAAGAAGAATATTCTGCTGTCCAAGCTGCTCGTTGGTCCGAAGTGCACTACGGTATACCCTGACCTGCGACAGAGGCTCTTCGATATAGCTCATGACAAGAATGGATGCCTTGCGTACTGACTGAAGGCCGCCCTCATGGCGAAACACCATGAGTAGAAAGGCGATCAGAATAAAAAGTACAGTAAGGACATGGTCCCGTATATCTTCCGTCTTTCGGAGGGTGAACTGCATTCACGTGTCATTCTGTCAGGTTAGAATGGCCCGGTAATATTCCAAATCTTCAAGAACTTTACCAGTGCCGCGGACTACAGCGGTCAGTGGGTCTTCAGCAATATGAACAGGCAAGTCGGTAGTTTCCATGATCAGCTTGTCGAGGTTCAGAAGCAATGCTCCTCCGCCTGTAAGGAAGATACCTCTGTCAAGAATATCAGCCGACAGCTCAGGCGGAGTCTGCTCGAGTGATTTGGTGACTGATTCAACAATGGTGTTGACCGACTCGGAGATCGCTTCGCGGATATCCTTTGAGGTCACGATTCTCGTTCTGGGTACTCCGTTGACAAGGTCACGTCCCTTGACCGTCAGCTCAAGCTCTTCATCAAGCGGGGCAGCCGACCCAATCACGCATTTGACCTGCTCTGCAGTACGTTCGCCAATCAACAAATTGTGGTTGCGACGAAAATAATTTATGATATCCTCATTGAGTTCATCACCCCCAAGCCGTACTGATTGGGAATAAACTATACCTGATAAAGCGATCACGGCGATTTCCGTTGTACCGCCCCCAATATCTACGATCATGTTGCCAACCGGCTCATGAACATCCAGTCCGATGCCAATGGCAGCAGCCATCGGTTCATCAACAAGGTACACCTCTTTGGCGCCGGCATGTTCGGCACTGTCACGGACTGCCCGTTTTTCCACTTCGGTAATGCCACTGGGTACACAGACCACCATTTTGCGTGTGGTGGAATACCAGCGCATTTTCACTTTCTTAATCATACCCCTGATCATATGCTCAGCCACCTCAAAGTCAGCAATCACACCATCCCGAAGAGGACGCACCGTACGGATTTTCTTGTGGGTTTTTTCGTGCATGAGCCTGGCTTCATGTCCGATCGCGACAGCCTGATTTTCCATATTAAGGGCAACGATGGAAGGCTCATTGAGGACAATGCCGTGGTTACGTGCGTGTATGAGGGTATTGGCGGTGCCCAGATCAATAGCTATATCCGTGTATAACCAATCAAATAATCCACCTTTTGAATTGTTCTGGCCTGTGGTTGTTCTCTTTTCGTGTACTTCTGACGCCTGCATATTGAGTTAATGTGCTGTGGGGGAGGGATATTTATATAACTGATAAATTTACGACAATAAGTGGCATTTTGCGAATAACTTTCGCGAAATAATAAAAAAAACATATGGCCTTTCCATATGTCGCCGGTTCGATACGCTTAGTGCCGAAAATGCCGGACTCCGGTAAATATCATCGCAATTCCAAGTTCATCAGCTTTTTTGATTACCTCGTCGTCGCGTATACTGCCACCAGGTTGAATAACGGCAGTGGCTCCGGCTCTGGCCGCTTCTTCCACGCCGTCAGCAAAAGGGAAAAAGGCGTCGGAAGCGACAACAGAACCCCTCAAGTTGTGCCCGAACTGCTCTGCTTTCTGTGCCGCTATTCGGGAAGAATCAACACGATTTGGCTGACCTGTGCCAACACCTGCGGTTTGCAAATCTTTGGCATAAACGATGGCGTTGGATTTTACATGCTTGGCTACAATCCATGCGAATTCGAGAGTTGCCTGTTGCTTACGATCAGGTTTTACTTGTGTAACTACCTTGTGCGACTCTCTCCTGAAGCCCGTGTCGCTATGTTGCCAAAGGTACCCGCCGACCGTCGATCGAATCTGCGGTACCGATCCGTCCGGCCACTTTCGAATGCGGATCAGCCTCCTGTTCGATTTACGGCTAAGCAGCTCCAGGGCATCGGCAGAATAGTCCGGGGCCAGGATAATTTCACTGAAAATTTTATCAACACTTTCCGCCGTCTCTATATCGACCGGACGGTTGAACAGAATGATGCCACCAAACGGAGAGATAGTGTCGGTTGAGAAAGCTTTTTCCCATGCTTCCAAAGGGCTGTCAGCCAGGGCCGCACCACAGGGAAGGCTGTGCTTGAAAATGCCACAGAGTGCCTGTGTTGAGTCGCTGAAATCGGCTCCAAGCTGCAGGGCAGCGTCCATATCAAGATAATTATTATAGCTCAGCTCTTTACCGTGAAAACTATCAATGTATGATCCCGGGTCACCATAGACAGCCCCGGGCTGATGTGGGTTTTCACCGTAACGCAGTTTCTTGAAAAGCGGGGCTTTCAAATATAAAGACTGGCTGATTTCCGGCTCAAGCGCAAGATCCCTCGCATCCTCAAACGCTTTTTCGATTTCATCCGACATGTAAGTTGAAATGGCCAGGTCATAGGATGCCGTCAGCAAAAAAGCACGTACTGCAAAAGAAGCCCGGATTGCTGCGCTGATGCTCCCATTGTTCCGGTCGATTTCTCCAAGTATTTTCACATATTGATCCGGATGGGTAACTATGCAGACGTTCTCAAGGTTTTTTGCCGAAGCGCGAACCATGGCCGGTCCGCCAATATCTATGTTCTCAATTGCGTGTTCGGTGTCATCGGGTCGCGTTGCAATCGCTTCTTCAAACGGATAAAGATTTACAACCACGAGCTGTATGGGCTTTATCTCCATTTCCTTCAGCGTTTCTGCGTGTTCCCTGTTTCCTGGTCGGGCAAGCAGGCCACCGTGAATTTTTGGATGCAGCGTCTTAACCCGCCCATCCAGACACTCCGGAAATCCGGTGATATCCGATACATCGGTTACAGGGATCCCGGACTCCCGCAGCAGCCGGGCTGTTCCTCCCGTAGAAATAATCTCAATCCGATGTTTGTGCAGGCCGGAGGCAAATTCGAGAATTCCGGTTTTATCTGACACGGAAATCAAGGCTCGCTTTACAGACACGTTTTGCAGTTTTTTTATATGATTGGAAGCCATAAAATATTGTGGATAGCAATGCCGGATTTATGAATCAACCAGGCAGGTTTTTGATGGATATGGTAGTTTTATGCTTGTTGTTGCATTCGTAGATCATGTTCCTAATGGGTAACAACATAGATCTCAGAAGTTGGAGAGCAGGAAACGCACAACTTTCGGATAAAGCAAATGCTCCTGTTTGAGCACTTTTTCCGCAAGTGTTTCTGCAGTGTCATCTGTGGATACAGGAACCTTGATCTGTGCGATCACAGGTCCTTCATCATAGTTACCAGTGACATAGTGAACTGTGCAACCAGACTCTTTCTCCCGGTTTTCGATGACAGCCCGATGAACCCGCATCCCATACCATCCTTTGCCCCCGTATTTGGGGAGCAGGGCAGGATGGATATTGATGATTTTCCTTGGATAGCACTCGATAATGTGATCAGGTATCTTTTTCAGATACCCGGCAAGAACGATTAGATGTGGTGCTTCACGCTCCAGTATATCAGCGAGTTTTTTTGTGTAGTCAGCCAGATTGTTAAAATTCTTTGGCGATATTAATACCGATCGGATATCGTGTTCCCTTGCATAATCAAGGACGCCCGCGTCCGGGTTGTCACAAATCAGGGCCGTAATCCTTGCAGGAATGTCCTTTTTCAGAACAGACTGGTGCAAGGCCCTGAAGTTGGAGCCTGAGCCGGAGGCGAAGACGACGATTCTTTTTTTATTCAATGGTCAAAAATGCTGTCTTTACTGGTGATTTTTACCGTGTTGCCAAATGCAATGGACACTTCCACGCCAAGCGGGAAAGGAATCTTGTGGTCAATATGACCATAAGGAACACCCGTGATCACCGGAAGTTCTGTATCTTTCAGCAATCGAACCAGAATCTTTTCCATGGACGGGACGTCGTCAAAGGTTTCTTCCTCGGCAGGTGAAAAAGAACCGAAGATGACAGCATTGGCCTCCTCAAACCAACCGGCCAGCTTGGCCTGCCACAGATACCCTTCGGTTTTATGCCGTGGTTCACCTACGTCTTCTAGTATGGGGATACTGGCCCTCATTTCCGGGAAATAGGGAGATCCAGCCAGTTTGGCGCCGACTGAAAGTGTGCCTGGAAGTGTTATACCATGAACTTCTCCTCCGGCACGATTTGCCGAAACGTTCATATCGTAATTGATTTTGCCCGTTTGCATGAAGTCCCAGAATGATTTCTCAAAACCGGGATGAATGGGATGCATGTAAAAATCGGTTGCCGGCATCCCGGCAGAAAGTGACGGCAGGCCCGTTTTTGCATAGATACCCCATTCCAGTGCGGTTATGTCGCTATATCCGATCATAAGTTTGCGGGCTGATTTAATGGCATTGTAATCGAGCAGTGGAAGCATGGCACTGCTGCCAAAACCGCCTCTTGCAAAAAAGATGATATCCACAGAGGAATCATTGACAAGATCCATCAATTCTGAAGCGCGATTTTCAGCACTTCCGGCCAGGTAGTTGTCCCGGGCATGGCAACTCGGTTTCACTATGACACGATAGCCTCGTTTTTTAAAGTATGCGATGCCTTTTTTCAATCTTTCAGGTTCAATAGGGGAGGATGGTGCCATCATGCCAATGGTTCCATTTGCAGGCAACGGTCGGAGTTTTAACATAATAAATTTTTCTACTTCGATTCGCTTTTTTACTTCGACTCGACAAGTCTGAATACTTTATAGTTTTCGAGGGTCCAGGTAATTTGTTTGGCCGTAATCATGATAGTGGCGGTGATGGGCACTGCGATCAGCATGCCGAATATTCCGGCCAATTCCGCACCGATCATGACAACAAACAGGATCACCAGAGGATGAAGATTGGCTGATCGTGAGAAAAGTGTTGGTTGGACTACAGTGACATCAATGATCTGGGTAATGAGAATTGCAGAAAAAACATAGATAACCATTGAGAAATCTCCTGTTTCCAGGATGGAGACAATGATAGAGAGAATGTAGCCGATTACAGGTCCGAAATAGGGTATGATATTGGCTACACCTACGGCAATCCCAACTGAAAGTGCATTATTAAGGCCTGCAAAACTTAGGGTGATAGTCGCGGTGGTGGCAATGATGATACTCTGTAAACCGACACTCTTAAAGTAGGTGACCAGTCGTTTCTCAACTTTTTCAATTCCGGTGAGAACGGTCTCAAAGTATCGGTTGGGAATGATCTGGAGTACATTGCGACGAAGTTTGGCTCCGTCTTTGAGAATGAAAAAAGTTGCAAAAGGAACGACTATGAATGCCCAGAAAATGTTGGCAAAGATACCCAGAATGTTGTTGATGGTTTGTGAAATATCATCCGTATGGAAAAGTACAGCAATTGCATTAGGCACATTATCACGGAGAAATCCATCCGGCAAAAAAGGAGCCCTTTCCAGGATTTGCTCTTCAATTTCCGTGGTTACAGCAAGTACAGCATCCAGATTCAACTGCTGCCCGAGCATGATAACCTGATTGGCGATTGCGGGAAGGATCGTACTGGAGAACCAAAACAGTAGCAGTACAAGCGAAGATATAACAAGGCTGATAGCGAGTGTTCGGTGCATTCCCACAGATTGCATGCGGTTAACAAAGGGGTCCAAAATATAAGATATGACCAGAGCAATCAGTGCGTACAGGACAAGTGTGAAAAAGCGATAGAGAGCAGCCAGAACCAGTAAAACAACAACCAGCCCAATGACCAGTCGAATTAAGCGTTCTATATTAAAGCTCTTCATTCTCCAACTTAGTTAACAGTGCATCGCATTTCTCAATCACAATATAGCCAGGAAAGCCCCTTCGAATGAGAAAATCCACAAGTTTTTTCTTGCGCTTTAAACCCGGTACGGTTCTCAACAGCCGTTTGGCGACACTTCTGGTGGCCGCTTCCATGGATTCGATGAGCTGCTGATCTGTGAACAGGTCCTCCAGGGCATCATCAATATACTGTTTTTTTAATCCTTTTTGGGCTAAAGACATGCGAATTTTCGCCGGGCCCCATCCATGCAGCTCCTTTTTGTCACTTGCATAGCTTTTTGCGAAAAGGGCATCATCGAGATATCCTTTTTCAATAATGGGATTCAGAGCATCCTGCGCCTCTTCTTTGGTATAACCTTTTGCCAGGCATTTTTTTATGATTTCACTGGAACTGTGATTTCTGACAGCAAGCCAGCGGTAAATCTGATTGCTTATATGATAAATTCGTTCCGCCCTGACAATTTTCCTGTATTGCTCCCCTGTGACTATATCGCCAGTGTTGATTCCGGATTTATCGATGACATCACGATAAAAACCATCGAGAAAGGTATCTTCAATAAATAACGACACACGGTTTTTTTTCTTTTTTTGGGCGACAATACCGGTGCATCGCCCCGGGAGGGGTAATGCAGATTCATCCATGCAGTTCAGGAATTATGGAAAATCAGTTGAAATTGCATTAAGAAAGATGGAAAAAGCGATGTAAAGCAATGACTGTAAACATCTAGTCCTTATCTGCATCACTTGCCGATGCAACGGCTGCCGGAGTACTTTTACCTGCAGATTTCTTTTCGGAACTGCTGTTGCTGCCTGCTGCAGAACCCTTGCCATCCTCCGGGTAGTGGTCAGGCATTAGCTTCCGCCTGACTATATTTTCGATTTCAGAGCTGAGCTTGGGGTCCTCCTGAAGGAATTGCATGGCCGAATCGGTTCCCTGCCCTATAGGTTCGTCATTGTAACGATACCAGCTGCCTCTCTTTTGTACTATGTCATATTGAACGGCAAGGTCCAACAGCTCCGCAATGCGGGATATGCCCTGGCCATACATGATGTTGAATTCGCAGGTCTTGAATGGCGGGGCTACCTTGTTTTTAACCACTTTAACCTTGGTACGATTGCCGATTACATCATCCCCCCGCTTGATTGCCCCAATACGACGGATATCTATTCTGACTGAGGAGTAGAACTTGAGCGCCTTACCACCGGTTGTAGTTTCCGGATTTCCGAACATCACTCCGATTTTCTCCCGGAGCTGGTTGATAAAAATAACTGCTGTGTGAGTGCGATTGACCACACCCGTAAGCTTGCGAAGTGCCTGTGACATCAGCCGTGCCTGAAGTCCGACCTGTGAATCGCCCATTTCCCCCTCCAGCTCCGCTCGCGGAACCAGTGCAGCCACAGAGTCAATCACAACGACATCAAGTGCTGCCGATCGGATCAGGGTTTCTGCGATCTCCAGAGCTTGTTCACCGTTATCGGGCTGAGATATGAGTAGTTCATCAATTTTTATACCCAGTGCTTTACCGTATTTGGGATCAAATGCATGTTCTGCATCGATGAGTGCTGCATGTCCACCTGCTTTTTGCGCCTCCGCAATGACATGAAGGGCGAGTGTGGTTTTACCACTGGATTCCGGTCCATAAATCTCGGTTACACGGCCGCGCGGGATACCACCTACCCCAAGTACATGGTCCACAAGCATTGATCCGGTAGATATACACGGTATATTCTCAATGGGCTGGTCACCCAGTCGCATAATGGTTCCTTTGCCATATTGTTTTTCAATCTGGCCAACTGCCAGGTCTATGGCTTTTCTGCGTTCGTTATCAGGCATGAAATAGCACTCCTTTAGATATATGTGTGAAATATGTAGGAATATACTCCCTTTTCGCAAGAATACCAACAATCCCTGCGAATATCTTTACCTCTTAAGACAAGAAAACATGGAAAAACTTACAATCCATTTTGTGATAAATCCACTACAATTATAGCTTTTATGTGTCATTATGCATCGGTTTGTGCTGCCTGAGTCCATTGCGACCGGCTGCTCCGCGGGTCGGTTTCGACTTCACCGCAAAGAATCGTTATCTTCAATCCTCGAACTCACAGAAAAGCGGAGCATGATCGATACCCACAGTCATATCTACCTTCCGCATTTCCGCAAGGATCTCCCGGAGGTGCTGGATCGTGCCGCATCAGCAGGCATAACAGATATCATGATGCCGGCTATCGACTTTGGATCGCTTCAGGAGATGGATGCGCTCACCCACTCATCCATCCGGTTCCACAAGATGGCGGGCATCCACCCGTGTGATGTTGATGGCGGCCACAAAGGGCTGGGGGAGCAGCTGCTTGAGATGGGCAGATCCACCGATATCATTGCAATTGGCGAGACCGGTCTGGACTACTACTGGTCCAAAGAGTATATACCCGCCCAGCAGGAGAGTCTGCGCCGGCATTGCGAGGCCGCCAGGCAGCTCGACAAGCCCGTCATACTGCACAACCGCGACAGCACCGATGACCTGCTGGATATCATCGGGGAGCAGCAGGACGGCAACCTGCGGGGTATCTGGCACTGTTTCAACGGCACTCCGAAACAGGGCCGGCGTGCACTCGACCTCGGCCTTCACCTGGGCATAGGAGGGGTGGTCACTTTCAAAAACGCCGGAGTGGACCGTGTGGTCGCCGAAATGCCGCTGGACCGGCTCGTCCTGGAAACGGACGCCCCCTACCTGGCACCCGTGCCGAAGCGTGGCAAACGCAACGAGCCGTCCTTCATGATATACACGGCGCAAAAACTGTCCGAACTGTTTGGCATCTCCCTGGAGGAGACCGACCGAATCACCACGGAAAACGCCCGCCGGCTTTTCCGGGTCACCTGAATTAAGCGGCATTCGCATCCAGCGTCATGCCATGCCCGCCTTCACTGTGAGTGCTGCTTGTCTTGCATCAGCTTGAGAAGTTTGCGGCTATCGGCATCCTGATACAGGATCTTTTCAGGCACCAAAACCGGAATGACCATCAGCCAAATAATCAAAATATTCAGTTTTGCATGATCCGGCTGAAAAAACATGGCACTGAACGACCAGGTCAGAACCCCCAAGCAGACAAGTCCCATAATGAATCTGAGGACTCACCATGAGATCCGGTTTTCAGTAATCGCTGTTTTTTGTGGATGTGGCACCATAGCGTTAATGGTCTCCGGATACTGTCACTCATTTATCATCCCCGGATTGGCTGGAGGAACCATCCCTCACCGGAAAGGTGATGTAATCATCACAGAGTTTGGCCAGGCTGCGGCGAAGATGGCTGGAGACCAGAATGGTACCGCCGTTGCTTTTGTATTCGTTGAGCAGCTCCAGCGAAGCCTTTTTGCTCGATTCGTCAAGAGCGCGGAACGGCTCGTCCAGCAGGATGATCTCCGGCCGGGTGATCAGGCTGCAGGCCAGCATTGTTTTCTGAAGCATGCCGCTTGAGTAGGTGCCGATCAGGTTCATCCGCCGCTCATCGAAATGGAGCCGTTTGAAGAGCTCATCCATCTGCCTGGGTGATTCGCTGTCGTCCCACTTCTTGCGTGCTCGCAGGGTCCATTCCAGCAGTTCGTTGGCGCTCAGATAGGCCGGCAGGTCCGTGGCGTCGGTCACGATCCCGATATGCGTAAGAAACTTGTGTGGGGCATCGTAGATCGGCCGGCTCAGAAAGGTGATGGTCCCCTCTGTGGGGAAGGCCGTGATGGAGACCAGCCGCAGAAAGGTTGTCTTGCCGGAACCGTTTGCCCCGATGAGACCGGTTGCCGCTCCCCTGGGGAAATGATGATTCATCCCTGATATGATCATGGGACCGGTTCCGTACCGCTTGGACAACTGCTCGACATTCAAGAACTCACTCATGTTGATTGCGTTTGGATATATAAATCGGTATTTCTGATTCGGTTCATTCCGGCCGGGACATGTCTGGTTTTCAGGATTTGTATATAATCATGATGAGACAATTACTTTCACACATACTGTTTATTGAAAGCGAATTCATTGTTACGGGTTATAATCCATGCGGTTATGATCGAGACAACCACATCGGCTCCGGCCCAGACGAGGGCCGATTGCAAGCTCACCGCCGACGAAAACAGCGCGGCCGCCGCTATGGTCAGAACCAGTGCCGGCGTCCATCGTGTCTGAAGGAAAAAACGCGCGACGACCCAGTCACCCGGCGGCATCATCCACCAGTGAAAAACCGGTGGCGACAGGGATGATCCTGCCACAGGCCAGGCCAGCATGTTCTTCGCCAGGATCCAGAAAATCAGCCAGCCGGCATGCCATGACTCAGGGGTGCCGAGCCAGATCAGCAGCCAGTAGGTGAAACTGAGCAGAGCAATGATGCGTCCAATCGGACGCTTGCGATCCAGCTGGATGATCTGGGTCCAGACGGCGGCGCGCCACCGTGATGGCACCCAGTAAATAGCCTCATAAGTAGCGGGGGCTCGCGATTCCCCGGTGCCGGTGACGGGATTGGTAAACAGCTCGTCATAAAAGGCATCGCTCTGGTAGTACAGACGATCGAACCGGCCGATCTCACGACTAAGCCGAAAACCCGCATACACCAGAAACAGCACAAAAGGGAGGACCGCCAGTTGCACTTGCGGGATGGCGGCGGCAACGACCACACTCATCATCCCGATAAAAGTAACCATGATCGTGCTCATGAATGTAGGGAACATGCCGGCATCCACCGGAGTACCCTTCCCGAGCGAATCAAGCGTTTCAAAGAGCCGGCGACCTGCCTTGCCTTCATTCCAGCGTTGCGAGTGTTCGCCGATGGTCACAAACCGGTAAAGTGCGTAGAGCATGATGGCTGTAAGAGCCAGAATTCCCGAGGCGAAGAGGTGTGTTTTTTCATGGAACTCCTGCGTGGGCGCCACACTGTCACCAAAAGAGATAACGGCTGCAGCCATTATTCCGAACAGCCAGAGTGCGCGTAACTTCACCAGATGGTGAAGAAACAGCCGCCGCGGTGAGGGGTTGATCTGGAGGATGAGGGTCTTTTCGTTATCCGGAAAGAGCAGGTGCGGGGTGATGAATGCCATACAAGCGGCGAAGGCCATGGCCAGATAGCGGAAGAGAACGGTGCGGTCCGCCAAAGGCAGGTCATGAGAGAGCCAGAACAGCGCCAGGAGCATCACCAGTCCGGGCACTGTGGCGGTGACCCTGCGCGCCAGTGAGGTGTGGCGTCCTGGAATGGTGCGGTAAGTCAGTGGTCTGATCATGGTTACCGTGTTAATCCGGTTTGATGACGCGGTGTGAAGGTGTTTCGACTACATGGCATCGATTTTGCGAAATCCAAGTTGTTCAAGGAGGGGATGGCGACGTGCAGCGGTTGCCGGAATTCCGATATCCGGGAATTCATTTCTCAGTGGTGTATTTTGCCTTAATCTCAGGAAATCGGGACCTTTTTGGGCATCCGGTGTTCCGATCAGCTTTCGGAGTGACTCATCGTAGGAAAAAGCTGGATGAAGCCGGCGAAGGATGTCAATCACCGGACGGTCGTCATCCGGAACCGGTTCGAACCGCGGCTCCGTATCAGGAGTTTCAGGTTTCCGGATGCCGAAAAAACGATGCAATTGGTCACACATCATCTCCGTGGCTTTCTGTTTGGCCTCAATGGAATAGCCGGCGATGTGGGGTGTGGCAAGAAATGCCTGCTTTGCGGTAGCATCGGCAAAAACCGGCTCGCCCTCCCAGACATCACAGACAAAAAGGCCGATATGTTCGTCATGCAGGGCCGCACGAATGGCCTGTTCATCAACCACGCCTCCACGGGATGCATTTACCACAATCCGCTTTGGCGCAGCTCGGATTTTGCTTTCATCCAGCCAGTGCCGGGTGGCGTGCGGACCGGATAGCTCCAGCGGCACATGATGGCTTATGATATCACAGGCGAGCACATCCTCCAGGGATGAAGAACGGAATACGCCTGTATCTTCTGTCTTTGTTACAGAGTCCTGCTTCTCGCGCTCCTCTCTGGGGGGATCATGGAGCAGGCAGGTGATGCCTGTCCGCTCCAGCATTTCTGCTGTGGCGGATCCAGTGAAGCCGGCGCCAATGATGCCTGCTTTGAGGCTGCCGGGTGCAATGTCTAACGCATCGCAGCAGGCCAATACCGCAACGGCAACATATTCGGCGACACTGCGAGCATTGGATCCCTTGGCGTCAGCAACCCGGACACCGCGCTCTTCCAAAAAAGGCTCATCCAGATGATCTCTGCCGGCCGAAGCTGTGCCTGCAAAACGTATGTTGCTACCCTCTGGAAGGGTATCGGCGTTCAGAGGATTGGTCGTCCGTACAAGCACCGCATCGGCCTGCATGATCTCCTCCCTGCTCCATCCGGGAATGGGGTCGTAGGTGATAAGCCGTATGGATGGATGCAGATGCTCTTTGAGTTGAAAATGGTGTTGGTCGGCCAGTACGGTTATCACGGTGATTCTGTCAGAAATAATTTGGGTGTTTTCCGGATTCCCGGAAGAGCATCAGAACATAGGGTGGTGGGGTCTGCGTGATTTTGGCGGATCGAGAATCTCCTTGAGCAGGATGCCGTCCCGGAGTTTTTCGGGGTTGTTCAGGATGCGTTTGACGTTCTTTTTGCCATGGGTGTCGGTAATCACCACTTCGGGTGCATCATCCAGTGTCGTATAGATAGGATTTTCACCTTCGGTAAGCTCCCGATCCACTTCGTCTGCCTGTGCCCCGATTTTGGTATCCGACTTTTGCTGATAGGAAAAGGGATTCGAAGGTTCCTTGTGCGAAGAACTGTATACGGGTTCATGCGAGGGATGCCGGTAACCGGGGTCCGATCCCGATCCCCGTCTGCGCCCGGTTCGGGATTGCGCAGCTTGTTGTGCGGTTTGCGGCTGCCTTGAGGCCGAGCTGTCCCGGGTACTGTCGGAGCGGGTGGGCTCCTTTTTCGGTTCATCACCGGAAATTACCTGCTCCAGGCCTTCAAAGAAATCCTCCCATGTCTGCTCTCCGCGAGCCTCCTGCCGCTCTGAGGCAGCTGATCGTGTTTGTTCCGGTTGGGACCGTTCCGGCCTGGCAGAAGTATCTTGCCTGCGGCTTTGCCTGTCGGCCCAGGGATCATCAGCAGTTTCCGGTTGCTCCTGTTCTTCTGTTCGGGCCTTCATGCCATTCAGAAACCTCTTGATCAGAGGGTAAAAAATGAAGAGTAAAATCAGAAGCTGAAATAAATTGATTTCCATCTGTCGGTTGCCATTAAGTATATTCCATCGGATAATGCGGCAAGATATTAATTTTTTGCAGAAGAAATCACATTCAAGCAATGAAATCTCACAATATTGTCTCCCTGATCCGCAAGAAGAGGGACGGGGAGCGCCTCTCATCTGATGAAATCCGCTACCTGATTCGTCAATACAGCCGGGACAAGATGCCCGATTACCAGATGAGCGCCTTTTTGATGGCGGCATACCTGAATGGACTCGATGATCACGAATCCGCCTCATTAACTCGTGAAATGCTGCATTCCGGTACCGTTTTGGATCTCTCGGAGGTTCCGGGGATCAAGGTAGACAAGCACTCGACGGGCGGGGTCGGTGACAAGACGTCGCTGATTCTTGCTCCGATCGTTGCTGCGTGTGGTGTGCCGGTTCCGATGATCTCCGGGCGCGGACTCGGGCACTCCGGCGGTACTCTCGACAAACTGGAATCCATACCCGGTTTCAATGTGAATCTTGATCTCAAACGCTATGTTGAGGTGCTGAAAAAGCACAAACTGGTCCTGATTGGTCAGACCGAGGAGATTGCACCGGCCGACAAACGCATGTATTCTCTTCGCGATGTGACGGCCACGGTAGAATCCATCCCCCTGATTGCCGGCAGCATTATGAGCAAGAAACTGGCCGAGGGGATAGACGCGCTGGTACTTGACGTTAAGTTCGGCAGCGGCGCCTTCATGAAGACCCGGGAGGATGCGCTCAAGCTGGCTCAGCGCCTGGTTTCGATCGGGGAAGCGTTCGGCAAGCGCACCATTGCCTACCTGACCAGTATGGATCAGCCCCTGGGGAACAGGATCGGCAACTGGCTTGAGGTGTATGAAAGTATTGAGTGCCTGAACGGGGGCGGCCCGGAGGATCTGCTGGAGGTTACACATCTTCTGGCCGGAACAATGATTCACCTGGGAGGCAAGGCCGGTTCGGTGCAGGAGGGAATAGCGTGCAGCAAGAGAGCGGTTCGCGACGGCAGCGCCATGCAGAAGCTCAGGGATATCACTACAGAACAGGACGGTTCCACCGAATATTTTGACCGACCGGATGATTATCCCGTAGCCTTGCATCACTTTGACGTTACTGCCGAAGCAGACGGCTATATCATGGAAATGGATTCCTATGCCATCGGCATGGCCGGTGTGGAGCTGGGGGCCGGTCGAAAATCGATGGAGGATGCCATAGATCCGGTGGCCGGCATCATCCTGGAAAAAAAGATTGGAGATCAGGTGCAACGCGGTGAAACAATAGCACGGTGCTTCACGAATAAGGAGAGAGAAACGGACAGTGTCCGGCAGATGCTGCAGGATGCCGTTACCGTCGGTTCTTCCCGGCCGGATGTTCCGGCCCTGATCACCGATACTGTAACACGGGACGGCGTGACACCCTGGAGCTGATCTCCCGGATTTGTCCGGTTACTTTACCAACAACAAACCGGAGAAATTATGTGGAGAAGATTTGTACGCGCGATAAAATCCCTTTTTGGCGGGGTGGTCGGCTCAATGGAAGACCCGAAACGAATTCTTGAGCAGAACATCCGTGAACTCAACGATCAGGTGCCGCGGATGAACGAGAACATCGCGACGGTAAAAGCCAATGTGATGTTACTGCAGAAAGAGGTAAGGCGATATGAGATGCAGGTGCAGGACCTGTCGGCCCGCATCCAGTCTGCCATAAATGCCGATCGTGACGACATCGCTGAAAATTATGCGCTTCAGCTTCAGCGGGCCCGGGAAAACCTGGAAGTGGCGCGCCAACACCTGAAACAGGCGCAAATGGCCTATGACAAGGCATTGCAGGTCAAAAAGACGTTTATGCGGGAGAAAGATCGAAAGATCCGGGAAGCCCGGGATGCGATGCGTGAGAGCGAACGTTCGGCCTGGCAGGCCAAAGTGGCCGATACGCTTGAGCAGTTTGAAGTTGGCGGTATGGACGCCACTCATGAGGAGATGATCGCACGCATCAAGGAAGATACCGCGCGCAATGAAGCCCGCATGGAGCTGGCGCTGGACAGTGTCGATAGCAAATCCCTTGAGCTCGAATACGATGCCGAGAAGCTGAAAGCGGCCGAGATTGTCAAGCAGTTCAAGAAAAAGATGAGAGGCACCCCCGCGCTGCCCGAAGGAAAAGATTCGGCGGAAGTCGTCGTCGAGCGAAACGAACCGAATATCCGTTCCCAAAATACCGTTCATGTGAACACATCCAACCATGTCTGACCATCACTCCATCAACTTTTCGCGGGAGGCATTCCTGCATCCGGTCAATCTGGGGTTCCTGCTGACTGTCAGTTTTCTGGCGCTTCTCAACTCTGGAACCCCCTGGATGCCCACCCTTCTTTTCTCGATCGGATTGGGCCTGGAATTGCTTTACCTTGGCACGGTTCCGCACAAGCCCTGGTTCAGGCGACATATTGTCTCCCGCAGAAATGAGGAGCTGAAAAGGAGCGGGCAGACAGAAAAAAATCAGTTCGCCCAGCTTCAGAGAGCCGGTCAAAAGCGTTTTCTGGCATTCAGAGCTATTTACGACAAGATCCGAACCAACTTCCAACGGCTGCCGGAATCATCCCGGCCGCTTACGGATCAGCTGACCGGGCGACTGGATCATATGAAAAGTGAATATCTGGCGCATCTCATGCTTCAGGAACGGTACCGCGAATATCTTGACCATTCTTCACCCGAATCTATAACAATCGAGATACGCAACCTGAAGAAAGAGATGGCATCGGTGACATCCGAGCGTCTGCTCGAAGTTAAGCAGCGCAGGCTTCAAATCCTGGAGAAACGGTTCAACCGGCACCACATCGCTGCCGAGAAGGCTGAGATCTGCCGCTCGCAACAGCAGACCATGGAAGATGCCATCCATTATGTGTATGAAAAGTCGATTACCATGTCTGACCCGGGCGAGCTTGGCGGACATCTGGACCGGCTTATCAGCGAACTGGAAGAGACTTCTGCGATCATACAGGATATTGACGATGACATTCCTCCGACGTATACTGTCCTGAGTCAATTGGAAAGTCAACCGGATGACGAACACGGGTCGTTTGCCATCCGCTGACTGAAATGGGCAGGGCCGATACAGCAAGAGCCGCTGTCGAAAACCGGAAATGTAATGAGTTATCATGCGGATACGCTATTGGTCGATGTCGAAGATCGCATTGCAACGGTCAGTATAAACCGGCCGGAAAAATACAACGCCCTGAGCATGCAGATGCTTGGGGAACTGCATGAACTGTTTGTTTCGCTGCATGAAGATGAGAAAATCGGTGGAATGGTTATCACCGGTGTCGGCCAAAAAGCCTTCGCAGCCGGTGCCGATATTTCAGAATTGCACAATCTCAAGGTCCGGAGCGGGGAACGTATATCCGAAAAAGGCCAGGCGGCACTCTCACGGATTGAATCATCCGGTAAACCGGTGATCGCCGCTGTGGAGGGATACGCACTGGGTGGAGGCTGTGAGCTTGCTTTGGCTGCCCATCTTCGCGTAGCTTCAGCCAAAGCGAGCTTTGGTTTGCCCGAGCTGGGACTCGGCTTGATGCCCGGTTACGGTGGAACCCAGAGACTTCCAAGACTGATCGGCAAGGGCAGGGCGCTGGAACTCATTCTGGATGGAAACCCGATTGATGGCGCCAGGGCGTATGAAATAGGCCTTGTGAACAAAGTGGTGGGCGAAGGTGAAACAGTGGAGGCTTCTCGTAAATGGTTAAAACACATTATCAAAAAAGCACCTATTGCCATTAGTATGGCAATCAGAGCAATTCATGCCGCATATCCCAATCGGGCTCAGGGTTTTCATGATGAGTCCCGGCTCTTCGGGCATCTTTGTGGAACAGATGACGCGCACGAAGGTACGGCCGCTTTTCTGGAAAAACGAAAACCCGGGTTTCGCAACAGATAAAGCTGTATTTTTTTGTATTATAAAGATGTATTATCTGACTGATCGTTGTAAAATTTCAGAATCATTTTTACCATCGGATTAATTATCATTGGCAAAACCATCGTATACGATGATTAACGGCGGGATCGCACAATTCCGACCGCAACTGCAGACAAACAATAGGGTAGCAGACGTACTTTTGATACCTCTTCGCCGACACCGGAACAGGAATTGGAACTGGAATCTGACCCGGGAGCTGCTTTATGAATGAGTGGCTTCTAATTGCATTCGTGATTCTGCTGAGTGCTTTTTTTGCAGGTTCGGAGATCGGATATGTTTCTGCCAACCGGCTCAAACTTGAGATCCGTGCAAGAAAAAACACCATACGTTCAAGAGCGCTGACCCATTTCCTCAAGTTTCCGGAAGCCTTTCTGTCCACCACGCTGATCGGGAACAATGTGGTCAATGTGCTTTATGCCACGCTGATGGCTCTGTTTCTGGTTCAGCCGGTATCCAGCATCTATTTTTCCATTTTTGAGGTGTACCCGTCCGATCTGATCATCCTGCTTATCCAGACCATCATCGCATCCCTGGTGATCATGATATTTGGTGAGATCATTCCAAAGGTAGTCTTTCGTATCAATTCCGAAGCGATGACTTTTAATCTGGCTGCCATACACCGGATTCTTAATATCGTTTTTTATCCGTTCATCCTTTTTGCCAACGGGGTTGCCGGATACCTGATCCGCATGATCATACCCGAATCGGAATCGTCGGTGCAGGTGTATCGTCGCCAGGATATTGAAATGCTGCTGCGGGAGCTTGGCGACAGTGAGGAATCGGATATTGACCGTGATGATTCGGAAATTTTGACCAATGTGCTTCAGCTTTCAAACAAAAGGGTCAGAGAATCAATGATTCCGCGCACTGATATTGTTGCGGTAGAAAAAAATGCCGGCCTGCAGGAAGCGTTGCAGAAATTTGTCTCATCGGGTTTTTCAAAATTACCGGTGTACGAGCAATCCATTGACAATGTGATCGGTGTGGTTTTTGCCTACGATCTATTCAAGAAACCCAAAAAGCTCAATGAGATTATTCGTCCCGTCAAGCACATCCCGTCCAGCCAAAAGTCCAAGGATCTGCTTTCGGAGTTTCAAAAGCTCAATATCTCTCTTGCGATTGTGATCGATGAGTATGGAGGAACGGCGGGTCTGGTTACCATCGAGGACCTGCTCGAGGAGGTTGTCGGTGATATTCAGGATGAGTACGATATGGAAGATATGGTGATGAAAAAACTCTCACAAAACACCTTCATACTGAGTGGTGATGTGCCGCTGCAGGAGCTATCAGAAAAATTTCCATCAACCCGGCTTCCCGAGCGAAATCAATATTTTGAGACGGTGGCAGGCTACATTATCCATGAAACCGGAAGAATTCCCAGAGTAAACGAGGAGATTTTGATTGGAAATCATAAATTCATCATCAGCAAGGCGAGACAATCCAAGATTGAAATGGTAAAAATGATCGTAATGTAAGCGGAAGGGATTCAGCCGATCCTTATCTTTCGGTCGGACCATTCCACATCAAATGGTTTTTCGAGATTGAATTGATCAGATGAGCGCACCCAACTGTCCTCCTGGTAGATTCGGGTGTACCCTTTTTTTAGTGGTGCATTGGGGTCGGTGGATATAAGCCGGTGGTGTAATGCATTCCAATCCGATTTTCTTTGTACGAGATATCTGATTGCCAATCCGGGTAGCGTATCGGAATGATGCCGGGTTCGATCCCTGATTTGCTGCAGTCTCCCTTGCAGTAAGCCGGCCATCTGTTTTTTCTGCCATGATATGGTTTCGGTCTGACGGGCAATCCGCTGTTTGACTTTGTGGAGGGCATAATTATCCAGAAAACGCATTACGGTGTCCTTATGGCGGTTAAGCATATCCACCAGACGTTTTTCGATGGTGAGCTGAAAGTCATTGATTTTCATTAGCAGATCGTTCTGGTCGGGGACAGCAATCACGATAGCCTGTGTGGGTGTGGCCGCACGCGCATCAGCCACAAAATCGGAAATGCTGAAATCGGTTTCGTGTCCGACCGCACTGATGACGGGCACTCGGCACTCCGAAATTGCCCGGGCGACGATTTCTTCATTGAATGCCCAAAGGTCCTCGAGTGAACCGCCTCCCCGACCAACGATCAGGACATCCACATCCTCCCGTTCCGAAAAATAATGTATCCCCTCGCTTATCTCGGGAGCGGCCTGTTGCCCCTGTACGGATGCATGATAGAGCCGGACTTCACAGGCCGGATACCGTTTTTCCAGGGTGTTGCGCATATCCTGAAAGGCTGCACCCGTGGCGGAGGTCACAATGCCGATCACCTCGGGGTATCTGGGCAACGCACGTTTGCGGCTTTCGTCAAAGAGTCCCTCCTCATGCAGTTTCCTTTTCAGCTGCTCGAAGGCCAGCTGCAGCGCGCCGAGTCCGGCCGCACGGATCGACCGTGCAATGAGCTGATATTGGCCGTGGGGCGGATAAACCTGCACGGATCCGCTAACAATCACTTCATCCCCGTGCTTCGGAATGTGCTCAAGCTGCTGCCGCACAGCATTCCATGTCACACATGAAAGTTGTGCACCTGAATCCTTGAGTGTGAAGTAGAGGTGCCCGTTGCGGCTGGTTTGGGGCCGGCTCACTTCACCGCGCACACTTACCCAGTCGAATTGTTCTTCCAGCATCAGCTTGATCTCATCGGTTAGATCACTGACACTCAGTACCCCGGATAATTCCTGATCAGGAAATTGCATGTCAAAAGCAAGGCATTTTCTTGTGAATGGGTTATATTTGCATCGAACCTTTATAATAATTACTTGCGATGAGCAATAAAAAGAATTTACTGATTAAAAATGTGCGTCCGGTTGATGAAACGAGGGACGGATCGGAATCCGTGGATATCCGTATTCGCGGCGGGAAAATTGTTGAAATAGGCAATGGGCTGTCAAGCGGATCAGGTGGCGATTCTGGTCCGGATAAAAACATATTTGACGGAAAGGGAGCTTATGTGTCACCCGGGTGGATGGATATGCATGTTCATTTGCGGGAGCCGGGATTTGAGCACAAGGAGACCATCAAGACCGGATGTTCAGCCGCAGCTGCAGGGGGCTTTACCGCCGTGGCCTGCATGCCTAATACCAATCCGCCCATTCATACGCGTGATGTGGTCAGTTATATCCTGGAGCAGGCGAACGGCTTGCCGGTGGATGTTTGTCCCATTGGCACGGTTTCCAAAGACAGAGCGGGAAAATCGATAGCCGAGATGGGTGATATGAAGGATGGCGGAGCGGTTGCCTTTAGTGACGACGGTGACCCGGTTCAGGACAGCCGTCTCATGCGCATCGCACTGGAATATTCGGCCATGCTCGATGTGCCGATTATCAACCATGAAGAGGACCTGGCACTTTCCCGGCCGGGTCATATGCATGAGGGTCGCGTGTCAACCCGACTTGGACTGGCGGGAACACCGTCTATAGCAGAGGAGGTGATGATTGCACGTGATATTCTGCTGTCGGAACTTACCGGTGGTCACATCCATGTGGCGCATATCAGCACACGCAAAGCTGTAGAGCTTGTGCGTGAAGCCAAAAAGAAAGGACTGAAAGTGACTACCGAAGTTTGTCCTCACCACTTTGATCTGACAGATGAAGAGATCGCGCGGCGCCAATTTGACACCAACTGCAAAATGCATCCCCCGCTTCGGACTGCCGATGATGTGGAGGCAATGGTGGAGGGTCTTCGGGACGGCACTATCGATGTCATTTGTACCGATCATGCGCCGCATTCGGTGGATGAGAAAGAGGTTGAATTTATATTCGCTCCGAACGGCATAATCGGGCTGGAAACGGCCTGGAGCATCGTATGCATGCGATTAATCAACCCGGGAAAACTCTCCTTGCAGGATGCCATTGCGAAGATGGCTGTGAATCCCAGAAAGATACTGCGCATTCCGGTTCCGGTACTTGCCGAAGGTGCAACGGCGAATCTGACCCTATTTGACACCGAAACGGAGTGGATTTGCAGCAAAGACAGCATCCGATCGCGATCTTCCAACACTCCCTGGCTGGATCAAAAAATGAAAGGCCGTGCACGTGCAATCTATAACAAAGGTCGGTTCGTTGCGTCGGTTGACTGACACCCCGGATTTCAGTTCACATCATCGACGATTTTTTTCAGATCCAGCTTTTCTTTACTGCTTGATTTTCCGTTGGAGGTGCCATTGGTCGCTCCGTTGGAGTATCCATTTCTTTTTTGAGTATTCGACCTGCCGGATTCTTTGCCGGAATCTTCGCTTATCAGTTGTTCCGACTCTTTTTCAAAGAAAAACTCTTTTTCTCCGAAAGCCGGTTCAAGATCATCCAGCCAAACGGCTTTTTTGTTGTATTTGGCAAAGAACGGGCGTCCGGTCCAGTCCGGATTTCTTCCCTGGATAAATCGAAGCGTAAATACTTTTTCACCTGCCACATCACTCACTCCAAGTACCTGAACTTTTCCGGGGCCTGCCGACATGCTGGGACCGCGTACGGTCCGGGCAATTCCGCTGACCTGTTTGTAAGCTCCGCGGAATATTTTCCATGCCTGCTCAAGTGGTATGTCGAAATGATGTCGTGCGCCGGTATCCCGAACCACGAACATATAGTAGGGGATCATGCCCTGTTTCACCTGCTCACGCCACATATCGGCCCATACATCCGAGCTGTCGTTGATATGCCTCAGCAATGGTGATTGTGTTCTGATCTGAGCGCCTGTGGAGCGGATACGTCGGACGGCTTCCTTGTGTATATCGGTTTCCAGCTCGATCGGATTTGAGTAGTGCCCCATAATAGCGAGATGAAGACCGGAATCTGTCACTTTTCTGAAAAGATCAAGCATTTCATCGCCATCGGAATCTGTTACAAACTTGTATGGCCAATATGCAAGTCCCTTGGTTCCGATTCGGATATTTCTCAGGTTGGGCAAATCAGCATCAAGGAGCGGTTCAATATAGGAAGCCAGCACCCTGGCTTTCATAATCATGGGATCTCCACCGGTAAATAGTACATCGGTGACTTCAGGGTGCTGTTTCAAGTAATCGACCAGAAGTTCCGATTCTTTCATTGCAAACTTGAGTTCATCCATACCAACAAATTGCGGCCATCGGAAGCAGAAGGTGCAGTAAGCGTGACAAGTTTGACCCTGACTTGGAAAGAAAAGCGCAGTTTCCTGATATTTATGCTGCATTCCTTTCAGGGTCTCGCAACCGAGTTGCGGCATGTTTTCTTCCTGTTGCCCGGCAGGGTGCGGATTAAGTTGCATTCGAATTTCATTTGCTGTTGCTTTTATTTCCTCTTTTGAAGCATCTCTTTTTAAAACCTCAGCCATTTTATCAAAGTGATGCGGCTTCAGCATGGTTTTTTGAGGAAATGTAAGCTGGAACATCGGGTCATCCGGAATGTTGTCCCAATTAATAAGTTCTTTTATTACGTAATTGTTCACCTTGAAAGGCAGCACGTTACCAACAACCCGAATAGCAAATCGAATTTCCTCGGGCAGTTTCTTTACCTGAGGAATTTTTTCAAAGGTTCTGAGATTATACGATTTGTATCTGGGTGCCTTCCCACTGACAAAGAAAGCTTCATTTGGCTTGAATTCGAAGTAAGACAATGCGACCTCCTTTTTTAGGTTTAGAAGCTGATCCGTACCCTGTTTGTGACAAATTTCAACGAATCGGATTCTACCCGTTATCGTTCCGGATCAATAACTAACAATCATCGTTGCTATCAGATCTGAACAGTCGGTTTTTGGTCAGATCATGCGAGACTTGTATTGCTTTCAAGTCAATCAACAAACACAGCAACCTGCAGAAAATTCGTGTGGTTATGTGTTTGATTTTAAATGACATGTGCAACGATTTATATTCGTAAACTAAGATTATTTTCGTAAAATGCAAGCTGCTTCTTACTAACAGCAGAATCCATTAAATATTGTGAATAGATTCACAGCGGCCGGCGCACGTTATGCGCGACAATATTTCAGCGGGCAGCTATTATACAAAGAAGAAATCTATTATTCAATGCTGTGACCGGTTACTTTTGTGCGACTGATCAACTCTCCCTCTGAATATCGCCTCTGGTCATACGGGATCTGCACTCCGTCATTCCAGGTCCAGTCCTTCAGAATAATGGTGACCTCAACATCCCTACCCTGGTCAGGATCAAATTGTGTGTAGGATACCTCGACAGGAAGCGCATCACGAACTGAAATTTGAATTGTCATGTCAAAATTACCGCCAATGTATATTTTTTTTATATGGTCTTCCGTTTCAATAAGTGTCGCATCCAGAGTTTCTGCCAGCATTGCCAGATGCAGGGGATTCTTCTTCAAATCCTCCTGGAGTGATTCTACAAAAGATGACGGAAGCGGTTGCTCCTGTCCACCCATTTTGACAATACCCCGGCCGTCGGCAACTTCAAGGATCTGTTTTCCCATAGGCGTTGCAATTTCCATGCTGACAGCATCGGGGAATTGAAGACGTGATGTCACTTCCAAAGGCATTTCGCCTTGAGGTGACTGGACATACTGCGTGCCTTGAAGTACGAGGGTGCCGATATCGATGTCGCTGTCAATCATTGCACGTGATAATTTCAACATCCACTCACTTCCTGCGACCGGATCACCCTTTTGGGCGGCACGTTCTGCACCCGGACGGGGAATGGTGATATCAATTTCCTGATAATCGCCCATTTGCCGGAGCTGATCGGCGATAAGATCACGATTTCCGACAACGAGTACCTTCATTTTGTCGGGACGCAGGTATTCATTTGCAACGCGGAAGATATCATCAACTGTTACCTGGCGAACCTGCTTGATATACTGTTCGAATGCATCTTCCGGCAGCCCAAGGTTGTAATTACTTATTTGTTCAGCAAGGATTCGAGCATAGCTGTCATAGCGGAAAATGATTCGATTGAAAATACGCTCCTTTGTCTCATCCAGTTCCTGCTGTGAGACCCGTTCGTCCTGCAGCCGGCGGATCTGGTGCATGGTAGCTTCAAATGCCTCATGCGTATTTTCTGCACCTGTGCTCAATCCAGCAAAAAAGACACCGGGGTATCGTACATTGCTGGTGTATGATCCATAGACACCATAAGCCAATCCCTGCTCGGTTCGCACTTCCTGAAAGAGTCTTCCGGAAAAACCGCCGCTCAGTATCTCATTCATCACCTGGAGTGCAGCATAATCCGGATTGTCCCGGTATCCGCCAATATGACCCATGCGAATCTGACTCTGGTTCATATCGCCTTTATGTGCAAAATAAATACCTGATTCATATTCATAGTCAACATCCGGCATATTCATTTCCACGGGGTTGCCTTCATCAATTATACCAAATGCCCGTTCCAGCTGGCTGCGCATGGTGACCGGATCGAAATCACCAACAACGCCCACCAGCATGTTGCTTCCCTGCATGATTTCCTGATGAAATCGAATCATGTCCTGCCGGCTGATATTCTCAAGTGTGGCATATTCAACATGCCTTGCGTAGACAGATTCCGGCCCGTAGATCAGTTTGCGAAACTCACGCGATGCGACAGAGGATGCCTCTTCATTACGCCGGGATATGGCGGTTCTCTGCTGTGTTTTGGCCAGGTCAATCCGGTCATCGGGGAACAGGGGATTTTTCAGCAAATCGGTAAATACCGGAAGCAGCTCCTCGAAATCTTCTTTCAGCACATTCATGCGGGCCGTACCGTTGGACAGTCCAAACCCCGTTTCCATGCCGGCAGCACGGTTTTCAAGCAGTTCGTTGAGATCTTCTTCAGGATACTGTTGTGAGCCACCGGATCGAAGCACCGTACCTGTCAGGGAAGCAAGTCCAACTTTATCGGCCGGATCCAGCCAGGAACCGCCGTTAATGATGACATTTACGTTCACCAGAGGCAGCTCATCGTCCTGCAGCAGGAAAAATTCGATACCGTTGTAATTGAATCGCTCAACTTCTGGTGATGTAAATGGCTTAGGTTCCGGAAACTCCAGGCCCGCAAGAGGGCTTTGCAGTGTTTGCCCGGAAGTGCCGCATCCGCCGAGCAAAACGATCAATAGTAAAATGACAGACAGTTGTCTCATCGTAATTCTGATTTTAAGTTAGTTTGATGCAGTAGCGTCGTCTCGGGTGCGAATGGAGGCTACAGTGCGGGTCTGCTTCCTGAAATAGGTTTCTGCAACTCGCTGCAGATCATCTGCGGTAATCTCGTCCATAACATCCAGATCGGTAAAAATGGCCTTCCAGTCACCCCTTTTGGCGTGTGCCTGGGCAAAATTCAGGGCCATTCCCTGGTTGGATGACAAACCGCGAATGACCGATGCCCGGGCATTGGTGCGAACACGCTGAATTTCGCTCTCTTCAATATTTCCCTCACGAATACGGTCCAGTTCTTCATAAATGGCTTCCTCGATGTCTGCAAGATCCACACCCTGGTTCGGGATGGCGTATATTACAAAAAGTCCGGGATACCGGCTGCCCGGGAACCCGTTGAATCCGCCTATCTGAAGTGCTTTGCGTTCATCGGTTACCAGCCTGCGATAAAGCCGTGAGGTGCGTCCGTCAAAAAGGATGCCACTCAAGATGTCCATGGCGACGGCATCGGGATGGTTTTCATCCACACTGTGATATCCGATCATGAGAATGGGCTGGCTCTCTTCCTCGATTACCAGACGCCGCTCGCCTCTTTGTTCGGGCTCAATAGTCGTTACACGGGGAGGGGGTTGCCCGGCTCTCATTGGACCGAAATGTTTCTCTGCATAGCCCCGGATCTGTTCGGGATCAACATCACCGGCAACGGAAATGGTGATATTTCCGGGCACGTAATGACGCTCGTAGAATTCCAGTGCATCGCTTATGGTTACGGATTCAATATCGGATGGCCAGCCAATGGGCAGATGCTTGTAGGGAAAAGCAGAAAAAGCGGTGGATACAAACTCCTCCATCAACCTGCCAAACGGCGAATTGTCAATTCGGTCACGCCGTTCTTCAAAAATCACATCTTTTTCTACATAGAATTCGCGCATAACCGGGTTGATGAAGCGGTCGGCTTCGAGAGCAAACCAAAGTTCGGCTTTGTGCTGGGGAAGGCTGTAAAAAAAGGCGGTCTCATCGGCAGACACAAATGCATTCAGCCCGGTAGCGCCTTCACGTTCAACAATCTGACTGAATTCGTTGTTGACGACATACTGGCCCGCTTCTTCCTGAAGTTCGGCGAACTCATTCCACAAAATTTCCAGCTTTTCATGGTTGGGATCCGGTTTTCTTGATTCAAGCAGCCAGGCTTTGTAGGCCTCATCCATTCTTTCGATTACAATTTTTTCACTTTTCCAGTCCGTTGTACCAATGGTGGTGGAACCCTTAAAGGCCATGTGTTCAAAAACGTGTGTAATGCCGGTCTGACCAAGCTGCTCATTCACGGAACCCACATTCACATGTGTGACAAAACTGGCAACCGGTGCGACGTCGCGCTCTATAATGATAACATGAAGACCGTTGTCAAGAGTGAATTCGGTCACGTTTTGTTCTATGTTTTCAAGAGGCTGCGCCGTTAATGTAGTCGATGCTGAAAGGAGAAGCAGACAGACCAGAAATCCAGCAGATATTTTAAAATATAATGTGTTGGCAGACAAATAATTATACTGATTAGACAACAGCCGGAATACCCGGGATGAAACAGTTGACTGAGTCATGTAATTTTGCATTTGGTGAAGGGGGAATCTACTGCTATACGTAACTACTCCGCTCGGGATTCAAAAAAAGTAATTCAGGGTCGGTTTGGATGGATAGTTAACACAGTTGAAAAATTAAAAATTGTGCTGCAAAAAAAGAAAGGGCTGTTTTTTTTAATTGATTGCTGATTTTTTGGGCATTATGGCGATTCAGCGCCTGAAGTGTACCGTACGAGTCCGGTCAAAAATAAAATCGGTGGTAACCTTTTATTGCCGGGCAGCGTATATCGACGTGAAACCGATACAAAAAACAAATCATTCGAAAAAATCAAAAAGGAACAGGTATGAAACGCATTTTATTAACCATTGGAATCGTAGTTGTGGCCGGAGCGGCAGCGGCATGGGTACTCAAATCCGGGAATGGCGGCAAGCAGTCACAACGCAATGATACCGTTACCGTTGAGAGAGGAAATCTTGTGGAATATGCTCTTGCAGTCGGACAGATTGAGCCCAGGAACGAGATCGAGGTGAAATCCAAGATCTCGGGAGTCGTCAGCAAGATGTTTGCCGAAGCAGGAGATTTTGTGAAAGAGGGCGAGCCACTGCTGGAAATTCGTCCCGATCCCACACCACTGGAGCTGGCCGAGGCAAAGCGCAATCTGGAACGCACCGAGATCGCACTGGACAACCTTGAGCGTGAGATGTACCGGATGGAACAGCTTCGTGAGCGCAATATGGTGTCGGACCACGACTACCAGGCATTGCAACGAAATATGCGTGATGCTGAAATCAATCTTCAACTCAACCGGGAGCGGTTGGAACTGCTTGAATCAGGTCGCATCATGATTGGCGAGACCCTGATTGAAAGCGTTGTCAAGGCCCCGGCCGACGGATATATACTTGAAAAAATGATTGATATAGGTGATCCAATTGTGCCGCTTACATCCTACCAGGCGGGTACACCGCTTATGACGCTGGCCCGGATGGATGATCTGCTTTTTAAAGGCACGGTAGATGAAATCGATGTGGGCAAGCTGCATGAAGGCATGCCGGCTGAAATCCGTGTTGGCGCACTGCCTGGCGCAAATGTCACAGGCGAACTCACCAGGATTTCACTGAAAGCTACAACACGGGATAACAGCACTGTTTTTCCGGTGGAAATCCTCATCACAGACAATGACGGACATATACTGAGAGCAGGCTACTCAGCCAATGCCAATGTCGTGATCGACCGTCGTGAAGATGTGCTGATCATACCGGAACGCCTTGTGACTTACAAGGATGAGAAAAGCCAGGTCGACATTCCATCCAATGGTGAAAACGGCCGGACTGCAATTGAAGTTAAAGTCGGTCTCAGCGATGCCATCCATGTCGAGGTTTTAGAAGGCCTGGAAGAGGGCGATATCGTACTTGAAAAACCCATTCGAACACTGGCATCCAATTGATGCTCCCCATGACCGCCGGGTGTGGAACCACTTCCGTTATCACATCAACAAGGAATCACAACAACCGGAAGTCATGTAAAACAGAAATCTTGTCTTTAACACCACACGTTATCATTTGTAACCAATAGAAATGAATTTCCTTCGAGATTTTTTCCAATCCATAAACAAGCAGCGCCTGCGCACTTTCCTGACCCTTTTCGGTATTGTCTGGGGTACCGCAACGCTGATCATTCTGCTGGCTTTTGGCATGGGATTCCGCGAACAGATGGGATTGAATTTTCGGGGTATGGGTGAAGAGATCGTGCTGGTTTTCGGATCGCAGACGACCAAACCATATGAGGGGTATGGCATCGGGCGGCAAATCCGCTTTCGGGAAAGTGATGCGTGGGCACTCAGGCAGAACATCCCCCAGATCAGCAAAATTGCTCCCGAATACACGACCTGGAATGCTGAGCTGCGCCATGGCGACCGTCGAAATTCTCCACAGCTGACCGGCGTACCGGTGATCTACTCAGAGATGCGGAATATCTTTGAACAGGAGGGCGGGCGCTGGCTAAATGAGCGCGATATGAGAGAACAGCGCCGGGTAATTTTTATCGGCGACCAGCTCAAAGAGCTGCTTTTTGGTGATGAGGAAGCGATTGGCAAGCAGGTTTTTGTGAATCAGACCCCGTTTATGGTGATCGGTGTGATGCAACCAAAAAGCCAGAATTCGTCCTACGGCCAGCGTGACCAGGACCGGGCTTTTATTCCCATGACCACCTATTCAACGCTTTTCGGGACCGAAATCATCAGCAACATTCTCTATCAGCTGGATGATCCCCGAGATGGAAGCCACGTTAAAGACCAGGTGCAGGCGATTATTTCGCAGCGCCACCGATTCGATTCAGCCGACACCGATGCCCTGCTGATCTGGGATACCAGCGAGTTCTGGTCCTTCATAAGGTGGTTTTTTATAGGATTCAACTCGTTTCTTGGCATTATCGGTTTCGTTACTCTCGCCGTTGGCGGCATTGGAGTGGCCAACATCATGTTCGTGGTCGTCCAGGAGCGGATGAAGGAGATCGGTATCCGGCGCTCGGTCGGTGCCAGACGCAGTACCATTTTGTCCCATTTTTTCGGAGAGACCTTTCTGCTGATAGGTCTCGGCGCAGCCATGGGCTACTTCATCGGGTGGGGCATCGTTGCCGCCATGCAGTATATCCCGATCAAGGAATATGTCGGAACACCCCAGTTCACTCCTGGGGTGGGACTGATTGCCTTTTTTGTGCTTGCCATAATCGGTCTTGCTGCCGGCTGGATGCCGGCGCTCCGGGCTTCGCGGCTTAATGTCGTCGAATGCCTGAAGTAGTACACAAACAGTAATTTTCGGTGCAATGCAAGTAAAATCGTGAAATAATTGAAACCACAGCTAATTAACGATAAATACAGGAACCAGCCATGTGGACCAATCTGATCAGAGAATTTTTACAGGATCTGCGGAAGCAGAAACTCCGCACAAGCCTCACAATCATTGCTATCTGCTGGGGTACGATTGCTGTGATCACTCTGCTTGCCTTTGGCGAAGGGCTCGGTATTCGAATGATGGAAGGTCTGCGCGGTGGCGGAAATCAGGTAATGATGTTTTACGGCGGCCAAACCAGCAGGTCGTATGAAGGCCTTGATGTGGGCCGCAGGATTCGCTTTACCGAGGAGGATATCGACATCCTGCGCCAATCCATCCCGCAGATTGAGCTGATCTCTGCCCAGTATGGCCGGAGTGTGAGCCTGCGATCTGATTATGCTACAACAAACACCTATATGGAAGGGGTTGACGCCGGTTTTGACGAAATGCGGTCGATGTACCCGGTTGCGGGCGGACGGTTTATCAATGCACGTGATGTGGCGGAACAACGGCGGGTTGTTTTTCTGGGACACGAAGTGGCCGGCCAGCTCTTTCCCGACGGCAATGCCATTGGAAATCGCCTGGTTATTGACAACAACCCCTATACGGTCGTCGGTGTTATGCAAGATAAAATGCAGATGGCCATGAATAACGGTCCGGATGCCCGTCGGGCCATCATTCCGCATACTACCTACCGTCAAACCTATAATCCCATGCGTTTGGGAGGTATTCTGATCCGGCCGTCGGATCCGATGTACCAGGAGCGGGTCGAATACCGGGTGCGTGAAATCATGTCACGTAAATACCGTTTTCATGCCGATGACAAACAGGCGATTGGCGTGTGGGATTTCATCGAGGCGGAACGCATCCAGTCGCAGGTCGCCATGGGAGTCAAAATATTTCTCTTTTCGGTTGGTTTCTTCACCTTGCTGATAGCCGGAGTGGGTGTGGCCAACATCATGTATGTGGTGGTCAAAGAGCGAACCCGCGAAATCGGAGTCAAAAAAGCGATCGGTGCTCAGAATCGTCACATCATCTCGCAATTTATTTTTGAGGCTATCTTTATTTGCATGTTAGGTGGTACCGCGGGAGTCCTGTTCTCTTCCGGATTGATAATCGGGGTACAGAGCCTGAATCTGGAGGGCGGTGTGGCTGACTTTCTTGGTAACCCGGTCCTGTCTGCTGATGCGATGATTATGACCTGCGGTGTGCTTTCCATGATTGGACTGGCGGCCGGTATATTTCCTGCACGCAGAGCGGCACTGGTGAACCCCGTTGAATCCTTGCGATATGAGTAATTGGGCAGGTTCATTTTATCAGTCGGTTTTGGCAATCCACAGTATTTCAAAGGGTTTTGTCCTTTGTTAAAGTAATCCGGCAACGATATATTAACTGTAAATTACGTTATTCATTAAAAAATGACAGAATATGTATCGTTATACAGGTTTGGTGATGTTTGTAATAATACTGCCGGTTATTATGCTATCGGAATTACCGGCACGGGGTGTATCAGAGTCGCTTGCTGCCGCTTTTGATGCACATGTGAAGAATGTGCATATCGTGCTCGACAAAGAGAATGGCGAAGCTGTTGTTTACTTGCGGGGCGAACACTTCACGACTTATCAATTTCATGAAAGTCTGCGCATTCCATTTCTGTGGCCGGTCCATGCCGCAAGCGGAATTGCCGTGACCAGAAACTGGCCAATGGGTACAGATGACCCGGAGATCACCGATCATCCCCATCATCAGTCTCTATGGACGGCATTTGGTGACATCAATGGATACGATCACTGGCATAACGAACCAGTCATCACCAAAGACGTTCATGCGGTTTCCGGAGCGTCCCGTGGAACCATTATGGCAAGAAATCTGTGGGTAGACGACCGGGTAAACCCGCTGGTTGATGAAATCCGTGAATACATCTTCTATGATACCCCTGACACGGTACGCTATTTCGATCAGTCGGTTACATTCAGGGCAAGCTATGGTGATGTCACCTTTGGTGATGACAAGGAGGGGTTGTTTGCTTTTCGCATTCGCACCGAAATTCAGGGCAACAGAAAAGGCATGCTTACCAACGCCTACGGCAAGTCCGGTGAGCGCGAAGTGTATGGCACTCCGGCTCCCTGGATGGACTATTCGGGTCCGGTTGAAGGGGAAGGCAGGCATGGAATTGCGCTGTTTTCGCACCCTGATAATTTTCGGCTTCCCGCATGGCATGTTAGAGACTACGGGCTTGCTGCATGCAATTTTTTTGCTATGAAAGATGTTGCCGGAAAGGATGAGGAAGGTACCTATGTATTGCGTAAGGGAGAGGAATTGACACTCAGGGTACGCTATCTGATCTACAATGGTGAAATGGAACACAGACAGTTGCAGGAGCAGTTTGATTTATACGCCCGGGGTGAAGGAGGCGGATAGGCAAAGTTTTTTGAAGATATTACTGCTCAATATCATTTGGCATGATAGAAACACGCAAATCCATATTATCGATAGAAACGGCAACACCGGTCTGTTCGGTTGCATTACGTCTTTCGGATGGTCGGGTTTATGAAAAACGCAAAGAGGGGAAAGGGGTGCACTCCGAACTCACCTTCGTATTTGTTGAGGAGCTATTGCGTGAGCACAAGCTGGAAGTCCGCGAATTGGGAGCGATGATCATCAGCGCAGGTCCCGGCTCCTATACCGGACTCAGGGTGGCAAGCAGCGCCGCAAAAGGCCTGCTTTTTGAAACCGGAATTCCATTGTTTGCCTGTCACACATTAGGCTCTTTCGCCATGGGTGCCAGAGAGCTATTGATGAAAAACACAAAGGGTAGCATGGCAGTGGAAGATTCGAATTACGGGTTGAAAACGGATTACGAAAATAATTTAACCGATTTTGCCGGATGCGATTGCGTTATTGACGCACGAAGAAACCACCTGTATCACCAGACGTGGAGATTTGTGGAGAACGGCATCGTTCCGCTTTCGGAAGTGGTCGTACGAGAAATTCCGGAAGTGCTGGATCGATGGAATTCGGGCTGTTTGCTGGTGGGGACAGGTGTGGATCGAATCAGGAGGGCTGCTGAAGCAAGAGCCCTGCCAACAGAAAAACTGCCGATGCTGTCCGAAGCTGATGTAGTAGGTGCAGGGCATATTTTATGCGCTTTGGGGCGAATTTCACAGAATCATTTGGAAAAATTGATAAAAAAAGTCGCACCGGAACATTTTGAGCCTTATTATTACTCCGGTTTGTGAATGGAGTAATACCTGCATGGGTTGAACAGGAAAAACATACGGTTATGAGTTGGTTCGAGCGAAAAGATTTAAATATTGTGACCAAATCACCCAAGGAGATGCCGGAAGGTATTTGGGTGAAAGTACCGACCACCGGAGAAACCGTACATCGCCGGGAGCTGGAGGAAAACAGCTGGGTTGATCCGGTTAGTGGTTATCATTTTCCGATTGGTAGCGAAGACTATTTCCAGCTGCTTTTCGATGAAGGGGTATTCCGGGAGATGGGTGATCATATCCGGCCGGTTGACCCCCTTTCATTCAAGGATCGAAAAACATACGAGAGCCGTATCAGGGAAACTCAGAAAAAAACCGGTTTGACCGATGCCGTTAAAGTAGCAACGGGTAAAATGCGGGATCTTGAGATTGTTGTTGCGTGTATGGATTTCCGGTTCATTGGCGGAAGTATGGGTTCTGTTGTCGGTGAGCGAATCGGTTTGGCCATTGATTTTGCAAGAGAAAAAAAGATCCCTCTGATCATCATATCACAATCCGGCGGGGCCAGGATGATGGAGAGTGTTCTGAGCCTGATGCAAATGGCCAAGACCTCGGCCAAACTTGCGCTTCTTCATGAGGAGAAGGTGCCCTACGTTTCTGTGATGACCAATCCGACCACCGGCGGAGTGACCGCCAGTTTTGCCATGCTTGGTGATTTCAATGTCGCTGAACCGGGTGCGCTGATCGGATTTGCAGGTCCGCGTGTCATTAGACAAACCATTGGCCGGGATTTGCCTGATGGTTTCCAGACTTCGGAATATCTGCTGGAGCATGGATTTCTGGATTTTATCGTTTCCCGCAATAAAATGAAAAACCGCCTTTCGAGACTGCTGAAAATCCTTCTTCATAAATTTGAGGAATAAATCCGGTTATCCTTACTGATTTTTTTATTCGGACTTCCCGGTCCGTCATTATCATGTAAATGTTTATCCTTTTTCGCTGGACGGTAACAGCACAAAAAGAGTAACTGTTCGCACAAATGAGAGAGAAATTCCGGCTGACTGACAGCTTGCTTTTTTTTATTATTCAAAACTGAAATTTTCTACCTATCTGTTTCCCATGAGATTTGCCGATTATGCAAAACTGTACCTGAAAGCCGGAGCCGGCGGAGCCGGAATGGCGCACTTCCGAAGGGAGAAATACGTCCCAAGAGGCGGACCTGATGGTGGAGATGGTGGCAATGGAGGCAGCATCAAGCTGGAAGGCGATGCCCATATGAATACATTGCTGGATCTTCGTTACAGAAAATTTCTGAAGGCTAAAAAAGGACAACCCGGTGGCACATCACAGAAAACGGGTAAAAAGGGGGAGGATATAATTCTTCGGGTACCCTTGGGAACCGTTGCCTATGAAAGCGAGACACGTCGTTTCATCGGTGAAGTGGTGAAGCCCGGCGAGCATTTGGTGTTGGCCAAGGGAGGAAAAGGGGGATTGGGTAATACCCACTTCAAAACTGCGACGAATCAGACACCGGATTACGCTCAACCGGGCGAACCGGGGGAGGAAGTTGTGGTAGAAATTGAGTTGAAGCTCATTGCCGAAGTCGGGCTTGTAGGATTTCCAAATGCAGGAAAGAGCACTCTGTTATCCTCTCTTTCGGCGGCCAGGCCAAAGATCGCCGACTACCCATTCACAACTCTGGAACCAAATCTGGGTGTGGTTCAGATGCCGGATCATCGCAGCTTTGTAATGGCCGACATCCCGGGGATCATCGAAAAGGCCCATGAAGGGAAGGGACTTGGACTACGGTTTCTGCGCCATATTGAAAGAAACAAAGTGCTTCTTTTTGTTATCAACGGTATGAGTGATGTAGCAGAGGAGTACCGCATACTGTGCAATGAGCTTTACGCCTACCGAAAAGACCTGCTGGACAAACCCAGACTTGTAGCTGTAACACATCTGGATCTGTTTCCTGAACACATACTGGAACAAACACCGAATCTGGATGCTGACTATGTGCCGGTTTCAGCTGTTTCAGGCTTTGGATTGGATACATTGAAAGAACGTATCTGGGAGATGCTTCATGGAAATAAAAAAAACGGCTGAAGAGGACTCCGGCCAGAAAAAAAAATCGGATTCAAGAGAGGATTATATACGGGCAAGCCTTGCGCTATCCATGATTCCATCTGTAGGTGCAGGCAGGATCAGGAAATTGTTTGAACATTTTTCGGATCCGATGGCAGTTTTTTCAAAAAAGTGGGAGGAGATCGCTGAAGTACCATCTATTGGAGTTGGAGTGGCCCGATCCATACACCATTTCAGAAAATGGAATGAGGTCGACCGGGTGCTCATGATGACCGCCAAGCACCGGATGAAATTGATCACACCGGCTGATAGATGCTATCCCTTCAGGTTGCGGCATATTTACGATCCGCCGGCCATATTATGGATAAAGGGTGATCCAAATTCTCTGAAAAATGAATTTATAGCTGTGGTCGGAACACGCAGGCCTTCTGCCACCGGTCGTGAACTGACCATTACATTGACAAGGGCTATTACGGAAGCCGTTCATGCCGGAATTGTTAGTGGATTGGCACATGGCATCGATACATTGGCTCACAAAGTTACGCTGGAACAGTGCCGGTGCACCGTAGCTGTGTTGGGATGCGGTCTGGATCGTGTCTATCCCGCAGGAAACCGAAGATTGGCTCACGACATACTGAACAGCGGCGGTGCGCTGATCAGTGAATATCCACCAGGTACCAAGCCTGACGCGCATCATTTCCCGGTTCGCAACAGAGTAGTCAGTGGCATGTCACTTGGGGTAGTTGTCATGGAAACAGGGATCAATGGGGGAAGTATGATAACGGTTGGCCAGGCACTTGAACAGGGACGTGAGGTTTTTGCTGTGCCGCACGACATAAGAAACGAACGGGGTGAAGGGTGCAACATCATTATTCAACGGGGTTGGGGCAAGTTGATTTGCAATGCCGAAGATGTTGCGGCAGAACTTCCGGCTGCCATCCGGGCGGCATGTTATGAGGCGCATTCTGTTGACGGTTTGGAAGCCTCTCGCAAACGCGGGCGTGCCCAGAACAACAAACGCGTGCTCAATCCATTGCAGCAGAAAATTGTTACGTTGCTTGAGGTGAAGATTTTGCATATAGATGCACTCTCGCGCCAGATTGGATCCGCCACGCACAACCTTCTGCCCGTGCTGCTTCAGCTCGAACTGGAAGGAGTAATTGAACAAAGACCCGGAAAGAAATTCGCACTCAGAGAATGATAGAAAACAGCGCATTTTTGCATATTTTAGGGAAGTGGAATGATATCAATAATAAGTATATATCATCCGGCTGAAGTCTTAAATGCGCAGAACTGAATAGTTTATTTATGTTTCAGGTTCAACACACTATTATTTCCGATGACATAGCAACGTTTCGTTTTTCGTGCGATCTCTTACGATGCAAAGGTGGATGCTGTGTTATAGGTGATGCGGGTGCTCCTGTCACACAAAATGAGATACCTGTCATCAATAAGGCATGGAAAGCGTTGCAAACGGAACTGCGTCCCAGGGCCAGAGAAGTTGTCATGGCAGAAGGTCTGATCAGGAACGGATACAAGGCTCCGGAACTGAGCTGTACTGATGGACAGGAGTGTGTATTTGTTACCTATGATGAAAATGATATTGCTTTTTGCGGAATTCATAAAGCATGGTTGGAAGGGCGATTTGACTGGATAAAGCCGCTAAGTTGTCACCTTTTTCCCGTAAGGGTCATGAAAGTGGGTAAACTGGACTACCTGAATCTTGAATATGTTCCATCCCTGTGTGGTGCTGCGTGTGAACGTGGTGAGACGGATGGTGTGTATCTCTCCGATTTTTTGAAAGATGCCCTGATACGAGCCTATGGAAGTGCATGGTATTCTGAATTTGTTCACGCATGTGAAGAAGTGCGGACGAATTACGGTGTGCAAGTATGATGAAACAGTCTCAATCCACTCAGCAGAGAATGGCGCTCCAGCAGCGCCTGTCTCCGCAGCAAATACAATACATCAAATTGCTGCAGCTGCCGACACTCATGTTGGAACAGCGGGTAAAGCAGGAAATTGAACAGAATCCGATACTTGAGCTGGATGATGACATTGGTTTGGAAGCCGGAGACAGTGATTCAGTAGTTAGCGATGATCCGGGTGAAGAGCATGAGCCGGATTCTGCTGATACACTTGATTCTGCACATGAAACCGAAGAACCGGAATCACAGGAACATAAGGACTCTTCAGCGGAGGCATCCGAGGAGGAGGCCGTTGTGGATGAAAACAGGGAAATTGACTGGGAGACCTATTTCCAGGACGATGATCAGGAGTATGTTCCGGCGTACAAAAGTGGAGAAGATGATTGGAAAGATACTCCCAGGCAGTATAAATCCGGTTTCATGGAACAATTTGAGCAGCAGGTCAAGCTTCTGGATCTGGATGATGATCTTCAAAAGGTAGCTGCAGAAATCATCGGATCCGTTGACCCCGATGGTTACCTGAGACGCGATCTGGATTCTATCATCGATGCTGTTGCTTTCAGTGAAGGGGTGATTGTTCCATACAGTGAGGCAGAAGATGTACTCCGTCAGATTCAGCGACTGGACCCCCCGGGTATTGCAGCCAGAAACCTGCGTGAGTGTTTGATGGTACAGCTGGAACTCATGGAGTCGGGTCGTCCGGCAAGAGATCTGGCATTGGAAATTATTGACAAAGCCTGGCCATATTTCAAAAAAAAGCATTATGACCAGATTCTCAAAAAACTGAATATCACAGAGGAACAGCTCAAAGAGGCCAACAAGATTATCATGAATCTGGACCCGAAACCAGGAGAATCTGATGAGTACCTCAATCCGGAACAGTTCGTCGTTCCCGACTTTGAGGTTTATTATGAAGAATCCCTGGAAGATTCTGGTGAAGCTGCCGGAGATTTTGTGATTCGGTTGCATCACAGAAATACCCCCTCTGTCCGAATCTCAAAACACTACCGGGAGCTGTGGGAATCGATCGGAAAAGGGAGCAGGAAAACCGGTGATGACGAGACGCGCCGGTTTATTCGGGATAAAATGGAATCGGCACGCTGGTTTATGGAGAGCATCCAACAGCGTAAAAACACACTTATGTCGGTGATGAAAACGATTGTTGCATTGCAGGAGGAATTCTTCAAGACCGGCAAGGGAATAAGACCTATGATTCTGAAGGATGTTGCCGACCGCATTGAGATGGATATTTCCACCGTTTCCCGGGTTGTAAACGGAAAATATGTACAGACTCCTTTTGGGGTGCATGAACTGAAGTATTTTTTCAATGAGGGTATGGAGAACGAGACCGGGGAGGCGATATCAAGCAGGGAAATTAAAAATATATTGCTTGATCTGCTTGGTAAGGAAGACAAGATGAATCCACTGAGTGACCAGGCATTGGCGGGTATCTTCGCAAAGAAAGGGTATCCCATCGCCCGAAGAACGATCACCAAATACCGGGAGCAGCTCAACATACCTGTGGCTCGTATGCGTAGAGAGATAGGCTGAAAATTTACAATGAGTCAAAACTGCAGCGATGAAAGCGATACCGCCAGATTCCAGGCCTCAATAATATCCAGTCCGAATACAAGCCAGGAGATAACGGTCGTGGTAACCAGTACAAAAAGAGCGTATGTCGTTGCAATGTAAAGCGGTGAAGTCGGGTGAATGCGCCTCATATTGTATGCCGCGGCGAAAAAGCTGATGAATGTGATGGCCAGAAAAATGATAAGCATGGCGATGACAATAAAGGCTTCCGAAAACGAGTGCAGCAAAATGATGCCCAAACCGGCCACGACGAAGTTAAGATGTTGGGGCCAAACAATGAAAGTGGCAATTTGAGAGGTGTTGGCATGCTTGTTATTTGCAATGCGCAGCCAGATTATCTGAATACCAAGCAGTATGGCCATTACTCCGGAGAAGATCAGGAAAAATACTGCGGGAAAGGCCTGACTGTGAGAGAACAATGGTGTATAGTGAAGCAGGGTTTGCCGAGAAACCGGATCCAGAAACAGATCAGCTGAGGAAAACCCCATGATTCCGGCCATTAGACATGAAAACAGGAATACGACAGCAGCATCATTCGTGAAACGAATTCTTCGCATGAGAACATCGTTCACAAAAAAATCATAATTAAAGAAAAACCTGCCAATGGATCTGCGGTAGAGAGGATTTACTCTGAAATACAAGGCATATATCAACCAGAACAAGAAAAGAAGGAACATTGACCCGTTAATCTTGTATACCGAGTGCCGGGGAGGCGGATTGGCGATATGAGCATCCGGGATCTGGAAATGAAACCTGGTGATTTGAGCCAGGTTGTTTTCAGTTGGCAGGCTTTCATCGGATGAATTGGCCATAAACCAGTTGCGATGAAAAAAAACCGGCACTTCACGATGTTCGCCCAGGAGTTGGAGTACTTTCTGAAAATCCCTGAGATCAAGAACGGGATCTTCCGGTGCATACAGCACACCTGCGAGCGGTGGATTCTGATCAAGCTGTGATCGTAGCTGATGTGCAGAACGCGTCATCAGCACGATATGATCAAAGGGGTGCAGATTTTCACTTGAAAACGGTCTCACATCAAGTATAAACAGCGACTGCTCTCCCAGATAAGGATTTGCCAGTTGTTGCAATCGGTCCGGAAGAGTTGTGTTCTGCCAATTGCCATAGGCAAAAAGTCCCAAACCTTTGACTGCAGGATCCTGATGGTAGATGTGCAAAAGAGAATCGCTTCTCTCAAAATATCGAAATGAATTGTGGGACAGTCTGTAAGGGATGGGATAGTACTCCGGTACCATGACAAGCAGTGAGAAATCAGATTCGTGCACCAACTGTTGCTGGTTTTCTGACATCGGCTCTTGAATAAGGAGCCAGCGAACTCCCGCACGGTCCAGCTGCATAAATTCGTCGCGGGTGAGTCGGTCGGTTTCAGATTCCTGATATACAATCCCGAATGCGCGATGGGGCTGCGCAACCACAGTTGCTGACAGAAAAAGAAAAACCGAAAAAATGATTCCCGGAAGTGTGCGAATCAGCCGGCACTTTAAAAATCCGGGATCAGTATGATACTTTACTGGGCTCCAGCGGAATCTCACGTGTCTGTTTGAATGATGATAATACAATATTGGATCGGGTTTTCTTTACCCCCTCCCACGACTGGATGCGCGAGAGAAGTTTTTCCAGTGAAGCCGTGTTTTTTGTCGTTATTTTAAGGATATGAGAACCATCTCCGGTAATGGAATGGCACTCCTGTATCTCCGGTTCCAGAACAGCCTGGTCCACAAAGGAAGCGTGATAACTTGAGTTGTCTATTTCAACAAATATGAACGCTGCAATGTCAAAGTTAAACTTAACAGGATTCAGAATGGCGTGATACCCGTCAATAAGTTTTTTTTCCTCAAGCTTTCTCATCCGTTCCGAAACAGATGGAACAGATAGGTTTACAATTTTAGCCAGTTTATTGCGCTGCGCCCTGCCGTTTTTTTGCAGGTGCTTGAGGATAGCAATATCGATATCATCCAGATGATGCATAATGAGCTTTTAGTAGTAGTTTCCAAACCAGTTTCGTTGCCTAGTGAAAATAACCTAAAAAAATTAGGTAATCAAGAAAATCAAAGCATTTGAGATGGAATGTAACGGATAAAAAAACAGTCCGTCTGTTGGATTGCCTTCGTGCAAACCTGTATGTGCCGGTTCCTCTTGAACCGGTTATGTCGTATCTTTGGCAGCGATATAATGCCGTTATTTTACGAAAGTTTTGTGATATGCTCGATATTCAGAGAATCCGACAACAACCGGATCTGGTCAGACAAGCCATGCAAGCCAAACGTGAAAGGGATACCGGACTTGTTGACCAGGTGCTTGAAACCGATGAACTGTGGCGTAAAGCCGTTCACCAGCTGGATCAACTCAGAAATGAAAGCAATACCCGTGCCAGGGAGATCGGCGATCTGATGGGACAGGGCAGGAAAGATGAGGCCCGGAAAGTGATTCGGGAAACCGGGGAGATGAAACAGAAAGTCAAGCAGCTCGAGGAGCAGGTCAGGGAGCTGGCCGGCAAACGTGACGGGATGCTTCTCAAGATACCCAATATTGCACATCCCTCGGTTCCGGTCACGGAAGACGAATCAGGCAACCGGATTGTCCATACCTGGGGCACGCCGGCCGGCGAGAAATCCGAATCATACAAGGCACATTGGGACCTTGTGGCTGATGGTGGATGGATTGACTTTGAGCGGGGCGCGAAAGTAACATCTGCAGGTTTTCCATTTTACGTAGGTCCGGTGGCACGACTACAGCGTGCGCTCATCCAGTTCTTTATCGACAGAGCCGTGGATAAGGGTTATTTGGAGATGATAGCGCCCTATTTTGTAAATGAGGACTCCGCTCGCGGTACGGGACAGATTCCGGACAAAGAAGATATGATGTATGTGGTGCCGAGGGATGGGTACCTGGCCATTCCAACCGCTGAGGTCCCTGTTACCAATTTTCATCGTGATGAGGTGCTGCAGACAGACGCGTTGCCTATCCGTTATGTGTGTTGCACTCCGTGCTGGCGAAGGGAGGCCGGGTCGCATGGCCGTGATGTACGCGGATTGAACCGTTTACATCAATTCGACAAGGTGGAACTGGTGAAGCTTGTCAGACCGGACACCTCCTATGATGAGCTGGAGTCACTCCGGCGTGATGCCGAAGAGCTGCTGGAGGCCCTGGAGCTGCCATATCGTACACTGCTTATGGGCACGGCAGATATGGGATTTACGCAAAGCAAGAAGTATGATCTGGAAGTATGGAGCCCCGGTCAGAAAAAATGGCTGGAAGTTAGTTCATGTTCAAACTTCGAGGATTACCAGGCCCGACGAATGATGATTCGTCATAAAATGCAGGATGGGAAAACCGGGATGGTTCACACACTTAACGGCAGCGGACTTGCTTTACCACGTGTGTTGGCGGCATTTCTTGAGACTCATCAACAGGAAGACGGGTCGGTAACCATTCCCGGGATGCTTCAGTCGTGGGTACGGACAGATCGTCTGGTGCTATAGGATTGTCGTTCAGAAGAAAGACGGACAGAATGGGGCTTGACCATGCGATTCAAACCATTCATACAGCAATTCGGGTGGCAGATTCTTCACGGAAGTTGAGGAGAAGTTCGATGATTTCGTCCATGCGCTCTTTTTCCATGATCGCCATTCGCAGATGTTTGCCGTTCCGGATCCCCTTGATGTAATTACCGTAATGTTTTTTCATCATAATTACACCGTAGCGCTCACCGTGGTGGGCGACTGATGCCCGAAGCTGGCGGGAACACATCTGCATGCGTTCTTCAAGAGTGGGTGCGGGAAGAAGTTCGCCGCTGTCCAGATAGTGTTTGATATCCCGGAAAATCCAGGGGTTACCGATAGCAGCCCGGCCGATCATGATGCCGTCAACTCCGGTCTCATCGAACAGATGGCGGGCATGTACCGGACTGGAGATATCACCGTTGGCTATGATCGGAATTTCGAGTCCGGGTGTGTCTTTCAGAAACTTGAAATAGTCCCAGCGGGCCTCGCCCTTGTACCCCTGGCTGCGGGTCCGTGCATGAACGGTCAGTGCCTTGACTCCGACCGATTGCAGCATGAGTGCCACTTCCCGAATGCGTATGGTCTGATCATCCCAGCCCAGCCGGGTTTTTACGGTAACAGGCAGACGGGTGGCATCTACGACTGTGCCGGCCATGCGTTCCATCATGCCTAAATCCCTGAGGCAAGCCGAACCCGCATTTTTTTTGACGACTTTATAGACCGGACAACCAAAATTGATATCGACAAGATCCGGGTTACTGGCTTCAGCAATTTTGGCAGCACCATACATGGCTTCTTCCCTGCCGCCAAAAATCTGGATGCCAAGCGGGCGCTCCGACTCTTCAAATGACATTTTGTGTCGGGATGCGTCAGATTCGCGAATGATGGCTTCAGAGCTGATGAATTCGGTGTAAACCACATCAGCACCCTGTTCTCGGCACATCTGACGGAAGGGTGAATCACTCACATCCTCCATGGGAGCCAGAACAATGCTGTTGCTGCCTGGTTTTAGCACCGAGGGGGTGTATGGTCTGCCGACCTGTGAAGATTTAATGTTGCCGGTGATATGCTGTAATTCGTATTTCAAAATATCGGTTGGGTTCGACTTCCGGCTGAGCTTGCCTGGAACGGTAAAATTAACGATCGGTTCAGTTTTAAAAAAGCAGCCGGCTTCATCTTTCTATCCGTAAATTACGAATTTTTCAGTAAAAACTTAACGATTGAAGACGGCTGACGGGTGTTTCTTAATAGAGATTTCACACTATATTCTTTATATTGTAACGATATAGGAATTAGTAGAATTCAACGTGAAAAACACGTTTTAAGCATGCAGAATACCACTGCGATCTGTTTGGAATACATTTAATCATATTCACTTTTTGGAGGTTTTTATGTCAGTAGCAACAAAAAATATCTATGAATTGCTTGGTGATGAGGCGGATAGCCTGCTGAATCACGAGTGTAAAACCATTTCGAAAGATCAACTTCACATCCCCGGGAGTGATTTTGTTGACACCGTGTGGAGTTCCTCAAATCGCAACAACAGGGTGCTTGCCAATCTGCAGCGTCTGTTTGACAATGGCCGGCTTGGTGGAACAGGTTATCTATCGATATTGCCGGTGGATCAGGGCATTGAGCACTCAGGTGGTGCTTCATTTGCCAAAAATCCCGTCTATTTCGATCCGGAGAACATTGTCAAGCTTGCCTACGAAGGCGGTTGCAATGCCGTGGCCTCCACGTATGGCGTCCTTGGCGCCGTCGCCCGCAAGTATGCGCACAAGATTCCCTTTGTGGTGAAAATCAACCACAACGAACTGCTCACCTATCCGAACAAGTTTGACCAGATCATGTTTGGTACCATTGACGATGCCTACAACATGGGAGCTGCTGCCGTCGGTGCAACCATCTACTTCGGTTCCGACAATGCTTCCCGTCAGATCGTGGAAGTAGCCGAGGCGTTTGCCTATGCCCATGAGTTGGGAATGGCGACCATCCTGTGGTGCTACACCCGCAACAACGCTTTCAAAATCAACGGAACGGACTACCACGTTGCAGCCGACCTTACGGGTCAGGCCAACCACCTGGGCGTCACTATCCAGGCCGATATTATCAAGCAGAAGCTGCCGGAAGTCAACGGTGGTTTCAAGGCGCTCAATGTCGGTGACTCCTCCTATGGAAAGCTGGACGAGCGCATGTACACCGAACTTGCGACGGACCATCCCATTGACCTTACCCGGTACCAGGTAGCCAACTGCTACATGGGCCGCGCCGGTCTGATCAACTCTGGTGGTGCATCCGGTAAAAATGACTTTGTTGATGCCGCAAAGACTGCCGTTGTGAACAAGCGTGCGGGTGGAATGGGACTGATCAGCGGCCGAAAGGCATTCCAGCGTCCCATGAAAGAAGGCGTTGAGCTGCTTAATGTGATTCAGGATGTTTATCTTGATGAGGACATCACCATAGCCTGATGCTTTTTTTTTTGATCAGAGTATCATAAAAATGCTGTAAATTTGGGCCTTGTATCCTGATTCGAAGTTTGTATCAGGTACAAGGCCTTTTTTGTTTTCATTAGTTTTTATTTGATTTTAAAGTATTTGTGCAGCAATTCACCCAGGTGGAGCAGCGATTTTCAGATAAATCAACCCAGGTTTAAAACATTTTTTGTCAACGTTCAGCGAACATAAAACAGAAAGCACGGTTTCCGATTGCAAGCCAGATGATGGAAGGGTATCGCCGCAGATTTCCGGCAAGTACCTGTTTCTATCCATATTGCTGAGCCTCACGAGCATGGGCTTGCTGATTTACTGGACGTATTCGCCCGGCCTTTTCGACCGGCTCTACTGGAATCGTACACCCGGATTGTTCATCGCCTTGATTGTGGTTGGACTCAGGATCTGGTTCCTGAGTGCAAAAATCCGATATCTTTCTGAGCAGCGACTGAGCTGGATCGCTTCGCTGCGGGTGGTGCTATGCTGGGAGTTTACATCATCTGTAACACCATCAACAATTGGTGGCGGACCGATGGCCACCTATGTGATGACTCGAGAAAAGCTGTCCCTTGGTGAATCCAGCGCCATTGTGATATACGGTATCATGCTGGATCAATTGCTCCTGGTGTTTGTCATACCGATGCTGGTCATTTTAGAATTTTTCTTCCCGGTTGTGCCTGAAAATGCCGGCTGGGTGGGATATGGGGCCATGTTTCTCATTTACATACTGTTGCTCGGCTATGCCACTTTTTTGACCTATGGTGTATTCCGGAATCCCTATGTTCTTAAGCGAACGGTCAACTTTGTATTCAGCATGCCGCTATTGCGCAAGCACCGCTACAAAGTTGCACGGGAAGCAGAAGTATTGGAATCCTACTCCCATGAACTTCGAAAAAAGCCGAGATCATTTGTAATAAATGCATTTGCCCTGTCCACACTGGCCTGGCTTGCGAAAGTCTGGCTGCCGGCCATAGTGGTGCTGAGTTTCGTTCCGGCTGATGTGCTGCTCTCGTTTTTAAGGGGAATGGCAATGACTCTAGCCGGAATGTTTATGCCGACACCTGGTGGGAGCGGAGGGCTGGAGGGGTTGTACGCCTTGTTTCAGGGTCCTCTCATGACCCGCCGTGAATTTCTGGGCATTGCAGTTTTCATGTGGCGACTCATCAGTTTCTATCTGGTAGTTGGCGCCGGTTTGATGGCCATGAGCTGGTATCTCAACGTCAAGGTTGTTGAGACAATCAATGACAAAAAGAATAATGGCATGAAACCGGACAATGCAAAAAAAGATAGAAAACATCCTGGGATACCCTGATTGTTTATGGCTAAAAAGAGACGTACACGATTTGTCTGCTCCAACTGTGGTTGGGAGACATCGCAATGGCTGGGAAACTGTGGTTCCTGTGCAAAGTGGAATACTCTTGAGGAAGTGATCATTCCCGATGAAACCGGGCAGAAATTGCACAAATCACGCCTTAAGATACAGGATTCAGATGTTGTCAAGCCCTATTCACTCGATGAAATACCGGTTTCCGAAGCTGAACGGTTGCAAATCGGGATGGGGGAGCTGGATCGCGTGCTTGGAGGCGGACTGATGCCCGGTTCGTTTGTGTTGCTGGGGGGTGACCCCGGGGTCGGCAAGAGCACGCTGGCGCTTCAATGTGCATCCATGCTCACCGGGCAGAAGACGCTCTATGTATCGGGCGAGGAATCTCTGGCCCAGATCAGGCAGCGCGCGCACCGACTTGATATCCATTCGAAGAACCTCAGAATGTACACCGAAACGGAGATAATGCAGATTGTTGAAACCGTTCGCAGTGAAAAGCCCGGCATTCTGTTTATCGATTCCATCCAGACTGTTTACCACAATGCCCTGCAAAGCATGCCCGGCACCACGGCACAAATCAGGGAGTGCGCTGCGTTGCTTATGCAGCTGGCAAAGCAGGAGAAAATCACGGTAATTGCCATCGGACACGTGACCAAGGATGGTGACCTTGCAGGGCCGCGCATTCTGGAACATATGGTCGATACCGTTTTGCAGTTTGAAGGAGACAAGCAGTCGCATCACCGTATATTGCGAACACTGAAAAACCGCTTTGGTCCGGCACAGGAAGTAGGAGTGTTTGAGATGGACAACGGCGGACTCAGGGAAATTTCCAATCCATCCGAGTTGTTTTTATCCGAGTTTGACCCCACTGTAAGTGGAAATGCCGTGGTTTGCTCAATGGAAGGCACGCGTCCTCTGCTTATTGAAATTCAGGCACTGGTAACGCCGACGTCATACGGCATGCCTCAGCGTACCACATCGGGATTTGACCATCGGCGTCTGTCACTGCTGCTCGCAGTTCTTGAGAAGCGCTGCGGTTGGCACTTCAGTCAGCATGACGTATTTTTGAATGTGGCCGGGGGGATGAAACTCACCGAGACGGCGTGTGATCTTGGTGTAGCGATGGCACTGGTATCATCCCTTTCTGGAAAGGCGGCCGCAGAGCCGGTGGTGATGATCGGTGAGGTAGGGCTGGGTGCTGAAGTGAGGCGGGTAACCCAGCTGATCAGAAGACTGGAAGAAGCCGAAGCGATGGGGTTTCGTCATGCCGTAGTTCCGCAGGGCTACACAGAGGACGGAAACATACTGAAGATCAGCGCCGTGCGTAATATTGACGACGCTCTCAAGAAAAGCGGATTAATTTGAAGTGCCCTCGCACTATCTCCATTCGTCGCGACGACGCTTGCGCTCTTCCCGAACACTCTTCTTGTGTGCTTCACGGCGAAGCTCAGAAGGTTTGAGAAACTGCTGACGGTCTTTGTATTCCATCAGAATGCGTGAACGGGTCATCATTTTCTTGAAACGATTTATGGCACGAT